>NZ_JBTNDE010000007.1:0-144489 GCF_054511155.1 Arthrobacter glycogeni | reverse complement strand
GTGGGGTTGCGATCTCCTGGCACCCCCAGACGATACGGCGAAAGCACTCCCCCGCCCCCCCCCCCCGCCATTCAGCAGACCCGGAAAGCGACGACAAAAGGGGGACGCGTGCCTGTGGGGTCTCTTCGGCCTTCTTGGTCTGGCGGGCCTGGCGGGCCTCAAGAAGAACAAAAAGGATGACCACACTCGCATGGGCACTGCTGGTGTAGACGATTCCAGAAGTCCCGGATACTGATTGACCTGGTTCGCCGAGTCTGCAGTAGGGATTGACAGCGCATTGCTGGACGAGGGCTACCGAGTTGGGTGCGGGTGCTCCGGCGGAGTTGGCGAGAGCCCAGAATCAGCTCGGAAGACTGCAGTGAATACTGCCTGCACCCAGCGCCGCCCTCATTGTCTTGGGAGCCCAACAACGAGTATTGCGCTCAGCGGACATTTCCACGCGACGCTGACTCGACCCGAACGCAGGGTCAGACCCTCCAACCTAAACCCCATCGAATCAATAAAAAACCGGTTGAGCACACGGTCACCAGCGTGGATCTATTCATCGCCACCGCGAACACACCCAGACGACAATCGACGACATTCCAGCTCTTGCGAAGAACTGATAAGCGTGCTTATCTTTAACTGTAAAGCTAAGCATGCTGTTCTTCCGGTAGTTAGGGCCCCGGGCCCCACCGGCAAGCGCACCAGAATCTTGACAACTTGTGTGGAGTAAAGAATGGTAACGTGCCGCGAGCACCAGCCGCCTTCTCGTACACAATCCGCGTCATACCGAACGCCACACCGATAAGGCCGGGTTTTCCACACTCGGCCCCGTACCAAAGGAGAACACTATGAGTACCCAAAATTGGTCGGAAGACCCGGTCATTCCCGTACCGCCTACGGAAAGGGTCGGCACCTCAGGCAGTGCTCAGTCGTCATCGACCCAGGCGAAGGATGAAGCAAAAAATCTTGGTCAGGAGGGTACGGATGCGGCGAAGGGAGTCGCGCAGACCACTGCTTCCGAGGTGAAGAATGTTGCCTCCGAGGCAGGCACCCAGGCGAAGAACTTGCTAGGCGAATTGGGCTCGGATTTGAAGAGTCAAGCGGGAGATCAGCAGCAGAAAGTCACCGAGGGCTTGCGGGCGTTGAGTGATGAACTGCGATCCATGGCCGACAAAACTGAGGACGAAGGGCCGGCAAAGCAGTTGGTGCAGCAGGCTGCTGATCGAACGGGATCCGCTGCCGGTTGGCTTGAGGGCCGCGACCCGGGTTCGCTGCTCAATGAGGTCAAAGGTTATGCTCGGTCCCATCCGGGAACCTTCTTGGTGATGGCCGCTGGCGCCGGACTCGTGGCAGGGCGTCTGGCCCGAAATCTGGGCGGATCCGACGGTTCCGGTTCAGGCAACACTTCCGTTGGTACCCAGAGTGGGCCACCATCGCAGACGGCGATGACGCCGCCAGCTGGAACACGGATTCCGGCCCATGCCGCCCCCGCGGTACCTGATACGCAGGTACTGGATCCGGCAGATACCTATCCGACCATCGCGCCGGGAACACCACCAATCGGCGACCTTCCCGGCCGACGAGAGATTCGCTAATGAGCTACCCACCAACAAGCGGCTCATCGTACACCCCTGGGCAACCGCCCCCCAGCGAGGCTCACGAAAAGGCCGAACACGAATCCTTGGGCAGCCTCCTAGGCGAGGTCAGCCGTGACATTTCTACCCTGATGCGCCAGGAACTGGAACTCGCTAAAGCTGAGCTCCGCGAAACCGGTACCCAGGCAGGTAAGGGCGCGGGAATGCTCGGCGGCGCTGGGATAGCAGGGCACTTTGTTCTGCTTTTCCTGTCTTTGGCTCTGATGTGGGGATTGGGGGATCTGATCGGTCTCGGTTGGTCCTCGGTCATCATTGCCGTGCTGTGGGGCATTGTTGCCGCCGTTCTTGCCTCCAAAGGCAAGAAGGAACTCAAAGCCGTCCGCGGAATGCCGGACACCGCTGAGACCCTCAAAGAACTCCCTCCCACACTGAAACCAGGTGAACACACTCCATGAACAAGACACCAGAACAAATCCGCGCAGAAATCGAATTGACCCGGGCCGACCTCGGAACGAACGTCGATGCCGTGGCCGATAAAGTCAACCCCTCCAATATCGCCCAACGTCAGACAGACAAAGTCAAGGGCGCCGTCGGTAACGTAAAGGATAAAATCATGGGTTCCGCTGACAACGTCAAAACTGGAGTCATGGGATCAGCCGGAAATGCCGGAGACTCCGCAAAGTCCGCAGTCCACGACGCCGGTAACGCCGTGCACGACGCGCCCCATCAGCTCAGCGATAAAGCCAAGGGCAACCCCCTTGCCGCAGGACTGATTGCCTTCGGAGCCGGCATGCTTATCGCGTCGCTGATCCCAGCAAGCGAGAAGGAAAAGGAAGCCGCGTCAGCCCTGAAGGACAAAGCACAGCCGCTGACAAGCGAAATCACCGGGTCCGCCAAGCAGGTCATGGAAGACATGAAAGAGCCGGCCCAGGAAGCAATGGATTCCGTCAAGGAAACAGCAACTGAATCAGCTCAAACAGTCAAGGACGAAGGTACCGGCGCCGCCTCCGACCTGAAGGATAAGACACAGGACGCAAAAGACAACATCCAGTCCAGCCAAACTGCCGGCACTGAAACCAGGAGCCCCGGGACCAGCGGCCCCATCTAACGCCCGCCAGGATCCAAGGAATCCGAACACAAATTTTCTCTAGGAGGACATCATGACCGCCCATAGCAATCAGGTTAATAGCACTCGCGAGAAGACGACCATGCAGAAAGCTGCAATGACTATCGGGGCGGTGTTTCTGCTAGTCGGCATCCTTGGCTTCATCCCCGGGGTCACCAGTCAGATGGACCAAATGGACATGGCAGGACACGAGTCCGAAGCGTTTCTGCTCGGAACGTTCCAGGTTTCGATCCTGCATAACATCGTCCACTTACTGTTCGGCGTCGCGGGATTGGTCCTTGCCCGCACCTATTCGAACGCCAAAAATTACCTCCTCGTTGGAGGAGTGATTTACCTGGTGCTCTGGATCTACGGGCTAGTGATTGACCAGAACTCCGACGCTAACTTCGTTCCGTTGAACGACGCGGATAACTGGCTGCACCTATTCCTCGGTGTCGCGATGATCGGTCTGGCCCTGATCCTCAGCCGGAAGCGGGAGCACGACACCGCCAGCCGGACCTAAAGCAACGCCAAACCGTCGGGGTCCCGCTCACCACCAGGACCCCGACGGTTTCCAGCACCGACCGTGGGGGTCTCGTCCACTAAGGAACAACCAATGAGTATTGCCGCCCCTACCCGTAGTGTGCGCGTTTCGAAGCCTAACGACATTGTCGCCTCCTATTCCATCCTGCTCAAGCAGGTGCGCAAGGAGGGGCTGCTGAACCGTCGCCGCCGATACTACGTCTCGGTCTTCGCCGTGCTGGCGCTGACCATGGGCGCCGCCTGGACCGGATTCGCCCTGCTCGGTGACACCTGGTTCCAGTTGCTCATCGCCGCAGTGCTCGGCATCGTCTTTACCCAGCTAGCGTTTCTGGCCCACGAAGCGTCCCACCGGCAGATCTTCAAGACCCGCAGCGCGAACGACTGGTCCGGGCGGATCCTGGCAGCCGGCGTCGTCGGCATCAGCTACCAATGGTGGATGAACAAACACACCCGCCACCACAACGATCCCAACGTGCTGGGCAAGGACCCCGACATCGAGATCGACACCATTTCCTTCATCGAAGAAGACGCCGCGAAAGCCAAGGGCCTCCACGCCTGGATCACCCGCCGCCAGGGCTACCTCTTCTTCCCCCTACTCACCCTCGAGGGACTGAACCTGCACGCCAAATCCATCGGCACCCTGTTCCGCCCCGGAGCCGTCCAGGGCCGCTGGATTGAACTCGCGCTCCTCGCGGTCCGGTTCGGCGCCTACCTGGGCGTCCTGTTCTGGTTCCTGCCCGTCGGCATGGCGTTTGCCTTCATCGGCGTGCAGATGGCCGTGTTCGGGATCTACATGGGTGCGTCCTTCGCCCCCAACCACAAGGGCATGCCGATCATCCCGAAAAACAGCAAACTCGACTTCTTCCAGAAACAAGTCCTCACCTCACGAAACATCAAGGGCGGAACGTTCGTCAACAACGCCTTCGGCGGGCTGAACTTCCAGATTGAGCACCACCTGTTCCCGGACATGCCACGCCCGCACCTGCGCCAGGCGGCCCTGATCGTCCGCGAACACTGTGAACGCCTCAAAGTCCCCTACACCGAGGTCGGCGTCGCCGCGTCCTACGGTGCAGTGGTCTCCTACCTCAACCGGGTAGGACTCGCAGCCCGCGACCCCTTCGACTGCCCCATGGTCAACAAATACCGGCACCAATAGCCGACCGGCTATTGAGCAAATAGGAGTTTCGAAGCGATGCAGGAGCTGGACTTGGATCAATGGTCAACAAACCGCCTTCTGCTGACCGCTACCCGGCTCGTAGAAAACGCGTGGAACAAGGAACTCGCCATCTTTGGGATAACTCACGCGGGGCTGACCGTACTGCTGGTGATTACCCTGCAAGGCGCGGGAACCCAAGCTGACATTGCCCGCCGCGTCCGGGTCCAAACACAAACCATGACCAGGATCCTGGACAATCTCGAAACCGGAGGCTTCATCTCCCACTCTCAACCTGCGGTCGAACAAAAAAGACGGCTATTCACCATCACCCCTGCAGGCAGTGACGTCATTCAGTCAACCACTGGAACCGAGCAAAACATTCTGCCGCTAGGCGCGCCCCACGACCGAAACGTACGCCACTATCTACAGCAAACAATTGTTGAGCTGACTCGACGTCACCACCGGCATTCACAGAAATATCTGTTGCCATGAAAAGTTCAACCGCAGTAGTGCCACAGGACGCGCCGCCAGACACGCCCTGACCACCGGGCGCAATCACGGCCATTAAGTGACAGTTATCGTCCGCGATCCCCCCCAAACTTCCGAAATCCACTACCACGTCCCAGGGTACGGCCGGTGCGCCTATGTCGCGGAGCATTGCATCCATAGCGGCGTCGACACGAATTCAGTTTGGCCTTTCAGACTCCGGGTGACCGACTACAGCGAACTAGTGCAGCACTGCCTTTTGTGGACGAATTCGTTCTCTGACAGGCAGATTCAGGCCTTCGTCTGGTGGGCTTCGACATTGGCGCGGCACGACGGCGTGCGGTTGCCGGAGCATGCACATATTCCCATTAGTGTTGCGAAGGTTACCGGCCAGTAGCTATCGTTTGTGCGGTGCATGCTCCCGTCCGGGGAGCTTCGATGATACGAAGAGGTTTCAGCGCATGCCCCACCGTTTTTCGACATTCCTTGCCACTCTGGCCCTGCTTGGCGGAAGCCTAGCCGGGGCGCCGCCTGCCACAGCCGATACCGAGGACATTTCCCCGCCCGGCGCGAACAACTGGTCCTGCCAGCCGAGCGCCGAACACCCGTACCCCGTCATCCTCGTGCCCGGAACGTTCGAAAGCATGCTCAAGAACTGGTCCACGCTCTCTCCGGTCCTCGCCGGGCAGGGTTACTGTGTCTTCGCCCTCAACTACGGCACCACCAACAACATCGATGCCACCGGCCCGGTAGCTGATTCTGCCGCGGAGCTTGGCTCGTTCGTCAACGCTGTGCTGGGTGCTACTGGAGCGGAGAAGGTCGATCTGGTCGGCCACAGCCAGGGCGGCATGATGCCGCGCTACTACATCGGGTTCCTCGGCGGCGCCAAGAAGGTCAACCACCTGGTCGGAATCGCTCCCTCCAACCATGGCACCGAGGGACTACTCGTGCCTGCCGATGAGGACCCGTCGCTCGCTGCGTCTGACTCCAACTCCCTCTGCCAGGCATGTTCCGATCAGCAGGCTGGTTCACCTTTCCTGACTGAGCTGAACTCGATCGGTGACACGGTGAATGGTCCGTCGTACACGGTGATCAGCACGAAGTACGACGAGGTTGTAACGCCGTACACCAGCCAGTTCCTCGACGGGCGAGCTCAGCAGGTCACCAACATCACCATTCAGGACAAATGCGCGCTGGACCTGGTCGAGCATGACCAGGCTCCCAACGATCCGGTGGTGCACCGGCTGGTGTCTCATGCTCTTGCGCAGGAGGGCCCAGCGGATCCGACGTTCCAGCCGCGCTGCCTGTAGGCGTTCCCGACCCAACGCACTCCGGCAGAGCCACAGCCGAGTCAAGGCGGCTCAACTTTGGTTCAACACTGGAGTGAGGCGGAGTAGTGTGCAAAACGCTCAATTTGGGCGCGTCGGCACCAGACCTGCTCTAGCTGGCCGACAAGCACGAGGGGACCATCAAGGCTGACGAAGGGCTGTGCAATGTCACTTTCAGGGAGGGTGACTCCTTCCGCCAAGCTCACTGCTCACTTGTTGGTCGGCTCATCCGTGGGATGTCCGAATGTGCCGGTCAAGAGAAGCAGTTCCTGGCAACCCTAAAAGGCCTCCAACCCACAGTCCGCTTGCAGGCTTCGGGCATGACATCCGATGACGCCCCGAGGTCAGCTACCTGGGCTCAACCGCCGACCACGAGAAATTCTAGGCTGTCAAAGCCCCGCCGAGCAGCTCGCGAGTCTCCTCTCACCACCGACAGACTCCTAAACTGTTGCAACGACCGCTGAAACCTGCCGCCGTCACAACGGCTCAATTTTCCGACCGCCACCGAAACTACCCGCCATGGACCGAGTTCACCCTCTGAAGGAACAGCCCCGCCACGCCGTCGCCGAACTTTGACTGGACAGATTGGGCCGACTGCACCCTCTGATAGATACTTGGAACCTGTTGAGAACTGCACGATACAGTTGGCCAAACTACCGTAGAAGGTGGCCATTTAGGGTGGGAAATGGCCACCTTCTGTAGAATCTCGCACGCAGCTCGGATACGGGACTGAATCGATGCGCGAACCGCCACCTCGTCTCCGACCTCACAGAAAAACTCAGATCAGACATAGACAGCAGACTAGAAGTCCCAGTCGTCGTCCTCGGTGTTGACTGCCTTACCAATCACATAAGACGAGCCTGATCCGGAGAAGAAGTCGTGGTTCTCGTCGGCGTTCGGTGACAGCGCCGACAGGATCGCAGGATTCACATCGGTGACCGACGCCGGGAACATGGCTTCGTAACCGAGGTTCATCAGCGCCTTATTGGCGTTGTAGTGCAGGAATTTCTTGACGTCCTCGGCCAGGCCGACGGAGTCGTAAAGATCGTGGGTGTACTGCACTTCGTTTTCGTACAGCTCGAACAGCAGTTCGAACGTGTAGTCCTTGATCTCCTGCTTCCGCTCAGCGGTCTCCTTCTCGAGCCCCTTCTGGAACTTGTAGCCGATGTAGTAGCCGTGAACAGCTTCATCGCGGATGATCAGACGGATCAGGTCAGCCGTATTGGTCAGCTTCGCCCTGGAGGACCAGTACATCGGCAGGTAGAAGCCTGAGTAGAAGAGGAAACTCTCGAGCAGCGTCGACGCCACCTTGCGCTTCAGGGGATCGTCACCGCGGTAGTAGTTCATGACAATCTCCGCCTTGCGCTGCAGATTCTCATTCTCCGTCGACCAGCGAAACGCCTCGTCGATCTCCTTGGTGGAAGCCAGCGTGGAGAAAATCGAGGAATAGCTCTTGGCGTGCACCGACTCCATAAACGCGATGTTCGTGTACACGGCCTCTTCGTGCGGAGTGATCGCATCGGGGATCAGGCTGACAGCGCCAACGGTGCCCTGGATCGTGTCCAGCAGGGTCAGACCCGTGAAGACGCGCATGGTGAGCTGCTGCTCGTCAGGAGTCAGCGTCGCCCACGACTGCACATCATTCGACAGCGGCACCTTCTCCGGCAGCCAGAAGTTGTTGACCAGACGATTCCAGACATCCACGTCCTTGTCGTCCTGGATGCGGTTCCAGTTGATTGCCTCAACGTGGCTAAGCAGCTTGACCTTCTCGGTCATGTCATCCCCTAAATGGTGGGTTAGTTCCTAGATAAAGCGTACGACGACGGGCGAGGACCCGCCGTCGTACCCAAGCAAATATCAACCGATATCGGTTACAACATACAGCTGACGCAGCCCTCCACCTCAGTCCCTTCCAGCGCGAGCTGGCGGAGACGGATGTAGTAGATGGTTTTGATGCCCTTCTTCCAGGCGTAGATCTGGGCCTTGTTGATGTCACGCGTGGTGGCGGTGTCCTTGAAGAACAACGTCAGCGACAGGCCCTGATCCACGTGCTGTGTGGCGGCCGCGTAGGTGTCGATGACCTTCTCGAAGCCAATCTCGTACGCGTCCTGGTAGTACTCGAGGTTGTCGTTCGTCAGGTACGGCGCCGGGTAGTAAACGCGGCCCAGCTTGCCTTCCTTCCGGATCTCGATCTTCGACGCCACCGGGTGGATCGACGAGGTGGAGTTGTTGATGTAGCTGATCGAACCGGTCGGCGGCACCGCCTGCAGGTTCTGGTTGTAGATGCCGTGCTCCATCACCGAAGCCTTCAGCGCGCTCCAGTCCTTTTGGGTAGGAATGTGGATGCCCTTGAACAACTCGGCAACCTTCTCCGTCTGCGGAACCCATTCCTGGTTCGTGTACTTGTCGAAGAACTCGCCGGAGGCGTACTTGGACTTCTCGAAGCCACCGAACGTTGTGCCGGTCTGAATCGCCAACCGGTTGGACGCGCGCACTGCGTGGTACACCACCGAATAGAAGTAAATGTTGGTGAAGTCCAGGCCCTCTTCGGACCCGTAGTGGACCCGCTCACGAGCCAGGTAACCGTGCAGGTTCATCTGGCCGAGACCGATGGCGTGGCTCTGGTCATTGCCGCGGGCGATCGATGGTACTGAAACGATGTTGGACATGTCCGACACCGCCGACAACGACCGGATAGCCGTCTCGATGGTCAAACCGAAGTCCGGCGAATCCATGGTCTTCGCAATGTTCAGCGAACCCAGGTTGCAGGAGATGTCCTTGCCGGTCTCGTCGTAGGACAGATCATCGTGGTACGTCGTGGGCTGCGAGACCTGGAGGATCTCGGAGCACAGGTTGGACATGATGATCTTGCCGTCGATCGGGTTGGCCCGGTTCACCGTGTCCTCGAACATGATGTACGGGTAGCCGGACTCGAACTGGATCTCCGCAAGAGTCTGGAAGAAGTCGCGGGCCTTGATCTTGGTCTTCTTGATCCGGGCGTCGTCAACCATTTCGTAGTACTTCTCGGTGACCGAGACGTCGGAGAACGGCATGCCGTACACCTTTTCGACGTCGTAGGGCGAGAACAGGTACATGTCCTCGTCCTTCTTCGCCAGTTCGAAGGTGATGTCAGGGATCACTACGCCGAGTGAGAGGGTCTTGATCCGGATCTTCTCGTCAGCGTTCTCACGCTTAGTGTCGAGGAAGCGGTAGATGTCCGGGTGGTGCGCGTGCAGGTACACGGCTCCCGCACCCTGGCGGGCTCCCAGCTGGTTGGCGTAGGAGAAGCTGTCCTCAAGAAGCTTCATCACGGGGATAACACCCGAGGACTGGTTCTCGATCTGCTTGATCGGCGCACCGACCTCGCGGATGTTGGTCAGCGCGAAGGCCACACCGCCGCCCCGCTTGGAGAGCTGCAGCGCCGAGTTGATGGACCGGCCAATGGACTCCATGTTGTCTTCGATGCGAAGCAGGAAGCAGGAGACCAGCTCACCGCGCTGGCGCTTGCCGGCGTTGAGGAAGGTGGGGGTGGCCGGCTGGAAACGACCCTCAATGATCTCGTCGACCATCTGCAGCGCCAACTGCTGGTCGCCGCGGGCCAGGTGGAGTGCCACCATGCAGACGCGGTCCTCATAGCGCTCCAGGAAACGCTTGCCGTCGAACGTCTTCAGCGTGTAGGAGGTGTAGAACTTGAAGGCGCCAAGGAACGTCTCGAAGCGGAACTTCTTTGTGTACGCGCGCTTGTAGAGGTCGCGGATGAAGTTCATTGAGTACTGGTCGAGGGTTTCCCGCTCGTAGTACTCGTTCTTCACGAGGTAGTCGAGCTTCTCCTCGAGGTCGTGGAAGAACACCGTGTTGTTGTTGACGTGCTGCAGGAAGTACTGGTGTGCAGCCTCGCGATCGGCCTCAAACTGGATCTCTCCGTTGGGACCGTAGAGGTTCAGCATGGCGTTGAGCTCGTGATAGCCCATGCCGTGGAACCGCTCAAGCTGAGGTGCGGCGGTGCCGCCTGCTCCCGTGGTCTCTGTCTCTGTCTCTGCAACAGTCATATCCAAAACGCTTCCAATCCTTGGGCTACGCGGTCAACGTCCTCGGACGTTCCCATCAGTTCAAATCTGTATAGAACGGGTACCCCACATTTGGCGGCGATGATGTCCGCCGCCAGGCAGTAGGTTTCCCCGAAGTTGGTGTTCCCGGCGCCGACGACGCCCCGGATCAATGATCTGTTTCCCTCGTCGTTGAGGAACTTGATCACCTGTTTAGGTACTGCACCCCGTCCGGAGACGCCTCCATAAGTGGGGAGGACCAGCACAAACGGCCGTAGTGCTTTGAGCGTCGGATTCCGTGTCAGCAGCGGCATTCGCGCAGACTCCACATCCATTGCTGCGTCCAGCTTCTGCACGAACCGGTGGGTGTTATCCGAGGACGACGAGAAATAGATCAGCCGGGCATTGGTCACTCCGCCCGGTTCGCCAGGAACCGGTGCGGTTGGTGAGGTGTCCACTGCTGTGAGGGTCATGTCCGGGTGGATGCTTCCCGACGACGGCTCGCTGGCCATCTGGTCGAGGAGAGATCCGTTTCCTCTCAGATCAGGCGACCGAGCTGACCGATGCATGGCTCAGTTCGGCCAGTTCGTTGATCTTGTCTGGGCGGAACCCCGACCAGTGGTCCTGTTCGGTGATGACAACTGGGGCCTGCATGTAGCCCAGCGCACGGACCCGCTCCAAAGCAGCTGGATCCTGTGAGATATCCACACTTTGGTAGGTGATGCCCTTCTTGTCCAAGGCCCGGTAGGTGGCGTTGCACTGTACGCATGCTGGCTTGGTGTAAACCGTGACGGTCATAGTCCCTCTCCCCTTGTAATTCTTAGCTTGTAATCGACGCATATTCAGGAATTGGAGGGCTTCAAAAAGCGGGCTGTCCGGTGGTGTTCCGGGCTGCTCCGCCTATGCCTACCTTGCCAGCGGTTCGATATATAAATACTACATCTAGTGCAAACCGATGGATGCGACCCCAAGATGATGTATTACAAGTATGTCATTCATCGGTGAGTTAGTCCACAGATAATCCACAAGCGAACCCCTCGAAAACGCGCGGAAACCGGCCAATCCGTGCGCGTCATCCACACCCCTGTGGAGTACTTGCACACAGGAAAAATACCTCTGTGTCGCGTGTCATCGGCGTGTCGCGGTTCCGTGGGCTAAGTGTCGGTAACCCGCAGTGCTTGGTGGCGAATGCCCATAGCCGCGAGCCGACGCCAATGAGGAAGTCGGTCGCCGCAGGTGGGGCGGGGCCGCCGTGGCCACTGGGCCACCGTCGTCGTTCCCTCGCCCCCACCGCCACCGGCCAACGCAGCCATCGGCACCCTCCCCACCGCCGTCACCGAACAACTGCGCAGTACTGGCGAGTGGGACCGCCCACAGACAAAACTAAAGCGCAGCTCTCGTGGGTGCGACCGCCCCGCACCCACCAGAGCTGCGCAAAAGACTGGAGGGAGCCCAAAACGGCGACGCCGCACCCACCACACCTGCACACATGAGGCAGACACCAGAGCGATCAGCCCCACGGATCAACCGGAGCTCGCCGGATAGCTGAGCCGACGCCAATGAGGAAGTCGGTCGCCGCAGGTGGGGCGGGGCCGCCATGGCCGCTGGGCCGCCCTCGTCGTTCCAACGCCGTCGCCACCGGCCAACGCCGTCACAGCCACCGGCCAACGCCGTGGCCGCCATCGGCACCCTCCCCACCGCCGTCACCGAACAACTTCGCAGTACTGGCGAGTGAGACCACCCACAGACAAAACAAAAGCGCAGCCCTGGCGGGTGCGACCGCCGCGCACCCACCAGACCTGCGCAAGACATTCAAACCCCGCAGAAATGCCTCGCCCACGGGACCGGGAGCCGGAGAGTCCGAGCCAGGGATTCCCAGCCCAAGGGACCGAGCCCACGAACGCGAGCCCGAAGAAACCTAGCCGAGCGGCTTCTGGGACAGAATCTGGTCCACTCCCATGCGCCCGTCGCGGAAGGTCATCATCGCGCCGACCAGGTAGAGGCGCCAGACGCGGGCCACTTCCTCGCCCATCATGTCGACTGCCTTGTCCCAGTTGGCGTCAAAGCGGTCATGCCAGGCATCGATGGTGCGAACGTAGTGCTCCCGCATTGCCTCGACGCCGAGAATTTCGAAGCCGGCGTTCTCGATCAGGTTGACCGTGTCTCCCACCGCCCGCATATGCATGTCGGGGGCGATGAAGGATTCGATGAACGGTCCGCCACCCGGATGCTTCCCATGCCGCGACATTTGCTGAATCAGCACCTTGCCGCCCGGCCGCACATTACGGAACAGGGTGGAGGTGTAGGTACCGTAGTTCTCTTCCCCGACGTGCTCCCCCATTTCCAGGGAGGCGACGGCGTCGTACGGTCCATCGCGGACGTCGCGGTAGTCCTGCAACCGAATTTCCACCCGGTCCTGCAGCCCACGCTCTGTGATGCGCTCGTCAATAAATGCCTTCTGCTTTCTGGAGATGGTCACGCCGGTGACCTTCGCCCCGAAGTGCTCGGCAGCGAACAGGCTTAGCGAGCCCCACCCACAGCCGACATCGAGGAACCGCTGGCCTGGCATCGTGTCCAGGCCGATCTTGCGGCAGACCTGGTCCAGCTTGTCCCGCTGGGCGTCCTCCAGGCTGTAGTCCTGATCGTCGGACAGCCAGTAGCCGCAGGAGTACGCCATGTGGTCGTCGAGGATCAACTGGTAGAACGCGTTGGACAGGTCGTAGTGGTGACTGATTGCCTCACGGTCGCGAAGCAGGCTATGCAGCCTGCCCTTGATTTTTGCCTGCGACG
This sequence comes from Arthrobacter glycogeni, assembly GCF_054511155.1. Lineage (NCBI taxonomy): Bacteria > Bacillati > Actinomycetota > Actinomycetes > Micrococcales > Micrococcaceae > Arthrobacter > Arthrobacter glycogeni. The sequence continues at coordinate 131,455 of NZ_JBTNDE010000007.1, read as the reverse complement.
CCGGTGCGGGCAGCGGCGTCCCAAAAACCCCCAGCTCGCGGGCCAGCTTGGTCAGCTGCAGTACGAGGGTGGGGGTGAGCTTGGGCATCGTCAGACCCCGCATCGCCACAACGCTCCACACATGGGTCAGCGCAGCCTCGAGCGAGCCGGGCACGTCGATCTCGCCGGTGACATACGCCTGCGATGCGCCCAACTCCCCCGGGCTCCAGAGCAGCCGACGCAGCGCGTTGGCGCTGTTGATCTGCACCTCGGGCTGATCAGACGGCCCGGCCGTGCTGCCGTCCCAGGCGCGCAGGTGAACGGGCAGTTCGCCGCCCACGATGGGTTCGAGGATGCGCGCCAGCTTGCCGGCAATACCCCTATCGATGCTGGCGGCCTGGAGTGTGGATTCTGGGTGCGTCAAAGGAATGCTCCTGATGGTTACGGCCGGCGGTCAAAGATGAGCTGCTGCACATCGAGGTACCCGGACTGGAAGCCGGCCCTCGAATAGCACAGGTAGAACTGCCACATCCGCTGGAAGACCTGGTCGAAGCCCAGCGCCGACACATCGTCGGTGTGGGCGAGGAAACGTTCCTCCCACAGGCGCAAAGTCTGCGCGTAGTGGTCACCCATCGACAGCCGCTCCCGGACCCGCAGGCTGGTGTAGCGGTCGGTGATGTCCTCGATCGCCCGCACCGAAGGGATGAACCCGCCCGGGAAAATGTACTTGTGGATCCAGGTGTAGGACCGGCGGGTCACCATCATCCGCTCGTGGGGCATGGTGATCGCCTGGATGGCCACCCGACCGTCGGGCGCCAGTAGCCGGTCAATGGTCTGGAAGTACACCCCCCAGTACTCGTAGCCGACGGCCTCGATCATTTCCACCGACACAATGGCATCGAACTGGCCCTCGACGGCGCGGTAATCCTTCAGCTCGACGGTGATCTGATCCGACAGACCAGCCTCGGCGATGCGCCGCTCGGCCAGCTCCTTCTGCTCACTCGACAGGGTGACCGACACCACCGTGGCGCCACGACGTGCCGCACGAATCGCGAGTTCGCCCCAGCCGGTGCCGATCTCAAGCACCCGGGTGCCCACGCCGACGTCGGCCTGATCCAGCAGGCGGTCAACCTTGCGCTGCTGGGCTTCGGGAAGCTCATCCCACCGGGCATCGAGCAACTGCGGCCCGTTGGCGTCGAACAACGCGCTGGAGTAGGACATGGTGTCGTCGAGGAACAGTTTGAACAGATCATTTGAGAGGTCGTAGTGCCGGGCGATGTTGGACCGGGTGTTGACCTTGGTGTTGCGCTCCTTGCGGGGCGGCTTGGGCAGGTACAGCCCACGGAGCTTCTGCAACGGCACCGGCACCAGGTGGGCCGCCTGCGCGGCGAACACCTGCATCACGTCGGTGAGGTCCGACGCCGTCCAGTCCTGCGCCATGTAGGCCTCACCGAGACCGATCAGCCCGTTGTCACCGAGCCGGGCGAAAAAGTCGACGGGCCGGTGAATCCGCATTTCGGGGCGGGGTCCGCCGCCGGGTGCGCCGAGGACTGTGCCGTCGTCGTACACCACCCGCAACTGCAGGCGATTGACCGCCGCCGCGAAGATCTTCTCCGCGAGGGCAGCAGCGACCTTGTTCCTCGGGCCCGACGGTACGTTGGCGATACCGGGCCAATACTCCGGATCTACGTCTTCCTCGGAACGGACAAGGGTACTCATCGAACTGCCTCCTGTGATTCATGGTGCGGACGGGTGCGGACTGGCAAGCGACGCATCCAGAGTTTAACTCCCTGCCACCGGATCTGCGCAGCCGCGCGGAGTGGTGCAACAGGGATAGCGGTGATCATGCGGACAACATTGCGGGTGGTCGCTGGCAGCCGCTGCTGCGCCGCCATCGTTGCAATGAAAGGGGACTGGTCCTCCCGGTGGAGGGTGATAGCGATCTTGAGGCGCTCGTCAGGCTCCGGGACGCGCATCTCATAATTTCCCGAGACGTCGTTAAACGGCGACACATAGAACGCCTTTTCCGTCTCCGCCCGGCCCGACTGATCGGGGTCCAGCAGGTAGCAGTGCCGTTCCCCGTAAGTGTTGTGCACCTCGGCGACGACGGCGGCCAGCGATCCGTCGACGCGGTGGCACCAGAACAGGCTGAGCGGGTTGAACACGTGACCGAGCACCCGCCCGCTGGCCAGCATGGTCACCCGGCCGCCGTCGTCGTCGATCCCCTGGGCCGCAAGATAGGCGGCGACGTTGGCACGGATGGAGCGCTCCGGATCGCCCAGGTGGTCGGCCGCGGCGAACACGGCGAACGGTCTGAGCAGCCGTGGGAGCTGCGGCAGGTCATCGAGGTCAACGAACCAGCTGTAGCTGCGGTAGGTGAACTCGTTACGCAGTGGCGTCCGGCGCACATGCCGGATGGTCGTGGGGTACAGGGCAGCGGTCATGATGGGGCATCCACCAGCGCTGCGTCGAGGGGCTCGGCGTCCCAGGAGCCGCCCAACCGCTCCGCCGCGCGCAGTCCGGACAGCGCCCCATCCTCGTGGAACCCCCAGCCGTGATAGGCCCCCGCGAACGCAATACGGTCGTCGCTGAGCCCGGCGAGACGACGCTGCGCGGCGAGCGACGACGGCGTGTACTGAGGGTGCTCGTAGGTCATGGTGCGCAGCACAGCCGACGGCGCAACCTCGTCGCCCTCACCGAGGCTCACCAGGAAGCGGTGGTCGGTGCGCCCTTCGAGCCGCTGCAGCCGGGTGAGGTCGTAGGTCACCAGCACCCGGTCGGGGCTCGCCTCACAGGACGGCAACCGGTAATTCCAGGAGGATCGTGCGGCGTCGGCGCGCGGCAACACCGATTCGTCGGTGTGGAACAGGGTGTGGTTGATGGAGTACGGCATGTCACCGAGCACCGCGGCCTCCAACGGCCCGGCGTCGCCCAGCATGGCGAGCGCCTGGTGCGGGTGGGTGGCGATGACGGCCGCGTCGTAGGTCTCTGACGCTCCATCAACGGTGACGACGACGCCGTCACCCACCTTGAGCACCTGGGTCACTGGTGCGCCGAGCCTCACGTCGTCGAGGTGTTCAAGCACCCGGCTGACGTACTCCCCCGAACCACCGGTGACGGTGCGCCACTGCGGTGAGCCCTTGATGGTGAGCATCCCGTGGTGGGACATGAACGTGAAGAGGTACCGCGCCGGGTAGGTCAACGCCGTCGCCGGGTCGCAGGACCAGACGGCGGACACCACCGGGGTCATGAAGTGAGAGATGAAGTACTGGCTGAACTGGCCCTTGGCGAGGAACTCCCCCAGGGTCATGCCGTCGCCGGCGGTCGTAGCCTCGGCCGCGCCGTCGTACCCGCCGGTTTCCTTGAGCAGGGCCCGGGCATCACGCTGGAAGCGGAGTACCTCGAGCAGCATCCTGAGGTACCTCCCGCGCCGGAGCACCCCCGGCTGGGCGAAGACCCCGCGCCGCCCCTTGGCGCCCGCATATTCGAGGCCGCAGCCGTCGCACCGCACGGACATGGTCATGTCCGAGTCCTGGGTGGGGACACCCAATTCGCCGAAGAGCCGCAGCAGTGTTGGGTACGTCTTGTCATTGTGGACAATGAACCCGGTGTCCACTCCCGACGTGGTGCCGTCGGCCATGGGCATCTGGTGGGTGTGGGCGTGGCCGCCCGCGCGGTGGTCGGCCTCGTACAACGTGACCGCATGGTGACGGCTCAGCACGTAGGCTGCTGTCAGCCCGGCAACACCACTGCCGACGACGGCGACCCGGCGCCGGGGAAGGGTCTCGCCCCAACCGGCCACCAGTGGGTCAGTGTCATGCTGCTGCTCGGTCATCTGCGCTCCTCCGCGTGGGTTGAGTGACACCGCCGCCCGAACCGATCTGACCGGGCTAACTCGTCACCACAGGCCTCCCAGAAGGAAAACGCCTGTTGTAAATATAGTTTGGTAAGAGTTCGGAGACGGACGATTCCCGGATTGGTGCAACGGATCGGGCCAAAAGGCATGATTGAGGCTTCAACTGACGAAAGGATTGCCGGTGGTCAACCCAGTACATTTGCGCACCCTCCTCGAGGTGATCCGTCTGGGCTCCTTCACTGCGGCGGCGTCCCGGCTGGGTTACACGGCGTCGGCGGTGTCACAACAGATGTCGGCGCTGGAGCGGGATACCGGAGCCACCCTCTTCGAGAGGTCGGCACGCAGCGCTGTACCCACCGAGGCGGCAGTCGTCATGTCACGTCATGCGGCGAAGGTGCTCACCGACATCGACGCGTTGCTGGCGTCCACGGCGCGGGCCGAGGCCGAGTCCACCCAGGAGCTGCGGCTGGGAATTTTTCCGAGCCTGGCGACCTATGCCCTTCCCCGGTTGCTCGGCACCCCCGAATGGCGGCGGCTGGGGATCAGCCTGAAGGTGTATGTGGCGGAACCCGGCCAGACCATCCAGGGGCTGCGGACCGGCGGTGAACTGGATTTGGCCCTGGTGTTCCAGGTCGGCCAGGGCGGTCTCGCCTGGCCGTCATCGGTCAGCCGTCAGTGGATTGGGGACGACAATTTCCGGGTGGTACTCCCGGCCGCGTGGGGGATCCGGCCGGGAGCCGCGGTCAGCGCCGACCAGCTCTCCGACATGCCGTGGATCATGCACCACCCGGGGACCTCCGATGCCACAGTGATCGAACGCCTGTTCGCCAGCTGCAACCTGCATCCCCGGGTGGTGGCGTACTGCGACGACTTCCATGCCAGCCTCGCCATGGCCGCTGCCGGGTTGGGTGCCGCCCTGGTCCCCGACCTGGCCATGACTCACGGCCCGGCCGGGGTGGTGGCACTCGACGTGCCCGAGATTCGCCTGGCGCGTAGCATCTTCGCCCTCCAGATCAACGACAAGCAAACCACCAGGGTGCAGCTCTTCATGGACCAGCTGGCTGGGATCCTCAAGGCGCAGAGCATCGAACCGATCCGCCGTTAGAGCTGTGCCCGCACCCGGGCGGCGGCATTCACCAGATTGCGCAGCGACTCGGTAGTCTCCGCGTAGCCGCGGGTCTTCAGCCCACAGTCGGGGTTCACCCACACCTGCCGGGCCGGAACGTGCCGGACCGCCTTCTGCACCAATTCGGCCACCTCGTGCTCAGTAGGGATCCGGGGCGAATGGATGTCGTATACCCCGGGGCCCACTCCCCGGCCGAAGCCCTGCGCCTGAAGATCAGTGACCACTTCCATCCGCGAGCGCGCCGCTTCAATCGACGTGACATCGGCGTCCAGTCCATCGATGGCGTCGATGACGGCACCAAATTCCGAGTAGCACAGGTGGGTATGAATCTGGGTTGCTGGTGCGGCGCCCGACGTCGCCAGCCGGAAAGAGTTCACCGACCAGGCCAGGTAGTCGGGTTGCAACGCCTTGCGTAGCGGCAGCAGCTCGCGCAAGGCCGGTTCATCGACCTGGATGATGCGAATCCCTGCGCTCTCCAGATCGGCCACCTCATCGCGGAGTGCGAGCGCCACCTGGTTGGCGGTCTCCCCCAGCGGCTGGTCGTCCCTGACGAAGGACCAGGCCAGGATGGTGACCGGTCCGGTGAGCATCCCTTTGACCGGCTTCCCGGTGAGGGATTGAGCGTAGTCGGCCCACTGCACGGTGATGGCCTGCGGACGGCTGACGTCCCCCCACAGGATCGACGGCCGCGTGCACCGCGACCCGTAGGACTGCACCCACCCGTGCACGGTCACCTCGAACCCGTCGAGGTTTTCGGCGAAGTACTGCACCATGTCGTTGCGTTCCGGCTCGCCATGCACCAGGACGTCCAACCCGAGCTCCTCCTGCAGTGCAATGACCCGCGCGATTTCCTCGCGCATCAACAGCCTGTACTGCGCGGCTGTCAGGTCCCCCCGGTGGAAGCGGGCGCGGGCTGACCGTACCTCGGCGGTCTGGGGAAACGACCCGATGGTAGTGGTGGGAAGCACCGGCAGCCGTAGGGCGGTCTCCTGCGCCGCGACCCGTTCCTGATAGGTGGCGCGGGTGAAGTCCGACGGCGTCAGCGCACCCAGGCGATCCCGTACCTCGGGGCGGTGCACTCCCGTGGCCCCGGCCCGGGATGTCAGGATCGCCGAAGCGGTCGAGACCTCCGCGTCGATCAATCCGGCGGGTGACCCGTCGACCAACCGGGACAGGGTGACCACCTCGGCCACCTTCTGGTCGGCGAAGGCCAGCCAGGACCGCAGCTCGGGGTCCAGCTGCGGTTCGTCGTCGACGTCGTGCGGCACGTGCTGCAGCGACGTCGACGTTGCCACGCTCACCCGCGCCGTCATCCCGCTGAGGGCGGCGAGCGTACCGGCGGCGGCGGCCAGATCCGTCTTCCAGATGTTGTGCCCGTCCACCACTCCCGCCACCAGAGTGGTGGTACCCAGGCCGGCAAGGTCAGCTGCGGCGGGAAGTTCCCCCTTGAAAAGGTCCAGATGCAGGGCGTCCAGGCCGGTGGCGACCAGTACCGGCAGCAAAGGCCCGGGTGAGCCGTACTGCGTGGTGACCAGCACCGCGGGCCGCTCGGTGACCGCCGTGATGAACCGGTAGGCGCTGTCCACTGCTCTGGCCACATCGGCGACGGAGACCGTCTGGTCCACCACGAGGGCCGGCTCTTCAAGCTGTACCCACTCCGCTCCGGCGGCTGACAGCTGGCCTAGGAGCTCAGCGTAGAGCGGCAGCAGGTCATCGAGGCGGCTCAGCGGGTTGAACCCGGTCGGCGCCTCATCGGCTGCTTTGCTCAGCAGCAGGAAGGTAACCGGGCCGATCAGGGTCGGACGAACCGTGATCCCCTGAGCTGCGGCTTCGGTCACCTGCCGGAGCGTCCAGTCGTTGGCGAGCATGAACGGCGTGTCCGGGCCGATCTCGGGAACCAGGTAGTGGTAGTTGGTGTCAAACCACTTGGTCATCTCCAGGGGCTGCCGCCCGGTGTCGCCGCGGGCCAGGGTGAAGTAGGCGTCCAGCCCCAGCCGGCCGCTATCGTCGGACAGGTCCTGGAACCGGGCTGGCACCGCGCCGAAGGTGACAGCGGTGTCGAGTACCTGGTCGTAAAGGGAAAACGAGGCTGGGATCGCTGAGGTGGCCTTGCCCAGGCCGAGCGCGGCGAGCCGGGTGTAGCTGGCCAGGCGGAGCTCGCGGGTGATGCGCTCAAGATCCGCGGCGGTGCTCGTGCCGGCCCAGTAGGACTCAACGGCCTTCTTCAGTTCGCGGCGTGGGCCAATGCGGGGGTAGCCGATAATGGTGGCTGCGGGGAATTCACTGCTCATGGTGGTGGGTCCTTCGAAAGGGGGAATGGATCAGGCGGATTGGCTGAGGCCGACCGCTGGCGGACGGCTGAGCTCCAGCCGATCCAGGACGTCCAGTGCTGCCGCGTGTTCGTTGAAGGTGTAGATGTGGATGCCCGGGGCGCCGTCGTCCAGCGCCGCGTGTGCCAGGTTGACGGTGGCCCGCACACCGATGCGCCGGCGGCCGGCGTCGTCGTCGGCGTTCCTGAGGCGATCCACCAGCGACGCGTCGATCTCGACGCCGGCGAGCTCGCTCAGGCGCTCCAGTCGGCGCACACTGGTGAACGGGATGACGCCGGGGATGATGGGAATTTCCACTCCAGCCCGGCGCGCGGTCCGCAGGAGCCTGCTGTACTGCTCGGGAGCGAAGTAGACCTGGGTGATGGCGAAGTCGGCGCCGGCCGCCTGCTTGGCGAGGAGCACCTCGATGTCATGCTCAAGGCTCGGCGACTCAGGATGCTTGGTGGAATACGCTGCCACTCCCACCGCCACCTTCCCCGCGCATAGCTGTGCTGTCCTGAGCCGTTCAACTTGCCGGATCAGCTCCACCAGTTCGTTGGCGTACTGCAGTTCGCCCTCGGGAAGCGTGCTGTCGCGGGGTTGATCCCCCCGGAGGGCGAGGATGCCCCGCACACCGCTGGAGATCAGCTCGTCGACCAATTCCATCAGGTAGGTCCGCGAATTTCCGACGCAGGTCAGGTGGGCGAGGGGCTTGAGGGAGGTCTCGTCGAGGAGTCGTTTGAGGAGGCCGACGGCGGTGTCGCGGTTCGACCCTGAGGCACCGTAGGTGACCGACACGAAGTCGGGGCGGGTGTCCTCGAGTGCGCGAATGGTCCGCCACAGGCCGTTTTCCGCCTGGGCGGATTGGGGCGGGAAGAGTTCGTAGGACAGCGCCGGGTAGCTGGGTGGGGGCGGGAGAGGCAAAGACATTTGTGTCCAGTCGTTAGGTCACCGTCGGGGCGTGATCGCTCCGTTGGGTGAGATAAACAGAAGGAACGCAGCTCCGAGTCCCGGCACAGCGCGGCCGGGCCGCTCTGGAACTCCTGCGAACAAATGTCAGGCCCACATGGGGGCACCCACACTCTCCGCTGGAGAGTCGCTGACCCGTTACTGAAGTAACTTGATGGCTACGCTACGCCGTCCATCCCGCACCATCAAGTATCTTTCCCCAGATTTCCTACCCGCCCGAATGCTGGGACAATAATAAGCATGCTGAAAAACCTCTCAGGCGCCCGCTTGCTGACCGGCATGGGCGGACTGGTCCGACACAAGCGGCTGATCCTTGCGGCCAAGTCTGCGCTTGCCGCGTCGATTGCCTGGCTGATCGCCCTGCAGGTTCCGGGCGTCGCCTCCGAGTACCCGTATTACGCGCCCCTCGGCGCGGTGGCGTGCATGTATCCGACCATCGCTGGCTCCGCCCGGCAGGGGATCCAGACCCTGGCAGGGCTGGCCATCGGGTTCGCCCTGGCGTTTCCCGTCATTTTTTTGGGGGACCGCTCGGTGCTTTCGGTGGCCCTGGTGGTGGGCATCGGCGTACTGGCAGCCGGCCTGCCGCGCATCGGCGCAGGGCGGGACTGGATTCCCATTGCCGGACTGTTTGTGCTCCTGCTGGGCGGCGACGACCCAGACGGGTATTCGTTCGGGTACCTGCTGCAGATGCTGGTGGGAGTCACCGTGGGGCTGGTGGTCAACATGCTGATAGCCCCTCCCCTGCACCTCAACGGAGTGGTCGCCGGACTCGACAGCCTCAGGTCCGCGCTTGCCCTGCAGTTGCGGGATATGGGTGCAGCCCTTGAGGAACACTGGCCGCCCGAGCACAAGGATTGGGCGGACCGGCAGAACAAGCTCACCACGTTTAGTAGGGAGGTGCGCACGGCGGTTCAGCTGGCGGACTCCAGCCGCCACGGCAATCTCCGGCAATACCGCCACAAACGGGACCTCGCTGCCGATTTCCACTCCCTGCAGTCGATGGAGCGAATCACGTTCTATGTCGAAGACATGACCGAGCTGTTATCTGACGTCATCTGGCGTTCACCGGACAGCACTCCGCTGCCCGAACCTCTCGGACCGCCTCTCGCAACTGCCGCGACCCTCACGGCCTCGGCAGTTCAGGACTGGGACACCACCGGACCGTCAATGATTAAGGCGGAAGCCGCCGTGGAGGACCTGATGCGGCAGGTCAAACGTGTCTCATCCGACGAACGGATCGAGGCGACGGCGGCGCTGGGCATGGCGCTGCGCCGCATCCTGCTGACCATTCGCGCCGACGCGGGCCCTCAGGACCAGGACAGAACTACTCTGCCGGCCCCTGAAAAGAGCGGTCAATAATTCCCAGTTCCGCCAGCTGCGCTGACATTCCGGCGCCGTCGGGCGCGTAGACCCATTCGATGGCGGGTGTGCGAGACGACGGTTTGGCTTTGGACCGGCCACCGGCCAGAACAGCCTCGCTGATGGTGAGCTGGCGGATCGCGATAGCCCGCACGTTCTGCGGGTAGTGCTCCGCGAAATCGGCGTAGATCTCTTCATCATGCTGTCCGTTGTCGCCGATCAGCAGCCACTTGATATCGGGGAACTCTGCGGCCAGCCGTTTCAGCGAGCTTCGCTTATGCTCGGGCCCACTACGGAACCACCGGTCCGGGGTGGGGCCCCAGTCGGTGAGGAGTTTCGGGCCCGCCGGGTACAGGTTCCGTGAGAGGAACCTGGTGAGCGCCGGGGCGACATTCCAGGCACCAGTGGAGAGGTAAAGCACCGGGGCGCCGGGCACCTGCCGGGTGATTCGCTCCAGCAGCACTGCCATTCCCGGCGTGGCAGCGCGCGCATGCTCATCGAGAACGAAAGTATTCCACGCGGCAAGAAAGGGCCGTGGCAGGGCCGTGACCATCACTGTGTCATCAATATCCGACACAACACCGAAGGTCGTGCCGTCCTCGACGACCCGCACTGGCGACTCCGCAATAGTGCCATCGGCCGAGCGCAATGCAATGGTGTGCCACCCCGGCGCAAGATGGGCGTCGATCCGTGCATCGATGATGCCGCCCCGGTCGGCGGTGACCTCGTGAGTTTCGCCGTCGACCTCCACGGTGACCTTCGCGTGCCGCACCGGGGCACTGGTGAAGTTGCGCCAGCCGCGGATGCCTTCCTTGATGGTCTTGAGCACTTCACCACCACTGATCGGCGTCATCTCGTCTGGATTAGCGAGCACCACGCGTGCCAGGACACGGATCCACGTGCCCGACCCGTAGCCGGTGTAGGGGATGATCGTCTCCACATGGCCTCGCTTGAGGGCCAGATTGGTCTGGACTGAATGCCAGGCGTCGTCGATGCGCATCCCGACATGGGTGCGTTCCTTGACTCTGTCGCGGTGGGCCTCTGGCTGACTTGGTCGGGTGCTCGATGACATGGGATCAGTCTTTCACGCCGGCGCGCCCGGGGCGGTTCAGTAGGGTGGGGGCATGATCGAGACGTGGTGGACCCGGATCCTGGACGTGTTCGCCCGGGCTACCCCTCCGGACATCGCCTTCATTGAACTGACCATCATGGTGCTTGCCGCTGGAGCGCTCTCGCTCCCCCGCTCGATCTGGCGGTATTTCGGCTTGTTCACCACCCTCGTCCACGAACTGGGGCACGCCTTCGCGGCGCTCATGACGGGTCGGGTACTGAAGGGCATCACCCTGACGATGGATCATGCGGGTACGACGACGACGATGGGACGACCTGGGTGGCGCTCCGCCTGGGCGGGTTTCTGGGGGTACCCCACCCCGGCCGTGTTCGGGGCGACGCTGGCGTGGGCCGGGATCAACGGGTGGGGACCTGCGGCACTCTCAGTTGGTGCGTTGATCCTGCTGGCCGCGTTTCTGTTCATCCGTAACGGCGGTGGGCTGCTGATCCTGCTGGTCACCACCGGTGTCTCGCTGATCCTGGTGGTGGCATTGCCGGAGCAGTTAGTCGGCCATGTTGTAGTGGCGCTCGGAATGGCGCTGCTGGTCGGCTCGATCAGGGATCTGGGTAAGGTCACGTCGGTGCATCTGCGACGCCGCCGGGAACTGCAGACATCCGACGCCTACCTGTTGTACGGCAGCACCGGTATCCCTTCCCCCGTCTGGCTTGCGCTCTTCGCCGTCGTCATTGCCGGGTCGTTCATGTGGGCGTGGGTATCGCTCTCCACTTCACCACAATTTTTACGTTAGATCGAGTGAGGTAGACGGTTTCCGGTCGGATTGGGGCTACCGTTAGGATGCCACATTGATCGTGGCGCGGACGCGAAGCGCGTTCCTGGACTGATTCGAGGGCATTCTGGTGGTATCCCAGCGGGTGAGAGCTGTTCTCGGGGCTTTTCCGCGCGGTTCGAGACTCCCTGATCCTGCCTGGCACCTCCGCCACCGGCTCATCCTTCTCTTTGCAGTGGTCTCGGCCGGGATAGTTAGCCTCTTTTCCCTCACCCAGCAGACCCCGGTCTGGCTGGCATTGGTGCAGGGCGCCGCTCCAGCCGTCGTCGCACTTCTGGCATGGAAAGCCCCCGTGGGGAGGCGCTTCAGCGCGTCGCTCAGCTCGGCTTCCCTGATGGTGATTGCCGCCATGGTGGTGCAGATCAGCGGCACCATCGAGGCACACTTTCTATTCTTCATCCTGGTGCCCGTGGTTGCGCTGTACGAGGATTGGGCCCCGCTGGCCACTGCCTCGTTCCTGGTGCTGGGTCATCACGTGTTACTGGGTGTCAGCATGCCGACCACCGTCTACAACCACGGCGCGGCACACGAGCAACCACTTATTTGGTCGCTGATCCACAGCACCCTGTTCTTGGCGATGTGCGCGACGAGCATTGTTCATTGGACCATCCATGAGCGTGCCCGCCGTGAGGAGAATACGCTCCTCGACCGGCTGGCGTCCCAAGCTCTCCATGACCCCCTGACGGGCCTTGCCAACCGGACCCTGTTGCACGACCGCCTGGCGCAAGCCCTCAGCATCGGCCAACGGACCGGTGCGCCGGTCATGGTGCTCGCCGTCGATATTGACGGCTTTAAACCGGTCAATGATTCGTATGGCCACGCCGCGGGCGATGCCCTGCTGGTCGAGCTGGCGCGCCGCCTTGAGTCCTGTATCAGGGCCGGTGACACCGCGGCCCGCTACGGCGGCGACGAGTTCACCCTCCTGCTTCCCGGGACAGGTAGCGACGAGGGCGCGGCGATGGCTCAGCGCATCCTCGCCGCTGTGAGGCCACCGGTTGAGTTGCTCGGGATTCGCCTGCACATGAGCGTCAGCATTGGTATCGCCGTCAGCATTCCTCATATCCTGGGCGGGGTCCTTCTCCAGGAGGCCGACCAGGCGATGTACTCGGCGAAGCACAATGGCCGGGGCGGGTTCGTCATCTTCGACAAGACCCTCGGCGCCGGAGCGCTGGGCACCCTGGTTGTCCACACCGACCATGCACGTTCCTGGGCCGCTTACACCCAGTCCCTGCGCTCGGAGATCGCCTCAGCCAAAGAGCTGGGCCAGATTCCTGAACAGACCCGCGGACCGGAAACGGCGCGGCGTACCCTAGAATCGATCATCGCGGCCATCGAGCTGTTGCCGAAGGGTCAGCAGACCGCGGGCCTACAGTTGCCCGATCGAAATGCCCTGGAAGAGTTCGTGTTCCATCACGATCTGGTGCAGCACTGGGCCGACACGCTCCGTGCCAGTGCAACAATCCGGGCCGAACGCACGCCCGAAGCCGATCTCTTCTGGCGGGTACTGCGTCAGTCGGCGCTCAAAGACGAAGCCGGCCCGGTCGCTGATACTGACAGCATCCGGGCCGGCCACTCACCCAGCTAGGGCTATTTCGCCGTCACCGTGACGATGGGCTTGACGGGCGGCTTCGACGCATTGACCTGAAGACCGATGGTCGCCGTCTGCCCCTTTTGCAGGCTCTGGGTCCAGTCGGAGCCGACACAGGTGACCGACTTCTTCGGCACCGAGGTGCACTTCATGCCCCAGGAGTTGGCAATGCCGATGACCTCGGGATCGGTGAACGTCACCGACCAGGTGCTTACGTCCCGCGCCGCCTTGACCGCGATGTTGGCGACGTAGCCGCCGTTCCAGGAACTCTGCAACGACCACTGGGCGGTGACCGCTGTTGAGCCGGCCCCTGGCACGGGTGTCGGAGCCGGTGTTGGTGTTGGAACAGGAACCGGTTTGGTGGTTGGCGCTGGCGTCGCGGTGGGCACGGGCAGTGCCACGGGCCGCAGGATCGGCTTCAGGGCAGCGAGTTTGGCGGTTTCCGGGGTGCGCCAGTCGGATTTCAGCAGTCCGCCGGTGTCTGAGCTGTTGGGATTGAAGGACCAGTAGGCGAAACTGGTTTGATTCGTCGCCAGGTAGCTGACGAGCTTGCTCATCCATTGCTTATCCGACGTGGTTTCGAGTTTCGAGCCGAATTCGCCGACAAGCACCGGCGCAATCCCCTGCCGGGAAATGTAGCCCCAATTAGCATCCCAAATACCATTCAGGTTCGCAGGATAATTGGGCGCCGAGAACCATTTCTGTGGATAAACCGATGCCGGGTAATCGTGGGGCGAATACACCACCTGGTGAGGGACGGTCAGCTTCACCGGCTTCGTTGCCACATCGGCGAGCCCTCCGCCCCACCAGGTCCACGAATCATTGCCCTGGGCTTCGACGCCCTCAACAATGATCAGGAGCCTGGGATTGACCGACTGGACGGCCTTCCCTGCACGGGTAGCCGCGGCGTGCCAGTCATGGGCAGGGTTGGAACCACCCCACCGCGCTGCGCCATGCGGCTCGTTATGGAGGTCAAAGCCGATCACTGTTGGCTCGTTCTTGTACCGGGTGGCAAGCCTTTTCCAGTCGGCAATCCAGGTCGCTTCGCTGTACCGCGGGGTGTACCACAGCTCCGACTGGCTGTCGGATGACGGCCGGTGACGGTCGAGAATGACATTAAGTCCGAGGGCCCTGGACTTGGCGACAAACAGGTCCATGACCTGTTGTGGGCTCTTATTCAACAGCTCGGGGTTGGCATAGAAGTTGGTGTCCGAGCTGACCTTCCCCGAGGTGATGCACTGGTTGGAGAAGGGTAGGCGGATGGTGTTGAACCCCATCGACCTAATCTGCTTCAGGCCATCATCGAGTTTGATGGTCCACAGCCCATGCGGAACGCAGTCCGGTGTTTCGAGCCCAAACCAGTTGGCTGCCCTGATGACATAGGGCTGGTTGGCCGCATCGCGAATGGTGCCACCCTGCGTGTGCAGCCACCCCGACCCCTTGGGGGAGACGTCAGCGGCCCGCACCTCGCTGAGTACAGACGGCGTTGCCGCGGGCGACGTCACTCCACACCCAGCCACCGCCAGCAGCACCACAACTGTAGGGATAATTGCCCTCAAAAGACGGTTGATGGGCCCAGGGGTCCGTGCAGCTTGCTCCACCATATGATTTGAGTTCCTTCTACGTAAGAACAGCTGCGCCCCAATAATCCAAGATGAGAATACGCCAATAATCCGGTGTGACAGTGCCCGCCCGACACCAGATGCCATCCGGTGGTTGGCGCCGGCGCCACGCAACACAAAGGCTCGGGTATTCTGTTGGGTGTAGAAAGGGGTGTACGCCATGGAATTTTCGAACCACGACGATTCTCCCGCCGTCGACTATTACGCTTGGCCGCGGCCAGTTAACCCTCGACTTTTGAAAATTATGAAGACTGTGCTCGGCGCCGCCATGGTCATTGTCCTGCTTACCCAAGTGGTTCCGGCGAATCTCCTCGGCGGCCTGTCGAACCACTTCTTCACTATCCTGCTTCTGCTTTCCTGGGCAGGTCCTGCGCGGCGCATGATGCGCCGGCGTACCCCGGGCGGCCGAAACTCCCAGACCACCGATGAACCGTGACCCAGCTACATGGTGATCGCCAGTTTTCCTGAGACCTTCCCCTGCTCCAGCAGACGCATAGCCTCGGGCACTTGACTCACTGGGTACGTTCCGCCCACCTGCGGGGTGACGGCGCCCCCTTCGATCAGGCTAGCCAGGAGCTCCAGGTCAACCGCACGTTCCTTTGCGACGAACATTTTCAGGTTCTGCCTGATGAACGGCGACAGGGCAACCCCCAGTAGTTGCCGCCTGATTCCGATCCAGTCGCCGCCCCCTTCACCTCCGATGATGACGGCCGTCCCGGTGGGCGTGAGTGCGCTGCGAAGCCGGCGCAGCGAGGAGCTGCCCCCGGTGTCGAGGATCAGATCGTATTTCTGCGGACCTCTGGCGAAGTCCTCAGTGGTGTAGTCGATGACGCGGTCGGCCCCGAGGGACCTGACAAAATTCACCTTGCCGCTACTGCACACCCCGGTTGTTTCGGCGCCAAAGTATTTTGCCAGCTGGACGGCGTAACTGCCCACTCCGCCTGAGGCTCCGATCACCAGCACTGACTGTCCCCGCACCAGCCTGCCGATTTCCCTCAGCCCCTGCAGCGCCGTCACAGCAGACACCGGGACTACTGCTGCCCGTTCAAAGGAAAGGCTGGGCGGCTTGTGGGCGAGCTTGTCTGCCCTGGCCACCGCATACTCGGCGAACGCCCCGGCGCCGAACCCGAAGACCTCGTCCCCGGGCTGGAACCCGCTGACCTCTGAGCCGACCTCAGTGACGGTCCCGGCCAACTCCAGCCCGGGGACTTGCTGTCGTGGCGTCCGTAAACCGAAAACGAGGCGTAGCAGGTAGGGCTTCCCGGTCATGATGTGCCACGCTCCCCTGTCCACTCCGGCGGCATGCACCCGCACAAGAACCTCATGAGGCGCCGGTGTGGGGCGGGTCACCTGTCCGAGGGTCAGTACCGAGTCAGTCCCATACCTACGCTGCACTACTGCCCGCATCGCCGCGCCCTCCGACGGGGTACCATCCTGTTGCTCCTCCCTGGTCACCATGTCCGACTCCATTCCGAGGTCTATCCGTTTCCCAAAGGGATACGGAGATGACTCTCCGTGCTAGCTGCGACGATCGTATCGTACTATGTACGAAAATGCGATAGAGTCGCTGCACTATGGACCCGATCTAGCTGGTGGAGCGGGAATCGCAGCAGTGGCCACCCGATCGCTTGCGAAGGAGTTGGGCATCAAGCCCTGTCGCTCTGCTATCACCACTGGGCACGTGCTCACATCCGGCGACAACTTCTGCGACTAGCTCGAGGTCAGGCTAGACCTGGTTCTGGATGCGCTGAAGGCCTGGAGTAGCGATACCCGTCCGTGAGAGGATCACGGGGTGGCTAACCGACTGATGCTCCTCGATACCGCGTCCCTCTACTTCCGTGCGTTTTACGGATTGCCTGACTCCCTCAAGGCTCCCGACGGCACCCCGGTGAATGCCGTCCGCGGACTGCTCGACATGATCGCGCGGCTCGTTAGTGACTACCAGCCAACCCATCTGGTCGCGTGTTGGGACGACGACTGGCGTCCCGCCTGGCGCGTCAACCTGATCCCGAGTTACAAAGCGCACCGGATGGTCAGTGCGGTGGACGGCGGCGTCGACGTCGAGGAAATGCCGGAAGGGCTGGTGGCCCAGGTGCCGGTGATCCGTGAGATCCTGGCCGCCTTCGGGATCACCGTAGCCGGGGCGGCCGAGCACGAGGCCGACGACGTCATCGGCAGTCTTGCCGCACAGGCTGACTGCCCCGTCGATATTGTGACCGGCGACCGGGACCTGTTCCAGCTTGTCGACGACGGCCGGGGCGCGCGCGTGATCTACACGGCCCGTGGGATGAGTCGGCTGGAGGTTCTCACCGACGCCACAGTGGTCAGTAAATACCGGGTGTTGCCCGGGCAGTACGCGGATTTTGCTGCCCTTCGCGGAGACTCGTCCGACGGCCTGCCCGGCGTCGCGGGGATCGGCGACAAGACGGCCGCCAGCCTGCTGCAGGAGTTTGTCGACCTGGACGGGATCATCAAGGCAGCAAACGACGGCGCCTCAGCCATGTCCGCGTCGATGCGGGCCAAAATCACCCAGGCCGCCGACTATCTTGGGGTGGCACCGACCGTCGTCAACGTAGTCCGGGATCTCGACCTCGGCGAGCTCGATGCGGCCATTAGACCCCTCGATCCCAAACAGCTGAAGCACATTGAGCAGCTAACCTTGGATTGGGCCCTCGGCGGATCCTCGGGGCGCGCGCTTCAGGCGTTGGGGAACACCCCGACAGCCGCCTGACCTTCTGGCAGTGTGGTAGCGACGCTTGCCCCTTCATTTGGGCAAGGAACAGCAGTAGGCTTCCGGCATGGCTATCGCACGCTCCCCCAGTGTCGTCATCGACTGTCCCGATGCTACGATCCTCGCAACCTTCTATGGAGCACTACTCCGGTGGACAGTGGACGCCAACGACGGGTGGGCGGACATCCGCCCCGACGATGGCAGTAACTGCATTTCTTTCCAGCAGGTGGACAATTACCAACCGCCACGCTGGCCAGATCAGGCGGTCTCGCAACAAATGCACTTCGACCTGATGGTCGAAAACCTCGACGAAGGCGAGGCTGTGGTGCTCGGTCTGGGCGGAACGAGGGCCGACGTCCAGCCTGGCACAACCTTCCGCGTCTTCCTCGACCCGGCGAACCATCCGTTCTGCCTGTGCGTCGAGTGAGCCGGTCACCGCAATGAGGACACTGGATCCATGAGTGAGCCTGCTCTGTCCCCCACCGGATCCGATCCCAACGACTTTGTTGCCGCGGTGCCGCACCCCGTACGCCGGAGAGACGCTGAGGTGTTGCTGAGCATGATGGCTGAGATCACTGGTCAACCAGCAGCAATGTGGGGGCCCTCCATCATCGGTTTCGGGAGCTACCACTACCACTACGGGTCGGGCCGCGACGGGAATGCGGCAGCAGTAGGCTTCTCACCCCGCACGGCGCATCTCGTCCTGTACGGGCTCACCGACGGACCAGCCTCAGAAGAGTTGCTGGACCGGCTCGGCAAACATAAACGCGGGAGCTCCTGCATCTACGTCAACAAGTTGGCCGACATCGATCTGGACGTCCTCAAGAAGATGATCCGCGACGGGTACGACCACACCACACAGGACCCGCCGGTTGGATAACGGTTAGCTCACGCGACCAGGTCGTGCTCTGAAGTGGCGAATCGGATCTGTTCTGCAAGTGCTCCCGGGTTGCGACGCGCCGGGTCGAGCGATCGCGGACCGCGACTGCCGATCATCGCTGAGCCGGTCGACTCGCCGCAGTCGGCTTGCTTCCGCGCGCTCTTTCCGTGTTGGCTCGCAATCGCCTGCTTCGGCAGAGTTTTTCCAGGACGCCGATGCCCTTTGGGAAGGTTGACAAAGTTTCGGCGCAGGACTAGACCTGCTTTTGGGGTCTAGCATCCCTGAGCCTTCTATGAGCATCCGAGGAACGGTAGTCGATGACGCCCCCTCAGGCGGCACCCGTCGCCTGAGTAGCTTCATGAGAGGATTCCTCATGCGTCACCAATCACCAAGCCCTCGCCGCTCCTCGCGGCGCCCGCGGCTTGCCCGGCTGACCACCGTCGCTACTGCCTGGGCGGCCATCTCTGCGCTCGCCCTCAGCTCGGCGTCGGCCGGCGGCGGCGAAAGGATCGGCGACCCCGTCCCCGACGTGCCTCAGGGCCCCGTAAATGTCGGGCTTGCGCTCGTCACCACCGACGTGACCGCACCACTCGCAGGGATCACCGCACCAGGGCAGAGCCGCAAGCTCTACATCGTCGACCAGATCGGACAGCTCAAAGAACTCAGCATCGACGCCCCTCGTCCCGTAGCGCACCTAGCCACCATCCTCGACGTCAGCCCACTGCTGGTGGGCCCCAGGACGCCACGGACGAGCGGGGATTCCTCGGCGCGGCCTTCGCCGCCGATGGCCGGCTCTTCACCTACACTTCCGAAGCATTCAACCCAGCCGTGCCGGCCACCTTCCCACTGCCTCCTGACCCGCCCGGTCCCTGCGATCTCTCGGGCGCCGTACCCGACCATCGCAGCGTGATTCGAGAATGGCGCCCAACCGCAGGCCAACCACAACGCGGGCGACATGCACTTCGGTCCTGACGGCATGCTGTACATTGCGTTCGGTGACGGCGGCGGCGCAGACGACCAGAATTGCCAAACGAACTTCGACGGCGAACCGATGTTCGGCCACGGCGCCAACGGCAACGGGCAGAACCCCAAGAACCCGCTGGGTGACCTGCTGCGGATCGACGTAAACGGGACCAACTCCAGCAACGGCCAGTACGGCATACCAGCGGACAACCCCTTCGCTACCACACGCCCCGCGGGCCAGATCCCGGAGCTTTTCGCGATGGGCTTCCGCAATCCGTTCAGGTTCTCCTTCGATGCCCGTGACTTCACCTCCGCCAACACCGGAACTCCTGCCCAGGCCTGGGTCGGCGACGTTGGCCAGAACGACGTCGAGGAAGTCAACGTGGTCTCCGCGGGCCGCAACTACGGCTGGCGAGTCCGGGAAGGCGGGTTCCTGTTCAACCCCAACGAATTCCAACTCAAGGGTGCACGCTCCGACGGATTCGTGTTCGCTCGAACGACCAGCAACGCGACGTTCACCGACCCAGTGGCCCAATATGACCACGACGACGGCACCGCCATCATCGGCGGGTATGTCTACCGGGGCACAGAAGTCCCCGCCCTTCAAGGCGAGTACGTATTCGGCGACACCTCGCGTCGGCTGAACAACGCTCACGGTAGGCTGTTCGCCACTTCCGGCTCCAAGACAGGGGCCCACCGAGTCGTCGAACTCCGGGACGAGCCTCTGGACGTCCAGCTCATCGGCTTCGGTCAGGACGAGGACAACGAACTCTACGCATTGGTCTTCGAACCGGGTGTGTCTGGTCAGATCCACCAGATCACCCGCTGACGAATTCCCGCCACCTCTCGGACCTCCCGGTCCTAATCTAGACGTGGGAGGTCCTGCATTTACGTCGATAAGTTGGCCGATATCGACCTGCACTCCCTCAAGGAGATGATCCGCGACGAGTATGACCACACCACACAGGACCCGCCCGTTGTATAACGGTTAGCTCACGTGACCAAGTCGTGCTGTCAAGTGGCGCGTTGGATCTGTAGTGTCCAAGTCATCCCGACCATCTGATCCGAAAGCACACCAGTGAAGAAGTCCTCGCCCCTTCTTGTCCTCTCAATTACGGCCCTCCTCCTGACGGGGTGCGCCTCCAACGCCGAGCCTTCGGCGGGGGTGACCGAAACTGAATCCAGCGCCTCGCCCGCGCCGACATCGTCGCCGAGCACGACGCCGACGCCGACGCCGACGCCGACGCCGACCCCCGAGAGTTCACCCTCACCAGCCGAGCCCACTATCGATCCACCGTCGGCCAGCCCCGAACCGAGCCCCGGACCAAGCCCCGAACCGAGCCCTGAGCCCGCAGCAGCGCCTGTACCCGAACCGACCGTCGAGCCGACCGCGGTGGCAGAGCCAACAGAGGAGCCCATCACCGAAACGTCCGAGCCCCCCATCCCTGGGCTATCCGGAAGCTACGACGATCTTGTGCTGGTCCCCGCTTGGGATGGGGTCCGCGTGGTCCGCCATGTTGGTACGACGTGGAACATCGTCGGGTCCGGGTATGCACCGGGAGCAGAGATCCAGATCGGGTTTGGCCCCGCCCAAACGGATGTGTCAGTGATCGGATACCCGGTTGTCGTTGCAGATGCCAACGGCAACTACACCTTTCAGATCAGTCTGGCGCCCGATCTGGCGCCGGGAGACTACGGCGTGCTTGCAGTTCCCATCACTGGCCTGACGTCTGAGGAAACCGAAGCTGCCAAACGGTTCGCCCAGATTGAGGTCGTCTCCACCTGGGCGCCCTAGGCGCCCGGGTGGAGACGAAGCCAGCCGACCAGCTTGCCGGCTACTGCTCCAGTTTGATCGCCTTCCGCAGGCTGAGCGCTCCCCCACCCTGCATGACAGCCCTGCGGTAAATTTTCTCGCCACGGTGCAGGAGCGCAACCGCCGCTGCCAGAGCGATGACGAGGGAAAGCAGAGGCTCCCACACTGCGACCGGGGAGTTCAGGACCCTGATGGGCATCGCCACCGATGACACCACCGGCACGTAGGAAGCAACTACCAACAGAGTTGGCCCGAGGCGAACAACCCAACAAACAGGGCTGCGAAGATGAGACCCATCACCGGAGTCGAGTTGTTGGTCAGATCCTCGGGTCGGCTGGCGAGCGAGCCCAGGACCGCCCATATCGCCGCAAGAATCAGGAAGCCGGCCAGGAAGAACACGAAAAACCATCCGGAGGCAGGAATGATGCTTCCCACCAGGTCCGCTGTGTCGGTCAGGTTGAGTGCGAGCAGCGCAGCACCACCGTATAGAGCCAGTTGGACCATGGCCAGGATGGTGTTGCCCAACACTTTCACGCACAGCAGCTGGCGGATCGGTATTGCCGTAGCAAGGATTTCGACCACCCGGAGCCGGGCTCGGCGGTGGGGCGCGGCATCCCATTGTCTACCGTCTCCAGCTCCACCCAACGCTGGTCGCCGGCGCGTCCGGTGCGCAGGGTCATCGTGACGGATCCTGCGGTCGAGTGTTGTCGCACATTGGTCAGGGATTCCTGGGCGGTCCGGAACAGCGACAGCGCCAGCGGAGCAGAGATGTCGGCCAGCGCACCAGGGACGTCCTCCACCCTGCCGAAGCTGACCGTGAGGCCCAGGTCCCGGTGCTGGCCGGCCAGTTCCTCAAGGTCGTTGAGTCCCGGCTCCGGGCGCCGCCCGCCGTCGTCAGTGTCGTCGGACTCGCTTCCTTCGGTGCGGAGTACGCCGAGGAGGTTCCGCATATCGGTGACCGCCTGTCGGCTGGCCTGTTCAATGGTCCGCAACGAGTCGACTGCGACATCGGGTCTCCTGTCGATCACCCTGCGGGCGGCTCCGGCCTGGACCCCGATCCCTGACACGTGGTGCGCGACGACGTCGTGCAGTTCACGGGCAATGCGCAGTCGTTCCTCAACCACGGCACGCCGGGCGAGTTCAGCGGCCTGGCAGGTAATCTGCTCGGCCTGCTCGGCCAGCTGGGTGCGCTGCAGCGCGTTGCGCCACGATGACATGCCGGCGAGGATGGCGCCGCCGAAGTAGGCGAAGTTCACCAGGAAGTTGTAGAGCGCCACCGACGTCAGGGGATCAAGAATTCCGCCGGTGAAGTCGGGGTTGTCTTCGGCCTGGGCCAGGAGGCCGTCGAAAGTGTTGGCCACAGTCAGGGCGAGGATAAGCCACAGGGTCATCGCCGCTACCACCACGGCGATGCCAACCCACAGCACCCGGCGGTCTTTGGCCCACGCAATGGCCGAGTAGAGGGAGGCAAAATAGGCAACCTGGTACGACAGCTGAAGAGAAACCAGGGGTGACAGCAGGCTGAGACCGATGAAGAGAGCCGACATGACCAGCATGACCAGGACCGGGTATTTGCGCCGGAACACCAGGGGGACAATCATCAGCGCCAGCACTCCGTGCTGGACCCAGGCTGCGTGGGTGTCCTCGACGACCATCCCGAAGCCGCGGGTCAGCTCCAGGGCGAAGGCGCTCACCAGCGCGAATATGATGACTCCGATGACGTCCCGGCGGGAATCGTCCCTTGTGGGGCCGGGGCGTTCCCAGTTGTTGTCACAGTGGTCGACCGTCTGGGATTTCAGTCGGGTGAGGAGGTTCACCAGTTCGTCCTGCCGGGAGCGAGGCGCGCGAAATCGGTCATGAGTGCCAGTGTAGTCAGCGAGTGGTACGCTCCGGCTCCCTCGGAGGGCCTAGTCCGGTCGGATGACCCCACCCCTCCCCCTGGGTCCCCACCCCCGGATCGAGTCACCAGCTTTGACGGATTTCGCCCCCAAAAAATGATCCTTGGTGTTGACTCGATCCGGGGGTGGGGGAAACCTAGCCTAAGGTGGGGGCCTGCCCCGCATAACCGGTCGCCTGCTCGAAGCTGTAGGCGACCTGTAACAGGTCAACATCCTTGCCGTGAGCCATCGACAGTTGTAGACCGACCGGCAGACCGCTCAAGCTGAAGCCCGCTGGTACCGAGACCGCGGGGATCCCCGTCGCCGAAATGACACACGCGGAGCGCATCCAGTCAAGATAGGTTTCGAACTCCACTCCCTCCACCGACGTGGGGTACCGCATGGACGCGTCGAAGGGCAGCACCTGCGCGGTAGGACTGGCAAAAACGTCGAACCGTTCGAAAAAGTCATCCACCTTGCCAGCGAGCCGGGTCCTCGCCAGCGCAGCGTCGACAAGGTCCCGGCCTGTCAGCGCCTTGCCCTGTTCAATGTTCCACCGCACTTCGGGTTTGATCACGTCGCCATGCTTTTCCAGCAGCGTGCCGTAGGCAAGGAGGAAATCGAAGGCCCGCGTGGTACCAAAGACCTGATCGGCGTCGCGTAGGTCCGGCACTGCCTCTTCGACCACTGCTCCCAGATCCACGAAAATCTGAAGCTGGGATTCGAGGACACGGAGCACTTCCTTCTCCACCGGAACACCCAGGCCAAAATCAGGTGACCACGCGATCCGCAGCCCGGTGAGGTCCCGCTGCAACGGGTCACCGAACTGTGTGCTGCCGAGCGGGAAGGGGTACGGCACCGCCGGATGCGCTCCGGCAACCACCTTCATCCCCAGCGCAACGTCTTCGACGTCGCGCGCCATCACCCCGGTGCGGCCCAGCCAGGCCCAAGCGTTGCGGGTGGGGGCCATGGGGAGCACGCCCACCGAGGGCCTGAAGCCAACGATGTTACAGAACGACGCAGGGATCCGCAGCGACCCGCCCATATCACTGCCGTCGCTAAGCGACTGGATGCGGGAGGCGATCGCCGCGGCCGCTCCCCCGCTGCTTCCCCCGGCGCTCACCGTGGGGTCGTAGGGGTTCGTGGTGGTGCCGAAAACCTCGTTGAAGGTGTGGGAGCCGGCAGCGAATTCGGGGACGTTGGTCTTCCCCGTCGTTACCACCCCGGCACTCTTGAGCCGGGCGATCACCAGGTCGTCAAAGGTCGGCACATGATCCTTGAAAATGACCGACCCCTGGGTGGTCAGCAAACCCTTCGTGTTGTTGGTGTCCTTGTGCGCCATCGGCAGTCCGTGCAACGGTGGGAGGCCAGCACCGGACGCCGTCAGCGCGTCGGCCTCGGCCGCCAGCCGCTGCGCGCCGTCCCGATCCTGGGTCACTACCGAGTTGATCTGCCCATTTACCGCATCAATCCGGGCGAAGTGCGCCTCCAGCGCTTCACGGGCGGAAACCTCACGACGCCGAATCGCACCGGTGAGGGCAGTGGCCGAGAGCTCCATGAGGCCGTCGGTCATCGCGCAACTTTCGACAGGATGGCAGCCATGGCTGCCCGGACACCGATGGTGAGAGTCGGTTCCATGTCCGGTGCGAAGTACGGCGAGTGGTTACCCGGAAGGGGCGTGTCGGCATCGAGCCGTTCCTGGCTGTAGGCTCCAAACATCCAGTACACGGAGGGGACGCCGATCGCCGTCGCAAACAGGCCGAAGTCCTCGCTACCCATCACCGGCGGCACTTCGTTGACCGAGTCCTCCCCCAGTGTGAGGTGAAATTCGTTGATCAGCGCATCAGTGGCGTCGGGATCGTTGTAGCACTGGGGAAAACTGGAGATTTCCTCGATCGACGGTGCTGGGGCCCCGGATGCGTCTGCTTCGGCTTTGATGATGCGGCGCAGGGAGGCAAGCACCCGTTCGCGCACCTCTGGATCGAAGGTACGGACATTGACCGAGAACTCGGCGGTGTCGGGGATGATGTTCTCCTTCAACCCAGCGTGGAACGTGCCGATGGTGACGACCGCCGATTTCATCGGGTGCACCTCGCGGGCCACGATCGTCTGGATCCTGACCACCATATGAGCGCCGAGGACGATGGGGTCGATCGACTGATCCGGCTGCGAACCATGCGCCTGACGGCCCTGCACAGTGATCTTCCATGAGTCCGCCATGGCCATAGCGGTCCCCCGGCTGATATTCACTGTGCCGGCAAGGCCTGGCCATACATGCTGCCCGTAGATCACCTCGGGTTGTGGGGCCTTGTCCCAGATGCCGTCCTCCACCATGGCCTTGGCTCCAGCGGCCGTTTCCTCGCCGGGCTGGAAGATGAACACCACAGTGCCACCCCAGGTTTCGGTACCTTCGCTGAGCAGGCGGGCTGCGGTCAGGGCGGCAGTGATGTGGGTATCGTGACCGCAGCCGTGCATCACTGGTACGTCGGTGCCGTCGGCGAGTGTGCCGCGCGTCTGGCTGGCAAAGTCCAGTCCCGTAGCCTCCTGCATAGGCAGGCCATCGGTGTCGGCACGGAACCCGATCACCGGGCCTTCACCGTTGCGCAGGACGCCGACGACGCCGGTTCCCCCGCAGAGGTACGCCTCGATCCCTAGGTCGGTGAGTGCCTTCAGGATGAAATCGGCGGTCTCGGTTTCCTGCATGGACAGTTCGGGATGGGCGTGAAGGTGACGGTAGAGCCTGTGCATAGCGGTGCGGTGGTCCGCGGACAACTCTAATGAGGTGGTCTTCGTAGTCATGGGGTTCCTATCCTGTCGAGGGGTGGGGAGGCGCTGGGTCAGGCCTTGAGATGGTCTTGAGCGACGGGGGCCGGGGTGGTCTTCGACCTGAGGAACCAGGCAAGGACTGCCGTCAGCAGGACCACGATGCCGGTGGCTGGTTTGGCGAGGGCAGGGACGGCCGGCACGAGGACGAACAGGACGACGACGGCCACCAGGACGGCGATCACCGTCACCCGGGGCTGTTTCATGGTGACGATGAGCTGCACCAGGACGGCGCCGATGATGCTGGGAAAGATGTAGAGGCGGGCGACGTCGACAATATCGGTGGGAATGATGCTCACCAGCCAGGTACCGAGGACGCCCACGAATAGGAGCATCGAGAACACGTGCACCATGGCCGCCCCGCAGATGGCCATCAGGGCCGAGAATTCACCGCGCTTGGTCCCGGCTTTCGCCCCAACTGTGGCCTGGGCGACGAGGGCTGACGGCAGCAGTTTGTTGGCAATGTTGCCGATCATGAACGCCTGATACATGGCTGCCGGGCCGAGCACCGGGTAGTAGGTGATTGGTTCAACGATCCAGAGGACGAAGAAGGCGGCAGCGACGGCGAAAAAGGCCGTCCAGATCATGCTCGACGTAATGCCGAGGTCGGTGAAGAGGACCAGGTAGATCGGAGCGGCGAGGGATAGCAGCAGCGCGAAGATCATGGTGATGCGTCCCCAGCGGGACGTGGTGCGGTCAAACTGGTCGACGGCCGCGGTCTGCTCAGCAGTGGCAGTGAAAGTCATGGCGTGATTCCTTTCGTTGTGGGGTGCTACTCAGGCCGCTGCGGGAGCGAGGCCGGCGGTGTGGGCGAAGTAGGCGACGGCGAGGCCCACCAGGATGGCTATTCCCAGGCCCCACTCACGAAGCCAGGCGGCGGAAAGGGATTTGGCGAGGAAGAGACACACGCCCATCACCACCGCTGAGACGATTACAGTGATGATGTGAACCGGGGTTTTTCCAAGTTCCGCGATCCCGAGACTGGCGAAGGCGCCGATCAGGGCGGCCGCTGGAACGATCGCCATCAGTGCCGGGTTGACATGGCGGAGCTTGGAGTCGCCCCGCTTCAATAAGGGGGTGAGCACCAGGGTGGCGATCATCCACATGGCACCCGACATGCTCATCGCCATGAAGGCGACGACGAACACTGCCTGGGTGTAGTCGGGCCCACCGAGGGTTGCGCCCATGGTGGCGGCGGCGAGAGACGCCGAGGCCGATTCGGTAGCCGCCGATCCCACCAGACCGATCCGGACCAGCACCGCGGGCGTGCCGAAAAGCGTGAGCAAGGCAACGCTGACCAGGACCACGGCGAGTGACGGGCCGATGGCCGCTACCGCACCGGCGCGGAAGGAGGTCTTCAACTCTGCCTGGGAGATGCCTGCCGATGGACCGGCCTTTTGCGCAGCCCGCATATAGATCACTGACTGAAGGATGATCGCACCGAACACGCCAATGGCCAGGATCCAGAGAATCGGGATGTTGGCAATGGCGAGAATGTCGGTGGATCCTCCGGGGATGACTGCGGTTTTCATGGCTGCTCCAGTGGGACTGAGTGACGGGTCAGGTCTGCCTGGTCGAGGGCGATCAGGGTATGGGCGAGTGCCGCGACGCCGGTGGCGACAGCGGTGAAGTCTGTCCATTCCTCGGGACAGTGACTTTTCCCTGCGGCGGAGGGAATGAAGATCATTCCCATCGGGGCGAGTGTAGCCATGTGGACGGCGTCGTGGGTTGCCCCGCTGGGCACCGGCATCCACGGGATGCCAAGGGTGTCGGCAACCCGGGCGGCGGTGTCGTGGACGCCGGCGTGGGTCTGCACTACATCGTTGTCGGTCGACCAGGTGAAATCGACGTCGACGCCGTGCTGGTGGGCCTGGCCCAGGATCTCCTGGGCCAAGCGGCCCTTCACGCCGGAGAGCCACTCGGCGTCGACGCTGCGGACCTCGCTGGTCATCCTGACCAGCGAGGGCACTACGTTGGGGGATCGTGAATCGGATTCGAGGCGCGTGGTGGTCGCGACCCCGTGGGTGGGGGCGCCACACCCTTCCCGACGGACGGCGAGAACCGCCTCAGCCGCCGCCACCATCGCGTCAGCACGGTCCGACATGGGGCGGGTACCAGCGTGGTCGGGTGAGCCGGTGAAGACCGCAAGGAGCCGTTGAATGCCCGCGATGCCCGTAACAATGCCGAGCGGCAATCCTCGCTGTTCGAGGGTTGGTCCCTGTTCGATGTGCAGTTCGAGAAAGGAATGCAACTTCGTGGCGCGGGCCCAGTGGGCGGAGAGGGTCGACGCCGGGTCAAGGCCGAAGTCCGAATAGCTCCGCCCGAGGGTCACCCCGCGGTAGTCGGTGCGATCCAGATCCTCGGTGCTGAGCTGGCCGGCCGCAGCGCGACTGCCGAGGCAACTCAGACCGTAGGGGTTCGATTCCTCCCCGAAGAAGTCAACCACCAGCAGGTCGCGGGTCAGGGCGGTATCGCTCTCACGCAGCTGCTGCACGGCATCAATGGCGCCGAGCACGCCGACGATTCCGTCGAAGCGGCCGCCGCCGTCGACAGTGTCGGTGTGGGAGCCGGTGACCAGAGCGGGTGCGTTGGGGTTGGTCCCGGGAAGCCGCCCGATGATGTTGCCTGCGCCATCGGTGTGGACCTCAAGCCCGGTGCCGCTCATCCGTTCAACGATCCAGTGCCGGGATTCGCGGTAGGCCCCGCTGAAAACGTCCCGGGTCCAGCCCGGGCGAGAGCGGTCGCGATAGTCGGCTATTTCGCTGATGCCAGTTTCCAGCCGTTCGGCCGTTTCGGCGGTGGGACTCGTGGTGAGCACTGTGCCCTTTCATCGGATATACCTAGGATGTTGTGCAATCGTTTGCGTAGCGGTGCTGAATGTATGGCGCTTCGATCGAATATGGTCTTCATCACACTACTCTTGACCCATTTCGTCAAGGTTTCGGCTAAATTAAACTCCTGGCGACCGGGGTCTGCTGCAAACCATTGCGCGACGGGCGGTGTCTGGTCTTAGACTGCGCTAAAGGTTCGGAAGGATTGCCGTTATGGCTGACCACACGGGCTGGGAACGCCAAAAGCCAGTTACCCTGGCCACGGTGGCCCGGCACGCCCAAGTTCACGTGTCCACCGTTTCGCGAGCCCTCAGCGAGGATCCCGCGGGGGTGGGTACCGACACGGTACGACGGATTCGCGAACTCGCGGTGATGCTCGGGTATCACCGGGACGTGGGGGCAGCAGGTCTCCGTACCGGAAGCTCCCGACTCATTGGGGTTCTTGTCCCCCGGCTAACCGATTTGGTCTTGGCAACCATCTACGAGAGCATCGACGCCGCGGCCGGCACTGCTGGTTACACCACCGTGGTGTCGAACACCCTGGATGATCCGCTGCGCCGCCGGGCCCGGCTCGACGCGTTGCTCTCCCGTCGACTGGACGGCGTCATCATCGGCGACTCCCATATCGGCGACACTGCGGCTTTCGAGCTGCGGCAGCGCGGCGTCCCCTACGTCTTGGTGATGCGCAAACTCGAGGGCCACCTGTCGGTGACCACGGATGACCACCTGGGCGGACGCCTTGCGGCCGAGCATCTGCTGTCCCTCGGGCACACACGCGTGGGGGTGATCGCCGGTGATCTTCTGGCCAGCACGGGATTGCAGCGAAGTCAGGGCTTCCGGACCACCTTTGATGCCGCCGGTTACCCGGTTGAGGACCACTATGTGGTGAATTCCGGATTCGGCGCGCGGGCAGGGCGGATAGCCGGCGACCAGCTGATGCGGCTCCCCAACCCGCCATCGGCGATCTTCGCTGTTGACGACCTGACCGCCGTCGGCGCTATGGGTGCCATCCGCGCTGCGGGTAAACGGCTCCGGGAGGACGTTGCGGTGGTCGGTTACAACGACGTCGATCTCGCGGCCAACCTGCCGGTTCCCTTGACCTCCGTCCGCTCGGCGCTCACCGACATGGGCCGGCTCAGTTTCGAAGCCCTGCAGCGGCGGATCAACGGTGAGGATGCCGTGTCGGTGCTCCTCAAACCGGTGCTGATTCCTCGCGCGACCACCGTGGAACGTTGGGAGTAAGGGCTGCAGGGATGGGCTGTATGATTCCGGTTGGGGGACGCCACAGTCTATCCACGCACCGCCGGCGCAGCCGCGTCTATCACCGTCGGATTGGCCACTGGCATAGTTGCCGGGGCAACCTGACCTGGTTTCAAGGACACGTTCAATGACATTCAGGCGCCGGTATCTCGGAACAATTGCTTCAGCCTCGATTGCAACACTACTGATCAGTTCCATGACCGCCCTGCCTGCCACCGCCGGGCCGCAACTCCCCGGACTGGACGCGGTGCAGGAGGCTCCGACCCCCGAGTCTGCGCTCGCCGTCGAGCCCGCCGACCGTTTCATCGTGAAGTTCGCCGACCGGTCCCGCGCCAGCACCTTGGAACGTAGCAATGCCTATGAGGACACCGAGAGCAGCCTGGGAATTCCGGTCGAGGAGATCGGAGCAACCGTCGACGGCGCCACCGTGGTCGAAGCGACCAGCGAGCTGACCGAGGCCCAGGCCGACGACGTCGTCGCTGTCCTCGAATCACGGGACGACGTCGAGTACGCCGAGGTTGATGTTTTCCTGCGGCCGACGGCGGTCACACCGGACGACTCGCTGTACGCATCACAGTGGAACCTGTTCGAGGACCGGGGCGGGATGCGGGTTGATACGGCCTGGCCACGTTCCACTGGCGAGGGGGTCACCGTCGCCGTGATTGACAGCGGGATCACCGCGCATAGCGACCTGGCAGGAAACCTGGTCGCGGGCTATGACTTCATTTCCAGTCCGGCCATCGCCGGCGACAGCGACGGCCGTGATCCGAATCCGGCCGACGAAGGCGACCGGTGTGAATCGGAGCCCTCCACCTGGCACGGCACCCACGTGGCCGGGACGATTGGCGCCGTGGCCAACAATGCCCAAGGCATTGCCGGGGTTGCGTTCGACGCGAAGATCCAGGCCATTCGCGCACTGGGGAGCTGCGGCGGCTACACCAGCGACGTCGCCGCGGCCACTCTGTGGGCGGCGGGCGGCGCAGTATCCGGCGTTCCGGTGAACCCGACGCCGGCGAAGGTGATCAACCTGAGTCTCGGCGGCGCGGGCGCCTGTGGCACATCGTTTCAGGCAGCCATTAACTATGCGGCTAGCCAGGACGTCGCTGTGGTGGCGGCTGCCGGCAATGATCGTTCACCCGTTCGAGCCACGTCGCCAGCGAATTGCGACAACGTGATTGTGGTGGGGGCCACCGGCCGTGAAGGCAACCAGGCCAACTATTCGAACTACGGTCCGGAGGTCGATGTGAGCGCTCCGGGTGGCGATGCGTCCACGGGCCTTGCCAGCGCCATTCTCTCCACAGAGAACGACGGCGTCTACGGCCCGACAGCTGAAGGGTACGGCTACAAGCAGGGAACGTCCATGGCGACACCGCATGTGGCGGGCGCCGCCGCGCTCATGCTGGCAGCCAATCCGTCGCTCACTGCGGTCCAGATTGAGGCGCAGCTCAAAGCGACAGCACGCCCTTTGCCGGGGTCATGCTACACCGGCGGGTGCGGCGCAGGATTGGTGGACGCCGCGGCAGCGGTGACGTCAGTTTCCCCGGTCATGCCTGATCTTGCCAGCCCCATTCCGACGGTGACGGGAGAGCCGCGGGTCGGCGGCGTTCTCAGCGCTTCCGCCGGGGTCTGGGGACCGCCGCCCGTTTCCCTGGCCTACCAGTGGCTGCGCGCTGGAACCCCGATCCCCGGCGCAACACTGGCGAAATACACCATCGCTGTCGGCGATACCGGCGCGAAGCTCAGTGTGCGGGTCACCGGAACCAAACCGGGCTACAAGACCGCCACCCGAACCTCCCCACAGACCGCCGCGGTGACCAGCCCGGCCGACGGCGTCGTCGCCCGGGTCCCGACGATCCAGGGCACCCCCCAGGTGGGCAAGACCCTCACCGCAACACCCGGCGGGTGGCAACCAGCGCCCCTGCAGCTGACGTACCAGTGGTTGCGGAACGGTTCGCCGATCGCAGGTGCCACCGCACTCAGCTACACACCGGTCGCTGCCGATCTGAACCGAACCCTGAAGGTTCGCGTCACCGGTTCCGGCACGTCGGTCCCATCAACTGAGCGCACCTCAGCGGCAACGGCGGCGGTGGTGCCCGGCGTACTCCAATTGACCCGGCCAGTGATGGGCGGGGTAGCCGCCGTGGGGTCGTCGCTGGTGGCTCAGCCGGGCGTGTGGAGCCCGGGAACCACGCTTTCCTTCCAATGGTTGCGCAACGGGACGGCGATCAGCGGTGCAACCGCCCCCGCCTACCGTCCGACTGGTGCCGACATCGCCACACGCCTGAGCGTCAAGACCACCGGTACCCGTTCCGGGTACGCCACGGCCACTACGACGTCGGCGCAAACCCAACCGGTACCGCGGCCCTTCAGGGATGTCCCTGCGACCATGCAGTTCCAGGCTGAAATGTCGTGGCTGGCTGCCGAAGGCATCAGCACCGGCTGGCGCGGATCGGACGGCACCAGAACCTACCGGCCCCTGACCACTGTCAACCGGGATGCGATGGCCGCGTTCATGTACCGCATGGCCGGGAGCCCAGCCTTCACTCCGCCAGCCACCTCCCCGTTCACCGACGTGTCCACCACCCAGCAGTTCTACAAGGACATGGCCTGGCTGGCCGAAAGTGGAATCAGCACCGGCTGGGACGGCCCCAACGGCACCAAGACCTACCGCGCACTGACCCCGGTGAACCGCGACGCGATGGCAGCGTTCATGTACCGCATGGCCGGGAGCCCAGCCTTCACTCCACCAGCCACCTCCCCGTTCGCCGACGTGTCCACCACCCAGCAGTTCTACAAGGAAATGGCCTGGCTGGCCGAAAGTGGAATCAGCACCGGCTGGGATGGCCCCAACGGCACCAAGACCTACCGCGCACTAACCCCAGTCAACCGCGACGCGATGGCAGCGTTCATGTACCGGTTCTCGGACCTCGGCTAGGGGCGAGCCTCGGCGCCACCCGGAATGCTCGCCCCGCCGGACTGGACCATGAGCCGGAAGCACTCCTCCCCGCCGTACACGATCGAATGGGCTGAACTGCCGGTCGTCAAAGCCCGCTAGGTGCCTCCGCCGTCCGCGCTGAACTTTGCTGCGTTGATCGACTCTTCGGCTACAAGAAGATAGTTTTCGCGACTGGCGTTCAGTGGCAACGAGTGGTTTCCGTACTTAAGATAGGCGAGCCGAACTAGCGTTTCGGCGTCCTCGATACCGAGGGCCAGGGCGATCAGGCCAAGATCCTCTATGTCCTTCTGACGCTCCGCTGCAAGCATGAAGGAGCAGGGCCGCTCCCCCGACAATTTGGATGTCGAGCAACCCCATGCTTGTTCAGCCGATCTTCCAGGTCGGCAAGCAGTCTCAGGACGTCCGCCGATTCGAGTCCCGGCCGGTTCATACCGTGGCTAGGTCCCGTTCGCGGATCCAGACGTTCATCGCCGCCAGGTCAGGGGGTGTGCCCTGGCGGATCAGCTCCTTCATCTGAGCACGGACGGGGTGTATCCTCTCTGCAAGGAAGATCGGCGCTTCCGACGGTTTGGTACGCAGTGACCATCCCGGGGTTGGCGATCCGGCAGTGGTGGCGATCCACCGGGTGATGGCCGCGAGAGCAACTAGATAGTCAGCATCGTCGATTCGAGGGGCCGACGTGAGGCTGGCGCGGCGGTCAGCCACTGACGAAGCGGCGTAATCCCCGAGGAGGCGAAGCGCGAAACGATAATCCCGGGCCGCCAAGGTGGCTGCGAACTCCTGGCCATAGTCCTTGGCGTTGTGAGATTGAGGCTGAGCCGCAGTGATGCCGAACCCGAGGACACTCATCACTTTGAGCGCGAGCCCGAGAGAGGAATTGTCTTTGCCTGCTTCGAGTTCGTTGATGAATTTCCTCGATACTCCGCAGCTATCCGCAAGAGACTGCTGGGTCGCACCGAGCTCGCGCCGCCGCTCCCGGATGCGCCGACCGAGGGCCGCTGGGTCCGTCACGATGGCTTCCATCCGATCATTTGTCACCATTCAGTTACATCTGAAAGCCTTCAGGAGTGGGGCATCCGGTCAACGCACGAGCCGCAGCGCCGGCGGCCGCGATTGGGCAGCACCCTCATCCCGTCCGCGCTGCAGTCGGGTCAGGCCGATGAGCAGATCCTTGGCAACCGTTTCAGCGAATTCCGCAGGGATGACCGGCGACGGTCGAGACCAATGAGCTCATGGCCCTGGGTGGAGCTCACACGGGAGATCAGTGCGCCGCGAGCTTCGGCGGCCATCAGGTCAGCCTGCGTCTAGGTTTCGAAGGGCTGGAAATAACCCCGGCGGGGGCTCATCAGAAAGGTGCAGACGACCCGCCCGTCAACGATCAGCTGTCGGACGATGTCGGCAGGATTCACAGTCGTGGTCATGATCCAGGGCGCGCACCGCAGCGGAACGAGGAGTCGACCCGCGCAAGTTGGAGATGTCATCGCCCCGCGGACGGTAGCGATGAACTTGCACCAGTTGCCCACACGAGTTCCTGGCGCACACCAAAGCGGATGGCGTCCGAGGACCAGGGGATAGCGGTAGAGCTTAGTAGCCTTCCGGTCGGTCGAATCGCTGGCCCGCGGGGTTGGACGGCAAAATCGTCATGACGAGTAGGGCCAGGGCGCCCAAAAGCGGTACGAGGGACAGCAATAGGAACCAGCCGCTCAAGTTCAAATCATGGAGGCGCCGTATGGTCAAAGCGATGGACGGAACAATGGTGGCGAGCACCCAGACGGCAGTCAGAAGGAATCCGATGATCGCCGTGGGGCTGGCGGCGCCTCCGTCGGCTGGGGACATTCCGCCCCCAAAACCTGTCATGAGGTTCAGAACTGTGCCTAACACGATTGACACGGACATCCACCACCAGTATTCGCTGCGGCTGGCACGGCCGGAGAACATGGCGTACTTCTTAAAGAATCGCTGCACGGCTACCTTGAAGGGAGCACCGTAATAAGGTGCCTAGAGCGGCGGCTCATTGTTGGCGGCCGGTGTGCCGGATGCAGCGTAAGGCGATGAAGTCATCGTTCACCCAGAGAATTGGCGTCAGTCGGTGAGCCCATCGTAGGTGCTTGCACCCCTAATAGATCTACCGACTCGTTCTCGACCGTCCCTTAGAAGTCTCGGCCCACTTGCTGGTGCCCGAAGGCGGCGTTTTCAGCAGCAAAGGGTCTGCGCCTGGAATTCCGGCTGCGCACGGGTGCAGAAGGAGCTAGCTGTATTACCCATAGAGGTTAGTGACGGTCGGCGTGGTGTGGTGACATGAAGAAGACCTCCGGGTGTAGTGGGGCTTGTCAAGAGCATCGACGAAGTGACCTACACGACCTCACTCAAAGAAGCCGTGTCCTGGTCCGGCTCCGGTGGACTGGCACGCCCCGGGTCCATCACCGTTCTGACCCCGAACCCCCAGCTGGATGAAGATTACCTTCGGGTTGCCGTCCACGATCGGGCAGAGTGCCTGTCCGAGGATGGCGAGAATGAGTTCGAAGCGTAGCCACGACTGAAGCAGTGCAGCCTGCACAACGGCAGCCAGAACAGCCAAATGCAACCGGCGACGCGATCTCCGGTTTGCTGGCCAGCTTGTCCCGCAGCATCAAGAACGAGCGCCCGCCGTCGAACTCCTACAAGGCGATGGAAGCCTCAGAGGTCGTCGGACAGGTTGTCCGGCAACTCCACATTGCGATTATGGTCAGCCGAGAAGGTCCCGTATTTGCGTCCCCAAAGCTCGGGAAATGTCCTGTTTCGAGAAACAAGAAATCCGCTAGAACCGGGCTACTTCCCTTTGTTCTAGCGGATCTTTGGTGGAGCTAAGGGGATTCGAACCCCTGACCCCCTGCATGCCATGCAGGTGCGCTACCAGCTGCGCCATAGCCCCAATTCCTTGGTGCCACCCCGCCGAAACGGCCGGAGCAACTTGTTCAGTTTAGTCAACAATCCGCCCCCTGCAAAATCGGCCAGAATCCGGCGGCGTCGGAGCGGAGACTAGCCCTCCAACGGGGTGGAAGGCATCGACGCCAGACCCACATTGTGCTCGGTCAACTGCCACCTGGGCAGCGCTTTGGCCCCACCGCCCAACTCCTCAAGGACCGACCAGTGACAGTTGGAGACACCAGACAGCGAGGACCACAGCTGAGGGGGCAATCCCATCAGCGCTGCCAGCCCGGCACGAATCGCACCACCATGGCTCGCCACCACCAACGTCTCGCCAGCCGCAAGGCCGGATACGGCGTCGAGCGTGCCCTCGGCCATCCGGCGCCCCACGTCAACACGGCTCTCCACCCCGCCGGCCCGCGCCTCTGGATCGCCACCATGCCAGGCTTCCTGATCATCGGGGAACCGTGCGGCAATATCCTCGAAAGACAGCCCCTGCCACTCCCCCGCATGAGTTTCCCGGACCCGGGCATCCAACTGCACAGCCAACCCCGTCAGCGATGCCAGCTCAGTTGCGGTGTCAGCCGCACGCAGCAGGTCCGAGGAAAGGAGCCGAGCCGGCGCAAGATGCGACAGCTCGGCGGCAGCCTCTCGTGCCTGCTGCCGGCCAACCTCGTCGAGGGGAATGTCCTCCTGGCCCTGAAACAGGCCACGCGCATTCCACTCGGTCCGCCCGTGCCGCCAGAAAATGATCCTCCGCACGCCAGTGGAATCAGCGGCGGCAACCCTCACTCGGCGGCGGCAGTAGCAGTAGCAACGTCGGCAGGAGCAGCAGGCGTGGTTTCAAGCTGCAGGTCGATGACCGGGCAATCGCCCCAGAGACGTTCCAGCGCGTAAAAGACGCGGTCCTCCTCGTGCTGGACGTGAATTACCACGTCCAGGTAATCCAGGAGGACCCACCGGCCCTCGCTGCGTCCTTCACGCCGGACCGGCTTCAGCCCCTGTTTGGACAGTTCCTCCTCGATGCCGTCCACGATCGAGTTGACCTGCCGTTCGCTGGATGCCGAAGCAACCAGGAAGACGTCGGTAATTGCCAGCCGTTCGCTGACGTCAATAGCAACAATGTCCTGACCGATTTTCTCCGACGCTGCATGTGCAGCCGCCCGGGCAATCGCGATGGACGTTTCGTTAGCGCTCACTGATCTCCTTGTGTGTGGTCAGTCGTCAAGTTCAATTGAGGACACCGGCAATCATCATGATCCCGGTGACGAGCGCCAGAGCGCCCAGACTGACAATGGAATACTGCACTAGCTGCAGGCGTTTGACCCGCGCCAGCCCCGCCGTCATGGCGTCGAGTGGTTCGAGCCCATGCGCTGTCCGTGCTCCGATGGGAACCGCCGCCGACGTCGCTGCTGCCTTCGGCGCCGAGTGGGGAAACCCCGGCACGCGGATGAATTCCTTCGGCGAGACAATCGGTAGATTGTGAGCAGTGGTGGGATCGTTGACGCTCGGCTTCCGCTGTTCATTTGCCTGCGAAAGCTGCTGCATCTTCTGTGCACGGCTGTTCAGCACGGCGGCGCGCTCGGCCAGCGCTTTCTGCTGTGCCAGGATCTCCAGGTCGACCGTGAACGGATCATCCTCCCGGCCCGCTGCCATCTTGACGACCTGCGCCTGTGCCTGGCGGACAATGGCCTGCCGGGCGGCCAGCGCCTGCCCGATGCTCATCTGGTCGAGGTCAGGTGCGGTTTGCCGATCGTCCAGCACCCCTTCCTGCCCGGTCGGCTCAGTGACAAGCCCGCCGGTGTCGGTTGCTGGGTCGTCTGGCCGACGACGACGGTCCCTCCTGCCTCCTTCCCGCACGGGTCCCAGCCCGGCAGCCGGGCGGTCGACCTCAGGCGCAGACTCGGCGTCGGGGGTGCGCGGCAGCGCCTGATGGCTCTGCGTTGCGGTGGTGCCCTCCTGGCCGCGGCGTTGGCGGCGGAACGGCTCGACCGTCTGCTCGGGGCTGGGGCGCTGCTCTGCCAGTGCACGATATGCCCGCAACGCCTCACGGTCCCGGGCACGGGCCTGGGAGACCCGTTCTCCCGGGTGTACGGTTTGAGCGTCCACCGGGGCGTCTGCAGCGCGGCGGCTACGCCGTTCGGTAGCAACCAGATCGGTATGCACGAGCCTGCTGTTCACCAGCTCACCGGCCTGTGGCTCCAGTGTCTGTTCGTCAGCATTCGTCCCGCGGGTATGCCGATGGGACTTCCGGCTGTGTGCGGATTCGTTGCTGTTACTCATTGCTTTCTCACCCAGTAGTAGATTTCAGGTCGTTGTGTACATCGTGTGGCCGAGTGGTTCCGGCCGCGTCGCGGTAAAGCTCGTGCTTGGCGATGTACTGCACCACGCCGTCGGGCACAAGATACCAAACAGGGTCGTTGAGGGCGACCCGTCGCCGACAGTCTGTCGATGAGATCGCCATCGCCGGAACCTCCAGAAGGCTCACGTCCCGGCCACGCCCATCAAGTTCGTGGCCCGGGCGGGTGACTCCGATGAAGTGGGCCAAAGACCACAATTCGTCAGCGTTCTTCCAGGACAGGATCTGGGCCATGGCGTCGGCGCCGGTAATGAAGAACAGCTCAGCCTCGGGCCGAGCCACCTTGAGATCGCGCAGTGTGTCGATGGTGTAGGTAGGACCGGGACGGTCGATGTCTACCCGGCTGACGGTGAAGCGTGGGTTCGATGCCGTTGCCACCACAGTCATCAGGTACCGGTGCTCGGCGGCGCTGACCTCACGGTCCGCCTTCTGCCAAGGCTGCCCGGTGGGGACGAACACCACTTCATCAAGGTTGAACACCGCGGCGACTTCGCTCGCGGCCACCAGGTGACCGTGATGGATCGGGTCGAACGTTCCGCCCATGACGCCCAAACGCCACGGACTCCCGTCCGGGTGTGCTCTGTCAGCTGGATTCACGTCGTGTGACTTAGGTCCTTCCCCACTGCCGCGTTCAGCGGTGTGAGGATTCGCCGTGGTCGTGCTTGTTGGGGTGCTGCTTGTGCGGATCGGCATGCTCCTCAACGGCCTCGTGGCGGTTGCCCAGGCTGGAAAAGGCCAGCGTCACGAACATCAGGGCCACCAGTGCACTCATGATGAGTGCCCCATACAGCACCGGGTCCATCGGCAGTTCGACGACCGTGTGTTCCCCGCCAGTCTCGCTGGCTAGGAGCGTGGTAGTGAGAAGCTGAGAAAGCATATATTCTCCCCTTGAAATTTGAGGTGCTGGTTAGCCGGTCAACACCAGCCGGCGATTAGGTTCCCTCCCATGTTACGCGCTTCGTGGCGTGGCCCTAGGACCGGACCTGACCATCACCCTGAAGAATCCATTTGGTCGTGGTCAGCTCGCGCAGTCCCATCGGACCGCGTGCATGCATTTTCTGCGTCGAAATCCCCACCTCGGCGCCCAAACCCAACTCGGCGCCGTCAGTGAAACGAGTGGAGGCATTGACAATCACTGCCGCCGAGTCAATGCCGGCAATGAACCGCTCCGCGTTACCCAGATCATTGGTGATGATCGCTTCGGTGTGCCCCGACGTCCACCGCCTGATATGGCCGATGGCCTCGTCCAGAGAGTCCACGGTGGCGACTGCGAGGTCGAGGTCCATGTATTCGCGGGCCCAATCGTCGTCGGTGGCGAGGTCTGCTTCGACGCCGTCGGGCAGGCTGTCAAGGGTCCGCTGGTCGACGTGCAGCCGAACCCCGGCACCGGCCAAGGCCCGCAACACGTCAGCAGTGGCGCTGGAGTCACTGTGGACGAGAAGGGTTTCCACCGTGTTGCAGACACTGGGGCGCTGAGTCTTGGCGTTCAGCAGGATGTCGACGGCCATCGCCGGATCGGCGCTTTGGTCAACGAAAATGTGAACGTTCCCTTCGCCGGTTTCAATCACGGGCACCGACGAATTGGTGACTACCGTCTGGATGAGGTCGCGCCCGCCACGGGGAATCAGGACATCCACCCGGCCGCGCGCCGTCATCAACACAGTGGCACCCTCGCGTCCGTACTGATCGACGCTTTGCACAGCATCGGCGGGAAGACCCGAACGGACCAAGGCCTCCCGGATCAGGTCCACCAACGCCGAGTTGGTGTGGGCTGCGGCGCTTCCACCGCGCAGGATCACCGCGTTGCCGCTCTTCAGGGCCAGGCCTGCAATGTCGACTGTCACATTGGGCCGCGCCTCATAGATGGCCGCGACGACGCCCAGCGGCACATGGACCTGGCGCATCCGGACCCCGTTGGGCAGCGTCTGCCCCCGTTCCAGGGAGCCCACTGGATCGGGAAGCCCTGCCAGATTCTGCAGCGCTTCGGCGAGCCCGGCAATCCGGTCCTCGGTGAGACTCAGCCGGTCCAACAACGCCTTCGACGTGCCGTTGGCCAGCCCGGCTTCAACGTCAAGAGCGTTGGCTGCCAGAACCATCGAACTGTTGGCCACGAGATCCGCACCGATGGCGAGAAGTGCCCGGTCCTTGGCTGCCCGGTTGGCTGCGGCCACCAGCCGCGCCGCTTCGCGTGAGCGGTCGGCAATGGCGTGGACAGCGGCTGTTACATCGGTCTGCTGTTCGGTCACTGATGTCATGCGCCTAGTCTAACGAAGCACCACAAGGTCGTTCACGTGAACCACTGAGCGCTCGTATTCGCGGCCGAGCTCTTTGGACAGCTCGCGAGTCGTCCGGCCGAGCATCCTGGGCAGTTCGAATGAGCTGTAGTTGACCAGACCGTGGGCGACGACATGCCCGCCGACGTCCACCATGGCTACCGGATCGCCGGCTTCGAAGTCGCCACCGACCGAGACGATTCCCGCGGGGAGCAGTGACCGCCTGCGCTCCCCGACTGCTTTCGCCGCGCCATCATCGAGTGTGAGGGTGCCCCGAATGTCGGCAAGGTGCGCAAGCCACAACAGGCGGATAGGCTGCCGGCGGCCGCTGGTGCTGAACCAGGTGCCGACGTCGGCGCCCGCCAGCGCTGCAGCGGCATTGTCGGTTGAGGTGACCAGGGCGGGGATCCCGGAACTGGCGGCAATCGTCGCCGCCTCCACCTTGGTGACCATGCCCCCAGTACCGACCCCCGCCTTGCCTGTCCGGCCAATTTCCACACCCTCGAGGTCCTCCGGTCCGCGGACCTCTGGGATCCGCTGGGCGCCGTCTTTCGGCGGGCCGTCGTACAGGGAATCGACGTCGGACAACAGCACCAAGGCGTCGGCTTTCACCAGGTGCGCCACCAGCGCGGCCAGGCGATCGTTGTCCCCGAACCTGATTTCGTGGCTGGCAACCGTGTCGTTCTCATTGACGATGGGCACCACACCGAAGTTCAGTAGCCGTTCCATGGCCCGGTGCGCGTTGGCGTAGTGACCCCGACGAATCAGGTCCTCTGCGGTGAGTAGCACCTGGCTGACGGTGACCCCGTGCGCGCCGAAGGCGGCAGTGTATCTCGCCATCAGGAGGCCCTGACCGACGCTTGCCGCAGCCTGCTGGGATGACAGCTGATTTGGCCGCCGTTTCAGGCCGAGCGGCGCCAGCCCGGCAGCAATGGCGCCGCTGGAAACCAGAATGACTTCGGTGCCCTCGTTCCGGCGTGCAGCGAGCACATCGGACAGGCCCACCAGGGCTTCCTCGGAGAGCCCGCCGGAGATGGAGGTGAGCGACGACGAGCCCACCTTGACGACAATCCGCTTTGCTTTCGCGAGGCCGGACCGAGTCTTCAGCGCGCGCTTTGACGTCGTCGTCACCCTCAGCGTCCGGTTTCTTCGCTATCGTGCGCGGGTGCCGGTTCGTCGTTTTGCTGGTCGGCGGGTGCTGACTCGCCTTCGGGCACGGCCTGCGAGGTCTCGATGGTGGTTCCAGGGGAGGTCCGCGTCTTGTAGTTGACCGATTCGGTCCAGATTCCGGCCTTACGCTCTGTCTCCAAATCGAGGCGTGCCGCGGCCCGGGCGTCCTTGCGTTCCTGATGATCCTCGCGTTTTTCGTCGCGGGTCGGTCGCACAAACTCGGCCAGACGGATGTCGGTGCCACGCGGTGATGCGAGCAGTTCGGCACCACCCATCATGGTCGGCTCCCAGTCGAAGACGACTCCGTCGCCCTCACCAATGACGACGGTGTCACCCGGCTTGGCACCGCTCTTGAAGAGCTGTTCCTCGACGCCGAGCTTCGCGAGCCGGTCGGCCAGGTAGCCCACGGCCTCGTCGTTGTTGAAGTCGGTCTGCTTGACCCAGCGCACCGGCTTCTCGCCGATAATCCGGAACAGTGGCAGGAGGTTCTTCTCCTCGTTGCGGATGATGAACCCGCGGGAGTTGACGGCCCGGGGCCGGAGGATCGGCGGTGTGATCTTCGGTGGTGTTGCCTTCAGCGCTGCGCGGGCGGCGGTGACGATCTCGCCCATCGCGAAGCCGAGCTGCCGCAGCCCTTCGTGGCTGGACGCCGACACCTCGAACACTCGGTATCCGCGCGCCTCGAGCTCGGGACGGACGAAGGACGCCATATCCTTGCCGTCAGGCACATCGACCTTGTTCAGGGCGATCAGCTTGGGCCGCTGATTCAAGGGTACGACGTCGCCGTCCGGGCCGGCGAAGCTCATGTCGACCGCGTACTTTTCCAGTTCGCGCTCGATGATATCGAGGTCGTGCAGCGGGTTCCGGTCGGACTCCAGGGTGGCGCAGTCAAGGACGTGCACCAGCGCAGCGCAGCGCTCGACGTGACGCAGGAAGTTGTGGCCCAGACCCTTGCCTTCGCTGGCACCCTCGATGAGGCCCGGCACGTCGGCGATGGTGTAGCGCACATCGCCGGACTCGACGACGCCGAGGTTCGGTACCAGCGTAGTGAACGGGTAGTCGGCAATCTTGGGGCGTGCCGCTGACATCGCGGCGACGAGGCTGGATTTGCCGGCGGACGGGAAGCCGACCAGGGCAATGTCCGCGATCGACTTCAGCTCAAGGACGATATCCCGGGCGTCACCCGGGATGCCCAGTAGTGCGAACCCGGGTGCCTTGCGTTTCTGGGAGGACAGCGACGAGTTTCCGAGACCGCCCTGGCCGCCTGAAGCGGCGATGAACTCGGCGCCTTCGCCGACCAGGTCGGCGAGTACTTCGCCGTCCCTGGTTTTGATGACTGTGCCGTCTGGCATCGGGAGGATGAGGGTTTCTCCCTGCTTGCCGCCGCGCCAGTCGCCCATACCGTTGCCGCCGTTGGTGGCGTGGCGGTGGGGTGCATGGTGGTAGTCGAGGAGGGTGGTGGTTTGGGAGTCGACGCGGAGAATGATGCTGCCGCCGTCGCCGCCATTACCGCCGTCGGGGCCACCCAACGGCTTGAACTTTTCACGCTTGACGGAAACGCAGCCATGACCGCCGGTCCCGCCCGACACATGCAGAACCACCCGGTCAACGAAGCTTGCCACGTTGATCTCCTTCGTAAATTGCGAATTGATGCCGAGTCTATCCCGGCTTAAAAAGAAAGTGGGGCGAGCCGGATCGGCTCACCCCACCTCACTGCCAATGCCTGGTGCGCAGGAACTACTCTGCGACCGCGCCGACGATGTTGACGACGCGACGTCCACGGCGGCTACCGAACTCCACCGAGCCTGCCTCCAGTGCAAACAGCGTGTCGTCTCCGCCGCGGCCAACGCCAGCGCCGGGGTGGAAGTGGGTGCCACGCTGGCGAACAATGATTTCGCCAGCCTTGACAACCTGTCCACCGAACCGCTTGACGCCAAGGTACTGGGCGTTTGAATCGCGACCGTTGCGAGTGGAACTCGCACCCTTCTTATGTGCCATCTGCTTTGCCTACCTTTTGATAAAGAACGAAGAGGTTACTTGATGCCTGTGATCTTGACGCGGGTCAGTTCAGAACGGTGACCCTGGCGCTTCTTGTAGCCGGTCTTGTTCTTGAACTTCTGAATGACAATCTTCGGTCC
Organism: Arthrobacter glycogeni; assembly: GCF_054511155.1. Lineage (NCBI taxonomy): Bacteria > Bacillati > Actinomycetota > Actinomycetes > Micrococcales > Micrococcaceae > Arthrobacter > Arthrobacter glycogeni. The sequence goes on along the minus strand of NZ_JBTNDE010000007.1, from coordinate 87,768 downwards.
ACGAAGATTCTCAATAATCTCGGCAGTGACAGCAACCTTTGCCAGGTCGTCTGCTGCTGAGGTTACCTTGTCGCCGTCGACCAGAAGGAGGGCGGGCAGCTGAAAGCTGCTGCCGGCCTTACCGGTGACGCGGTCAAGGGTTACGAGGTCTCCCACGGAAACCTTTTCTTGGCGGCCGCCTGCGCGGACAATCGCGTACACCACTTGGGAACTCACTTCTCTCGACAACTCTGCTTGGAAAACTACTGGTGTGCGTACTTACACCGGCAAACCACACTGGTTGGTCCTACCGCTGACGCTGTGCATCGACGCCCCGGATGACCGGTTAGAAGGCGAACGCACCGAGGATCTAGATTACGCCAGTTCGGCGGGTTCCTGCAAATCACCCAGGGTGTGGGCGAGTCGCAGTCCACCGCCGGACCGGACCTGTGTCTACAACTCGGACGCGGGAACCCCTACCCCGAGGATCATCGGCTCATCCCTTGCGGGCACCACCGTGCGGGGCTCAGCCTGGGCTGTCGCAACAAACCGTGCCGCCGGGTGCTCGGCTACCCCGTCCTGGTCTGCCTGCTTCCGTTCGATAACCGAGGTTGCAGCGGTCCCCTGGGCGCTGCTGGCGGCCCTGCGCCGGTTACGCCGCGGGCTGCGGGGAGCTGGCTCGGGCGCAGGCGCCGGTTCACCAACCGAGTCCACCGCCGATTCGACCGCCGGTTCGGAAGCGGAATCAGCTGTCGCAGGCTTCCGGTCGAACGCCTGGGTGAGGCTGTCGAGGGTCAACCGGCCCGCCCCCAGCACTTCGGCGTCGCTGCTCTCCGCGCGGGGCAGGCTGACGGTCTCCCCGTTGATTGTCAGCACCACTTCCGCGGCGTCGTGGGCCGCGGGGAGTCCCTCGGCCTCATGCGCTGCGTGGGTAGCCGCGGCGATGCTCGCAAGCGCCACCCTAGCCGCCTCGGCGCGGGTCTGGCGCTCGGCATCGTCCTGTGGCACCTCGGGTGTCTGCTGCTCGTCGTCGGCCGGTGAACTGGGCCGGCTCCGATTGCGCTTGCGTTCACTGCGGGATACCTTCTCCTGGCGGAGGTGCTGCTGGTGGTTATCGGGGGCAACGACGTGCCGCTTATGTTCCACCGGCTCGTCATGTGTAACGACGCCGCGTCCATCACAGTGCTCACAGTTCTCGCCAAAGACCTCCAGGAGCCCGGTGCCCATCCGCTTCCTGGTCATCTGGACCAGACCCAGGGAGGTCACCTCGGCAACCTGGTGCTTGGTGCGGTCCCGGCCAAGACATTCAACCATCCGACGCAGGACGAGATCCCGGTTGGCTTCAAGGACCATATCGATGAAGTCAATGACGATGATGCCACCGATGTCCCGCAGCCGGAGCTGGCGGACCACTTCCTCTGCGGCTTCCAGGTTGTTCTTGGTGACGGTTTCTTCGAGGTTTCCGCCGCTACCGGTGAACTTGCCGGTATTGACGTCAACCACGGTCATAGCCTCGGTGCGGTCAATGACGAGCGACCCGCCGGAGGGCAGGAAGACCTTCCGGTCGAGGGCCTTGTGGATTTGCTCATCGATCCGGCTGGCGAAGAAAATGTCCTCATTGCCGGTCCATTTCTCCAGGCGGCCCACCAGATCGGGGGCCACGTACATGACGTAGGCCTCGATGGTGTCCCAGGCTTCCTCACCGGAGACGATGAGTTTGGAGAAGTCTTCGTTGAAGACGTCACGGACCACCTTGATGGTCAGGTCCGGCTCCCCGTACAACAGCTCCGGAGCCAGTGACTTGGTCGAGCCCGACTTGGCCTCAATGGTCTCCCACTGTGACCGCAGCCGGTTGATGTCGTGGGTCAGCTCTTCCTCGCTGGCGCCCTCCGCTGCGGTGCGGACGATCACGCCGGCGTTCTCGGGCAGACGGTCTTTAAGGATGCGCTTGAGCCGGTTGCGTTCCACATCCGGCAGCTTCCGGGAAATCCCGGTCATGGAGCCACCCGGCACGTACACGAGGTAGCGTCCGGGGAGGGAAATCTGGCTGGTCAGGCGGGCGCCCTTGTGGCCCACCGGATCCTTGGTGACCTGCACCAGGACGGTGTCGCCGGACTTCAACGCCAGTTCGATGCGGCGTGGCTGCCCATCGAGGCGTGACGCATCCCAGTTGACCTCACCGGCGTACAGGACCGCGTTGCGGCCGCGGCCGATATCAACGAACGCTGCTTCCATGCTGGGCAGCACGTTCTGGACCTTGCCCAGGTACACGTTGCCGATCAGCGAATCCTGCTGCGTCTTGGACACGAAGTGCTCAGCAAGCAACCCGTCCTCGAGGACAGCAATCTGGATCCTGTCATCGCGCTGGCGGACGATCATTTGCCGGTCCACCGATTCGCGACGCGCCAGGAACTCGGCTTCGGTGATGACCTGGCGGCGGCGCCCCGTATCGCGGGACTCGCGGCGACGCTGCTTCTTGGCCTCCAGCCGGGTGGATCCCTTGACGCTGGTGACTTTGTTGGAGGGTGCGGCTTCCTGCACCTGCCGGGGTGCCCGGACCCGGGTCACCGTGTTGGGGGGATCGTCGTCCTGACCGCCGGTCAGTTCAAGGTCCTGATCTCCACGGCGACGCCTCCGACGACGACGCGACGTCACACCGTCATCGCTGTCGCCGTCCGGGCTGGCCTCGTCGGCTGGGCCGGCCTCGTCGCTGGGTGTGTCCTGGTCGCTACGGCTCTTACCCCGGCTGCGGCGATTACGACGGCGGCGGCGCCCTCCGGGCTCGGTGTCACTATCGTCGTCGTCATCATCTTCGGCGTCGGACGCCGCGGCGGCGTCAGCTTTCCTGACCGGGGTCGGAGCAACTGTCAGGTCGGGTGCGTGAAACAGTGACGCGGGGATGGCGAACGGGTCGGCTGCCGAGGACACGGGGGCCGGGAAAACGGGCGCCGGTGAAACGGGGGCCGCCTCCTTGGCAGTCTCGGCCGCCTCAACCTGGGCCGCATCGATCGGTGCCGGGTCGGCCTGCGCTTCCACGGGGGCGTCCTGACCTTCAACTGCTGCGGGAGCAGTTTCCTCGGGAACCGGCACCTGCTTCTGCGCGGCCGTCGACCGGCGGCGGGTAATTTTTTTCACTGGTGCCGGTGCGACGTCGGCCGGCGGAACATCGGTGGCTTCGGTGGCGACGACGTCGGCCGCCTGGGCGACGGGGGCCAGCGCTTTCTCGACGGTGGGTTCGACGGCAGCGGGTGCTCCGGAGGGGCTGCTGGCCTTCCGGGGCGCGCGGCGGCGGGCTGGGGCCATCACCGCCTTCTCGGCGACGGGTTCGGCGACCGCGCCAGCGTCGGGAGTGGTCGCCGGAGCGTCGGTAATGATAGCCGGAGCGTCACCAGCGGTAGCAGCAGCGTCAGCGTTCATCTCGCCAGCACCGGCGGACGGCGCGGACGGTGCCTCGGGGAGCACGACGTCGCTGGTAGCAACCTTGCGGCTGCGCGTCGCACGCCGCTTCGGCGCTGCAGCTGGCTCTGGTGCTTCAGTGGTCGCTGACTCGCCGCTGGCGCCCGCCGCAGGCTCTGCTTTGCCCACCGCAGGCTCTGCCTTTTTGCGGCGGGTCCGGGCTGCCTTGGTCACTGGGACGTCGAGCTGCTCCTGCGCGGAGTCCTGAATCTGGTCCGTGGGGTTCTGATCCGTGGGGATCTGATCCGTGGGGTTCTGATCCGTGGTGTTCTGCTGATTATCCATATGGTGTTTTGCTCCAGCCCCTGCGGCGTCGGCCACATTCCGACGCCCCCGGGGGCAGTATGTCGGTTGTCGGCGGGCCTTGGCGCCTCGCGTCCACCGGAAGTCGTCTAGTGAGCTTCGAGGTCGCACCATCCGTGGGGTGCGGCATCACTCGAAGACCAGTGGCGCTTTTCCCTATCCGCTGCTTTCCCAGCGGTTGGCCTGCACAGCGGATTCTCGGCATCCCACCCGTCAGGATGTTTTCACGATGCACCCAGAAGCGTCGCCAGCACAGCCGGAAGCCTGTCACTGGACCGGCCGGGGAATGTGGTTCCCCTGCCAGCCACGTTCATTGTCTCACAGACTGTTTCTGACGCCCTGCTTTCGCGGACAGCGTTTTTGCGCTCCCGGGCACTTCATTGCCTGGTCAGCCGAGCCCGTCAGAGCGTGGGTAACTGCCCGGTCACTGGTGAAGTGAGCCCGGGGAGCGGACGGGCGACGGGCACCCTGGTGCCCAGTACCTGCTCGACGACGTCCTGGGCTACTTTCCGCGCGGTCAACCCAACCCGTTCCAACACTTCGGTTCGCGTGCCGTGGTCAAGGAACTCCACGGGCAGTCCCACCTCGTTGAGCGCGGTGTCCACCCCGACGGCACGCATCTCCTGCCGGATCCGTGATCCGACACCGCCAGCGCGCACCCCGTCCTCGATCACGATCACAATCCGGTGTTCGGCTGCCATGGTGATTACTGATCGACGGACCGGCAGCACCCAGCGCGGATCGATCACCGTCGAGCTGATCCCCTGTGCGCCCAACCGGTTGGAAACATCCAGAGCCAGTTCGCTCATCGCGCCGATACTGACGATGAGGACGTCGTTGTTGCTCGAACCGGAGGGCCTGCGGGCCAGCACCTCAACGCCGTCGTCGAGCCGTTCAATCGCCTGCACCTCAGCGCCGACAGCGCCTTTCGAATACCGTACGACGCTCGGCGCGTCGCCGATGGCAACAGCCTCCCTGAGTTCCTCGCGGAGCCTGGTGGCGTCACGAGGTGCTGCCAGATGCAGTCCGGGAATGATCTGCAGCATTGCCATGTCCCACATCCCGTGGTGGCTCGCACCGTCGGGGCCGGTGACACCCGAGCGGTCCAGCACCACGGTGACCCCCGCCTTGTGGAGGGCGACGTCCATCAGGAGCTGGTCAAATCCTCGGCCCAGGAACGTGGCGTACAATGCCACCACCGGGTGCAGCCCGCCGAAGGCCATCCCCGCAGCGCTGGTGAGCGCGTGCTGTTCGGCGATGCCGACGTCGAACACCCGTTCAGGGTACTTTTCGGCAAACTTGTGCAGCCCCACAGGGATCAGCATGGCGCCGGTGATGCCGACGATGTCCTTGCGCTCGTCGGCGATGGCAGCAATTTCGTCGGCGAACACGCTGGTCCAGGACTGCGGTCCGGCCGCGCCAACCGGTTGTCCGGTTTCGGGGTCGATGATACCGACGGCATGGAACTGGTCGGCGTCGTGGGCCCGGGCCGGCGCGTAGCCGTAGCCCTTCTCCGTGATCGCATGGACGATCACCGGTCCCTCGTAGTTGCGCGCCTGGTGCAGGGCATGCTCTACGGCAGCCATATCGTGGCCATTGATGGGTCCGATGTACTTCATGCCAAGGTCTTCGAACAGACCCTGGGGGGCCCACCAGTCCTTGATGCCTTTTTTCGTGGCGTGCAGGCTCTTGTAGGTGAAGCGGCCGAGCGGGCCACCGTTCTGGAGGCGCCGTTTGGACCAGTCGAGGGTCCCTTCATAGACGCGGTGGGTGCGGACGGTGTCAAGGGTTGGTCGCAGGGAAGCCAGGTAGTCGGCCACACCCCCGATGGTCGGCGCGTAGGACCGGCCGTTGTCGTTGACAACAATCACTACGCGACGTCGTTTGTCGGCCGCAATGTTGTTGATCGCTTCCCAGGCCATTCCGCCGGTCAGGGCGCCGTCGCCCACCAGCACCACCGTGTAGCGGTCACCTTCACCGGCGATCACCCGGGCGCGTGAAATCCCGTCGGCCCAGGACAGGGAGGAGGACGCATGGGAGCTTTCCACGACGTCGTGTTCGGATTCGGCGCGTGAGGGGTAGCCGGAGAGGCCGCCCTGTTGACGGAGGGTGCTGAAGTCCTGCCGTCCGGTCAGCAGTTTATGCACGTAGGACTGGTGGCCCGTGTCGAAGATCACTGCATCACGGGGGGAATCGAAGATCCGGTGAATGCCGAGGGTGAGCTCGACGACCCCCAGGTTGGGGCCGAGGTGGCCACCGGTGCGGGACACATTCGTGATGAGGAAGTCACGGATCTCCGCTGCCAGACGGACCAGCTGGTCGGCGGTCAGCCGGCTGAGGTCCTGAGGGTGGCGGATGGTTTCCAAGAGTCCCATCGGAGCCTCCTTGCGTTGGTCATTCCCGCCGGACGTACACCTGCGGGTCATTAACTCTAACGCGGGTTGACGGTCAGAGGCGCTCGATCGCTGTGAGCTGTCGGAGCACGTAGTGAAGAATACCGCCGTTGCGGTAGTACTCCGCTTCACCCGGGGTGTCGATGCGCAGCACCGCATCGAAGGTGATGATGTCGCCGCCCTCCTCCGGTACGGCGCTGACCCTCACGGTCGCTGGGGTGCTGCCCTCGTTGAGGACCGTCACGCCGTCGACGGCGTATGTCTCGGTGCCGGTGAGGCCCAAGGTCGCGGCGCTTTCCCCCACCGGGAACTGCAGCGGCAGCACTCCCATTCCGATCAGGTTGGAGCGGTGGATCCGCTCGTAGCTCTCGGCGATCACGGCGCGGACGCCGAGCAGAGCGGTGCCCTTCGCCGCCCAGTCCCGGGACGAACCGGAGCCGTACTCCTTTCCAGCGAGGATCACCAATGGAACACCGGCCGCCTCGTAGTTGACCGCGGCATCGTACATGTAGGCTTGCGGGCCGCCGGTCTGGGTGAAGTCTCGGGTGAATCCGCCTTCCACCCCCTGCAGCAGGGTGTTGCGCAGCCGGATATTGGCGAAGGTTCCTCGGATCATCACCTCGTGGTTCCCGCGACGGGACCCGTACGAGTTGAAATCCTTCCGCGCCACTCCGTGTTCCAGCAGGTAGCGTCCGGCCGGGCTGTCCGACCTGAACGAGCCGGCCGGGCTGATGTGATCGGTGGTCACCGAGTCTCCCAGCCTGGCAAGCACTCGCGCTCCCGAAATGTCGGTCACCGGATTCGGCGCGGCCTTCATCCCCTCGAAGTACGGCGGCTTACGCACATAGGTGGAGTTCTCATTCCAGGCGAACGTGTCACCCTCGGGAGTATCCAGGGCTTTCCACCGGTGATCGCCGTCGAACACTCCCTCATACCCTGCGGCGAACATCGCCTCGTCAATGGACGAGTCAATGGTGAGCTGGACCTCGACCGGGCTGGGCCAGATGTCGCGCAGAAAGACGTCAACGCCGTCGTCGTCGCGGCCCAACGGATCCGACTCGAAGTTGAAGTCCATTGTGCCCGCCAAAGCGTAGGCGATCACCAGCGGCGGCGACGCGAGGTAGTTCATTTTCACGTCAGGGTTGATCCTGCCCTCAAAGTTGCGGTTCCCGGAGAGCACTGCTGCCACGGACAGGTCGTTATCCTGGATCGCCGCGGCAATTTCCGGTTCCAGTGGCCCCGAATTTCCGATGCACGTGGCGCAGCCGTACCCCACCACGAAAAACCCGAGCTTCTCGAGGTAGGGAGTGAGCCCGGATCTGTCGTAGTAGTCGGTGACCACCTTTGACCCGGGGGCAACGGACGTCTTGACCCACGGTTTGGAGGCGAGCCCGCGGTTCACTGCGTTGCGGGCCAAGAGGGCCGCGGCGAGCATCACCGAGGGGTTCGAGGTGTTGGTGCACGAGGTGATCGATGCGATGGTAACCGCCCCGTGGTCCAGCTCGAATGTCCGCCCATCGGACATGGTGACCGGGACCGGCGTCGAAGGTCGACCGCTGGCACCCGGCCCCCCGGCGTGCCGCAGCGTCGACGTCATCGCCGGGACGTCGGAGGCCGGAAACGACTCCTCCAGGGCCTCGTCCAGTGCCACGTCACCCACCGAGCTGACGTAGTTGTGGATGTCCCTGCGGAACTGTTTCTTGGCGTCGGTGAGGTCGATACGGTCCTGGGGCCGCTTCGGTCCGGCGATCGACGGCACCACCGTGGAAAGGTCTAGTTCGAGGTGCTCGGAGAAGCGGATCTCCCGTGCCGGGTCGTGCCAGAGGCCCTGTTCCCTGGCGTAGGCCTCGACCAGGGCAACGCTCTGCGCCGACCGGCCCGTGAGCCGCAGATACTCGAGGGTGACGTCGTCGATCGGGAACATTGCGGCGGTGGAACCGAATTCGGGGCTCATGTTGCCGATGGTCGCCCGATTAGCCAACGGCACGGCCGCGACGCCCTCGCCGTAGAACTCGACGAATTTGCCGACCACCCCATGCTTGCGCAGCATCTCGGTGATGGTGAGGACGACGTCGGTGGCGGTGGCACCCGCCGGAATGGAGCCGGCCAGTTTGAAGCCCACCACGCGAGGGATGAGCATCGACACCGGCTGGCCCAGCATGGCCGCCTCCGCCTCGATACCGCCCACACCCCAGCCGAGCACGCCCAGGCCATTGACCATCGTGGTGTGCGAGTCGGTGCCGACACACGTGTCGGGGTAGGCCTGCAGGACAGTATTACCCCCCGTGATGTCCCCCGTGGTGAGCCCGCGGGTCATCACGATCCGGGCCAGGTATTCGAGGTTCACCTGATGGACGATCCCGGTTCCGGGTGGCACCACCTTCAAGTCGTTGAAGGCAGTCTGACCCCAACGAAGGAACTGGTACCGTTCACCGTTGCGCTGGTACTCCAGGTCCATGTTGCGTTCGATCGCGTCGGCGCTACCGAACACATCGATCTGCACCGAATGGTCGATAACCAGTTCCGCTGGTGCCAGGGGGTTGACCCGGTTCGGGTCACCGCCGAGGTCCTTGACCGCTTCACGCATGGTCGCCAGGTCCACCACGCAGGGCACGCCGGTGAAGTCCTGCATGATGACGCGGGCGGGCGTGAACTGGATCTCGGTGTTGGGCTGGGCGTCTGCGTCCCAGCCGGCCAGGGCGCTGACCTGCCCGGCGGTAATGTTGGCACCATCCTCGGTGCGCAGCAGATTCTCGAGCAACACCTTGAGGCTGAAAGGAAGGCTTTGGGCGCCGTCGACCGCGCTCAGCCGGAAGATCTCGTACTCGGTTCCGGCGACCTTCAGCACACCCCTGGAACCGAAGCTGTCGATAGTACTCACCGCTGGACTCCTCTCCCCTGCATTGTCATCCTAGCCGTTGGGCGTTTCCGATCCCCGTCCCGGGCGGAGCACGGCGAAGGACTCCATGTGGTGGGTGTGCGGGTACAGCTCAAACACACGCAACGTGTCCAGCTCCCAGCCCGCCTGCTGGAAGTAGCCCACGTCGCGGGAGAACGACGCCGGGTCGCAGGACACATACCCGACAGCCCGCGGACCGGCGGCGATGACCTCGGTGATGGCCGCCTGACCGGCGCCGGCGCGCGGCGGGTCCAGCACGACGACGTCGAGGTCCGGTTTCCGCTCGTTGAGCACCCGATCGACCCTTCCCTGCACAATCTCGACCTGGGACCGGCCGTGCAGGTTCCGTTTCGCGTCGCGGGACGCGCCGGAGGAACCCTCAACGGCCAGCACACTGCCGGTGTCCCCCACCGCGTCGGCGATCGGCGCAGTGAACAGCCCTGCGCCCGAGTACAGGTCGGCAGCGCGCTCCCCCGGCTGGATGGCCAGGCCATCCAGCACCGCGTTCATGAGGAGTGCTGGCGCACCCCGGTGGACCTGCCAGAAACCGTCACCGGTGATCCGGTAGGTCTGCGATCCGACGGTCTCGGCCAGCCAGGTCCTGCCGCGGACCCGCTCCACAGTCCCCTTTTCCGGATCCCACAGCGCCACCGACGGCCCGTCGAGTTGGTGAATCACCGCGGCGGTCTGTTTCCGCCGCGCGCCGGGAGCGGGCACCAATAGCACCAGGGGTGGGCCCCCAGCCGAGCCGACTGCTACTTCCACCCGCTGGATTCCGGTGAAGTTGACGGTCCACAGCTGCAGCTCGTTAATCGCGTCAACAGCAAGCGGCATCTCGGCGACGGGGATCAGCTCGTCGGACCGGTGTGCGTGCATGGCAAGGTGACCGTCGAGCGCCACGGCGAAGCTTGCCCTGGTGCGCCACCGCAGGCCATCGGGTGTTTCATCCGGGACGGCTTCGACCTCGATGTGCCGGTCAATTCCGGCCAGCCGCTTGAGTTGTTCGCTGAAGACCGTTCCCTTGAGTTGCCGCTGGAGGGGAAGGGCAATGTGGCCGAACTCGGCACCGCCCACCGGCGCGGCACCACGGTGGGCCGCCAGCAGCGCATCGGCCAGGGCCCACGGATGGTTGACCCGGTGCTCCGAAGCTTCGAGCACCTCGATCACATCCGCGCGCCAGAAGCTCGCGCCGTCGTCGTGCTCGGTCAGCCTGACCCGCACCGTTTCGCCGGGCAAGGCGTGGCGGACGAAGATGACCCTGCCCTCATGTCGGGCAACGCAATGGCCGCCGTGGGCGACCGGTCCGATGTTCAGGTCGAGGGTAGCTGACGGCTCAATGGTCACTGCTGGTCCTGCGATGTCGTAGCTCCTGAGGGGTCACTGTAGATCCTGGAATTTTCGTGCGGCGTCGGATGATGCGAGCTGCCACGGGACACTTGCCACCATAACCCCCGGCTCGAAGTGCAGCCGGGTTTTGATGCGAAGTGCTGTCTGGTTGTGGACCAGTTGCTCCCACCACCGTCCCACCACGTATTCGGGAATGTAGACGACGATCAGGTCGCGGGGCGAGTCACTACGGATGCTGCCGATGTACTCCATGATGGGCATGATCGTGTCCCGGTAGGGTGACGCGAGGACGGTGATCGGCACCGGGATCTCGTGCCGTTCCCAGTCACGCAGCGTCCGCTCCGTTTCTTCGGGATCAACATCGACCACAATCGCGTCCAGTTTGGAGGGCCGCGACGCGCGGGCGAACGCCAGCGCCCGCAGGACGGGCTTGCGGACGTGCGACACCAGGATCACTGCATGTACGCGGGACGGCAGGGCACGGGAGAAGGTGGAGTCGTCAAGGGCCAGTTCGCGGGCCACCTGGTCGTAGTGCCGCTTGATGCCGTGCATCACGGCGAAAAGCACCATCATGGCCAGCACCGCCACCCAGGCTCCGTATTCGAACTTGGTGACCAACACCACCACCAGTACCGCAGCGGTCAACACGAATCCGATGGTGTTGATGGAGCGGGACTTCTTCATCCGCCACCTGCGCTTTTTGTCGGCGGTGCTGCGTAGTTCGCGGGTCCAGTGTTTGATGAGCGCCGCCTGGCTCGCCGTGAACGACACGAACACGCCGACAATATAGAGCTGAACCAGCTGCGTGACATCGGCGCCAAAGACCACGATCAGCAGAATGGCGCCGGCACCCAGCGCGAGGATGCCGTTGCTGAAGGTCAACCGGTCGCCGCGGGTCCGCAGCTGGCGCGGCAGATAGCCGTCCTTGGCCAGGATCGACGCGAGCACGGGGAATCCGTTGAACGCGGCGTGGCCCGCCAACACCAGGATCAGTGCCGTAGCGCCGACCACCAGGATGAACGGGAGCGCCGCGTCGCTGAAAATGGTGCGCGCCAGCTGGCTGACCACGGGGTTTTGGATGTAGTCGGCCGACACGGGATTGCCGTCCAGCCGCAGCTGTTCCTGCGGGTTCTGCACCACATGAACCTTCGCCGCGTTGGCAAGGTAGATCACCCCGGCCGTCATGGCGCCGGCAGTCACTCCAAGGATCAACAGGGTGGAAGCGGCGTTGCGGCTGCGCGGGGCCTGAAAACTGGGTACGTTGGCGCTCGGAACCTCGACACCGGTTAGGGCTGCTGCGCCGGCCGAGAAGGCCCTCAGGATCAACAGCGCCCCCGCCAGCCCCACGAGGCCCGCATCGAGGGCTGGATCGGGGATGATTTCAAACCTGGCGCTGGGCGCCTCACCCAGTGTGCCCGTGAGCCGCTGAATGATGCCAACAGCGCACATGCCGAGGATCGCTGCGAGGAAGACGTAGGTGGGGATGGCCAGGGCCAGAGCGTTCCGGGTCACGCCGCGCAGGTTCAGGAGGACGAGAACGACGACGCCGGCCACCGCCATCGCTGTCTGCCCACCAGCCAGTCCCGGCGCCAGGGCAATCAGGTAGTGGGCTGCGGCCGAGACCGAAACAGCCACCGTCAACACGTAGTCGACCATCAGCGCCGAGGCCACAGTGAGGCCCGCCGTGCTGCCGAGGTTACGCCGGGCAATCTCGTAGTCTCCACCACCCGAGGGGTAGGCGTGGACCGCCTGCCGGTAGGAGGCAATCACCACGAGCAACACCACCAGAACGGCCAACCCCACCCACGGCGACACAGATACTGCTGCAAGGCCTGCCAGGGCCAGGGTCAGCAGGATTTCGTCGGGTGCGTACGCCACCGAGGAGAGGGCATTCGCAGAGAACACCGGCATCGCGATCCGCTTGGGCAAGGTCTGATGCCGCAGCCGGTCGTTGCGGAACGGTTTGCCCACCAGCACCCGCTTGACGGCTTCAAAGAAAGTCAGCACAGCCCACAGACTAGCGCGTTTCAGCTCGCGCAACTCCATTAGGCTGGGTGCAGCGGATGCAAGGCTCCCAAAGAGGGCCGCGTTGACAATTCGGTTCGAACGGCAGGTGGCACGGGTGGCGCATTTTGTAATCATGGGGTGTGGCAGGGTGGGCGTCAGTCTTGCCCACACGTTGGATGAGTCAGGGCACACCGTGGCCATCATCGATCAGGATGACCGTGCCTTCCGCCGGCTCAGGGGATCCTTCGGCGGTAGGAAGGTCACTGGCGTCGGTTTTGACCGGGACACCCTGAAGAACGCCGACATTGAAAACGCCTACGCCTTCGCCGCGGTGTCCAGCGGCGACAACTCCAACATCCTCGCCACCCGGGTAGCCCGGGAGACGTTCCATGTGCCGCACGTGGTGGCCCGGATCTATGATCCCGGCCGCGCCGAAATCTATCAGCGGCTCGGCATTCCCACCGTCGCAGCAGTCCGCTGGAGCGCCGATCAGGTGCTGCGCCGGATCCTCCCGGAGCAGAGCATCAACGGAGACTTCAGGGAAACATCGGGGCGCCTGATCCTCGGCGAATTGGCCCTGCACGATGGCTGGCTGGGCCGCTCCCTGGCTGACATTGAGGCAGCCTCGGGGATCCGCATCGCCTACCTCACCCGGTTCGGTGAGGGCACGCTGCCCACCTCGGAGACCAGCTACCAGGAAGGCGACATTGTGCACGCCATGATGAAAACCGACGCCACCGACGAAATCGGGCGCATCCTGACCAAAAAACCAGTGGAGGAATCGGAGTGAGAGTAGTCATTGCGGGCGCGGGGAGCGTCGGATCGTCGATCGCCAAGGAGTTGCTGTCCAATAACCATGAGATTCTGCTGATTGACGAAAAACCCGAGGTGATTGGCCGCAGCGGGCTCAAAGGCGCCAAGTGGCTGATCGGCGACGCCTGCGAGTTGACCACCCTGAAGGACGCCCGGCTGGATGAAGCCGACGTGGTGGTGTCCGCCACCGGCGATGACAAGGTGAACCTGGTGGTGTCGCTGCTCGCCAAAAGCGAATTCGGTGTGGGTCGGACCGTCGGCCGGGTCAACAACCCGAAAAACGACTGGATGTTCGACGACTCGTGGGGCGTCGATGTCGCCGTCAACACGCCCCGCCTGATGACTGCCCTGGTGGAAGAGGCAGTGGAGATTGGCGACCTGGTGCGGTTGCTCACCCTGCAGAGTGGCGTCACCTCGATTGTCGAATTCACTGTTCCCCAGGAGTCCCCCCTGGTCGGCCGAACCCTCGGCTCGTTGATCCTGCCGGAGGACTGTACTGTGGTGGCGATCCTACGCGATGACGCGTCAATCACGCCGAGCCCTGACGACGTCGTCGAGCCCGGCGACGAGCTGTTCCTGATCGCCGCGATCGCCGCCGAGGATGCGCTGCGCAGCGTCCTGCTCGCAGTGACCGGTGATCCTGACGCACCCGACGACGGCGCGCCGATAGACGCGCCGGGCCTTGCCTAGCCGGGTTTCTGCGTCCCGGATTCCAGCGTTCCAGGTTCTTGCGTTCCAGGTTCCACCGGTTTCGTGACCGGACGGGACACCAGCCAGGCAAGCCAGAGGCCGAGTGCGTAAAGGGGAAGCCCCATGATCAGCCTTGTCGTGCCGAGCGCCACGAAATTCTCGGCAAAGTACAGCGGCATCTGCACCGCGAGCCGCAGGCCGAGGACGGTGATGATGATCCAGGTGGCAATGGTATAGGCCTTGACCCGCCGCGGATCTTTGCGCCAGTCGACGCCTTCACCCCTGATGAACCCGAACAGCAGCCCGGCGATTGGCCAGCGGGCTGCAATGGAAATCACCATGGCGATGATGTAGGCGCCGTTGGTGAAGAACCCAGGAACGAAGAAGTCCTCGGCGTTGCCTGTGCGGCCGGCCACGAAGGCGCAGATAGCGACGCCGATCAGTCCTGAGAGTGCCTGGGTCAGCGGGCTCCGCGAGACCAGGCGAATGATTGAGAAGACCGCTGCCACCGCGAGGGCGGCGATCAGGGAGCTCTGTAGATCCTGGTTGATGGTGAAGATGACTGTGAAGATCAGCCCAGGCAGGATGCTCTCCGCGAGGCCGCGAACACCCCCGATCGACTGGAGCACATCGATCTTCCCGTCGTCGGTGCGCCGCATCCCCGACCGGGCGGCATACTGTCCGGCCAGCTCCGCTGCTGTAGGCGCCTGACGGCGTGCTGGATCATCCTCGGGCGGGGTGTTAGATGGTTGGGGGGTGCTCACTGCTGTGCCTCCGGACGGCCAATAATTTCGTAACGCGGATTGTAGATCGTGGGCATCCCGTCGACGGGGCTGACCATTCCTTCGAACGCGATCTGGGCTCCCGCTTCAATCCCGGGAACCCGACGTTGTCCGATCCAGACCAGGCGTACCTGGGCTGATTGACGGCGGGTTGGGTTGTCCCGGCGGTCGGCCCCGGCCGTTGCTGGTGGGTCGTCGTCCGAAACCACCGCCGCGAACTGCGGTGCCGAGCTGACCGGCAGGATGGTGATCCGTGAAATGAACCCACGCGCCCGCGCGCGTCCCCGGGTGGGGAGCTTCGCGACGGTCGCTGCAGGGCGGCGTCCGCCCGGGCTATCCAGCCCAGGACGGTCAGCCAATGTGGGTGATCTCGGGCCCGCGTTTTAACGGATCAGTGAGATCGGGGGTCTGCTGGGCGGGCTCGGCTGGTGGCGCCGTCGCCGTCTCCTTGGGCAGGCGCAGCTGCAGCAGTTCGCGTGGCGGAAGCGGGTGATCTCCCCTGACTACCACCACGTTGCGGAACAGCTCCTCGATCGGCGCGGCCGCCTCTCGGTTGATCGCTGCTGGTCCGCCAATCACTCCGCGGAGGAACCAGCGTGGGCCGTCCACTCCCACGAAGCGGGCCACCCTGAAGCCCGGCTGGCCCTCGGGCGTCTGAGCCGGCAGGTGGGCGACCAACTCAGTGCCAAACGCACCAACCCGGTCCTGGACCGTTCCGCCCTGCGAACCGACCGAGTCGCCAATCTGGGAACGAATCTCATCCCAGAGACCGTCCGTCCGGGGTGCAGCGAACGCCTGCAGTTGCAGGTTCGATCCGTTGAGGTCCAGGGTGACAGCGATGACCCGCTTGGTCTTTTCCTCCACCTCGAGGCGGAGCTGAAGGCCTTCGGCGGCACCGATGCGCAGTGCACCGAGGTCAATGTAGCCGGCCTCCGAAGCCTTTTCCGAAAGGTCGAACGGGCCGTTATCGCGGGAGACGACGACGCCGGCAGCGGGCTCGGCGGCGTCAACCGGCTCGCCAGGATCAGCGGGCGCGCGGGCGTCGTCGGCTGCTACGGCTGACTCGGCTACATCGGCCTCTACCGATTCGACGGATCCGGCCAGCTCCGGTGGGGTGAGCGCGTCGGCTGGTGAACCCTTATCGGTTGGTGAACCCTGCGCGGGTGCCTCGACCGGCGCATCAGCGGCCGTGGCGTCCTCCGCCGGGAGGGGTGGTTGCTTCTTCTTCAGGCGCCCAAAAACCATGATTGGGTTCCTTTCCTTGGGTATATGGGAGCCCCCGGAAGGGGTCCCGATCTGTTTATCCTTGGGGTTATGCGTGGGTCGGATGGGCTGCAGCGTCGACGCTGTAACCTCCGGTAGAACCGAAGCCCGCCCTGCCGCGGACCGATTCGGGAAGTTCCTTCACCACGGTGAATACCGCGTGTTCAACCCGCTGGATCAGGAGCTGGGCAATCCGGTCCCCCCGCTTAAAGGTGAGGGATTCGGTGTGGTCGGTATTCAGCAGAGTGACTGCAATTTCGCCACGATAACCAGCGTCGATCGTGCCGGGAGCGTTCACCACAGTCACCCCGTGCTTCGTTGCCAGTCCCGACCGCGGATGGATTAACCCCACGTAGCCGTCAGGCAAGGCAATGGCCACACCGGTGGGCACCAGCGCCCGCTCACCAGGTGCCAGCCGAAAGTCGATGCGGGTCCTGAGGTCGGCCCCAGCGTCGCCCGGCTGCGCGTATTCGGGCGCCGCCATGTCGCCGTCGAGCAGTGTGATCTGCACGGGAAGTGTCCGCTGTGGGTCCAGCACGTTCATACTCCAGCTGCCTCGATGATTCGGGTTAGGCCTTCACTGTAGCGCGAAAACCTGAGCGACGACCGGGTGCCGGGTATCGCAGCGCGGGGATGAAGTGGGCAGGGAAATCTGGGATGGTTAGGGTATGTCAACACCCACGTCAGGATCATCGGTCGGCACGGCACTCTACGAGGAACGGTTGTGGCCAGCACCCTGGATTTGGTTGGTGGCCGCAGGCGCGGCTGGAGCGTCAGTGGTCACGTTTGCCCCGATCAACCTGACCACCGGATACATTGCGGCTACCGTCGTCGCCCTTGTCCTCGGATCTTTACTCGTGCTGTCCACCCCACGGATTATCGTCTCGGCAACCCATCTCACGGTGGGGCGCGCTACGATCGAACGCCGCTTCCTGGGGGAAGCGTCAGCGCACACCGGCGACGACGCCACCGCGCAGCGAGGACCGCTACTCAATGCAACCGCCTACCTGTGCATCCGCGGCTGGGTCTCTCCAGTGGTGCGGGTCGCGATCACCGATCCCGAGGACTCCACCCCTTATTGGCTGACATCTACCCGGCGTCCTCAGGAACTGCTGGCAGCCCTCGCCAACTGACTGGCCGAGCGATCAGGCGGTCAGCCCTCGCAGTCGCTGCAATAGGCCAGTTCGCCAAGATGCCTGGCAATCTGTGACCGGTGGCGCACCAGGAAACAGGAGGCGCAGGTGAACTCGTCGGCCTGCGCCGGGAGGATCCGGACCTGGACGTCCTCGGCGGACAGGTCGGCTCCGGGCAGTTCAAACGAATCGGCGGCCTCGAGTTCATCCTCGTCAACAACCGGGGACTGCTGGTCTGCACGATGGGCTTCCAACTCCCCGATTGATTCCTCGCCGGCGGCGTCGTCGGTGGTTCGTGGCGTGTCGTAATCGGTCGCCATAGCTAGGTGTTCACTCTCCGGTGTTCTGAAGTTTCTGGACTCGGGTCTGCCCAACGTCGAGTCCAACGCTGGCAGGCGGCTTTTTGTGCCCGTCCGCAACAGATTCCCGCTGAACGATCCACCTTTAACCCCAATAGTGGCCAAAAGTTCCGCGCCACACCACTGGTGTAGTAGGCATGTCGGCGAACAGGTGGCAGAGTTTCACGGTAAGGAAGCAATGTCGGCTCGGAGGATTTTCATGCAGGAACTACGGCTGGTAGGTGTTCGCGAGGATGGTGGACACCTGCTCCTGAACGGCGAGGACGGCTCCAACTTCAGCCTGCCGATCAACGAGGCGCTGCGTATGGCGGTCTCCCGCCCCATGGACCACCAGAAGATCACCACCCCGCCCCCACCAGCCGGCAAACCAGTCGTTCCGCTCTCACCCCGCGACATTCAGTCACGGATCCGTAGCGGCGCGACCGCCCAGGACATTGTCGACGAGTCGGGGCAGGATCTGGCCCAGGTGCTCCGCTACGAGAGCCCGGTGCGCGCTGAGCGTGACTACATGGCCATCCTGGCGCAGCGGGTAGAAGTGTCGTCACCCCTCCCGTCCCACGACGGCAACCGCTCCGCCTTCGGCGACCATCCCGCCCAGCTCGGCGACATGGTCGCCCACCGGTTGCAGGCATACGGTGTGGACCCCAACGCAGTGGAATGGGATGCCTGGCGTCGCCCCGATGGACTGTGGAACGTCGTGGCACGGTTTGACCTGGCAGCTGACACCCGGGTCACTGTCGGCGAGGAACCCCCGGCCCAGTGGACGTTCAATCCGAGCCGGAAAACGGTCCTCAATACCAACCGGTGGGCTCAGCTGCTCAGCGAACTGGAACCGTTGGACGGTCCCCTGCCCTCCCGGCGGCTCAGCGCCGTCGCCGATCATGTGTTTGACTTCGAAGCCCAGAAAACCGCAGACGCAGCACCCGAGGAAGAAGCATCCGACAATTTGCTGGATGTGCTCCGGTCGCGGCGCGGACAGCGTCTCGGGGTGGACGAGGACGGCGATGACGCCTTGGCTCACCTGCTCGCCAAGGGCAGTATTCCTGCCGCGCACCCCCGCCCGTCCGAGGGTACCGAACCGGGGTTGGAATCTCCCGCCACTGCACATGAGAGCACTGCACATGAGAACACCGCTCAGCAGAACACCGGCGAAGAAAACACTGGTGATCAGGGCGCCGATGACGGGGAACCGCGTCGGTTTGCCGGCCTCAGCCTGGCGCCAGCGGTAGCCGACAAGGCCGAGTCCGACGGTCACCGCCCCGGTATTCACGGCGCAGCGACCTACACTGACGGATCAGCGTACAGCGACGGATCTGCGTATAGCGACGGATCTCCGTATAGCGACGGATCTCCGCGATTGTTCGATTCGGTGGGCACCGACACACGGGAGATCAGCATCTTCGCCCGGCCCAACCGCCCAGCCCGGCAGGCTGCTGGCCCGGAAGAAACGGCACAGGATCGGGGAACGGCACAGGATCGTCCTGCTGCACCCGACAGTTCGCCCAAGCCTGCCGAGGAACCGGCTGACCGTAAGATCCGCCCGAAGCGGTCGAGCGTTCCGAGCTGGGATGAAATCGTGTTCGGCACCAAGAGCGACTAGTTTTTCGGGCCGCTCGGGCACCTGACCCGGCTAGCTGGAGAACGGGAGCAGGATCTCGCTGCTTTGCATTGCCGTCGCGGTGCTGAGAGTGACCCGGCGGGTGTGATGGCGTCGGCATAGCGTCTCATACCCGGTAACCGGGGTGTGGGGGACAGCATCGGCCACACCTTCGATGATCGGCAGCTCAGGTTGCAGGGGATCCCGTGGCGTCATTTGCAGTTCCACGTCTCCGACCACCACCTGATCACCCTCGACCACCATCACCCCGTCGATGGTCCGCGCATTGTGGGTCGCTCGACGGCCGCACCAGCAGAGCGCCTCCACCTGGAGGACCTGTACCCGGTCGGCAAGTTCAATCAGCCGCTGGGACCCCGGGAACAGCTTGGTCCTGAAGTCTGAAGTGATCCCGAACGCGAAAACATCGACATCCATCTCGTCGACGATGCGGGCTAGTTGATCGATGTGCTCACCCGTGTAGAACTGGGCCTCGTCGCAGATCAGGTAGTCCACCCGTTCGGCGGCGGTACGCCGCCTGACAATTTCAGCCCAGAAGTCGGTCGCGTCAGTCACTTCAACAGCGCCGGTCTGTAATCCGAGCCGACTGGAGATCATCGCCTCCCCCGCACGGTCGTGGGAGCTGCAGAGCAGCCCAGCCCGGCCGCGGGCGCGATGGTTGTGGTCCATTTGTAGAGCGAGCGTCGATTTGCCGCAGTCCATGGTACCGGAGAAGAAGATCAGTTCAGCCACGAGCCCCCTTCCCACCGGGACGGTTCAGGGTTAGCAGCGGCACGTCCCGTTCGGCGCGTGTGAGCGAGCCATGTTGGCCGATCACCTCCATCGCCGATGCGGAGGTACGGCGCCGGTCGTAGAGCGCGATAGGTTCCCGCGCCGCGACCATCAGGTCACCGATGCGAGGCAGGACCCGCTGATCGACCTGACCGAACAAGCCAGCGGCGACCGCCTGATCGCGGGTGAAAATCCAGGCGAACTGGCCGTAAGCGCCCTGCCAGGCTTTGAGGAGCCGCTCACGGCCTTGGACGGAGAAGTCAGGTTCAAGGTACAGGTGCAGCATCCGAGGTTCGCCGGCGGTGTGCGCCACACCGTCGATCAGCGCCGGTTCGGTGGAGAAGTCGTAGCGGTGCGCCTCGTCGACGTCGACCATTCCGTGGTCGGCGGTGAGGATGAGCAGGGTGTCGGAGGGTACGCGGGAGGCCAGCGTTTTGACGGCCGCGTCGACGTCCTCCAGCTGGTTTCCCCACTCGGCCGAACCGCAGCCATACCGGTGACCCGCCTTATCCATCTCGTTCAGGTAGAGGTACACCAAAGATCGCTCGGATGCGGCGAGTTGTTCGTAGGCGGCGCGGACCCGGGCCTGAAGGGTGCCCGCGGCGACGTAGCTGCTGCCCCTCAGCGCTGCCCTGGTCATTGCCGAATTGGCGAATTTGGGCAGGGACACGGTGACCACCGGGACCTGACCGGCGGCCTGTTCAAAGACCGAGGGGTATGGTTGCCACCGCAGCGGGTCTACCCCCGCGTCCCAGCCGCCCAGCATGTTGACCACCTTGTTCTGGTCGGGGTCCAGGACGTCGTAGCCAACCAGTCCGTGCTTGCCCGGCGCGAGCCCCGTCCCGAGGCTTCCCAGGGACGCGGCGGTAGTCGAGGGGAAGGCGGATCCGAGGGTCCGCGAACTGTCCAGGTGCTGGCGCAGGAACGGGGCGTGCCCGCCGCGTTTTTTCAACAGGGTAGAGCCGAGTCCGTCGACTACGACCACGCAGACCCGTGCTGCTGCGGGGAGGCCCAGCGCGTTACTGAAGGGCCCCGCCGCCGAGTTGAGCCCCAGCGCGGCTGCCGCGCTGGTAAAGACCTCTGCGATGGTGCTGCGGCCATAGGCGGGCGCCGCCGGGAGGGCGTCCCGGTGTCCGGTAGCGTGTTCCACCAACGGCTAGCTCTGGTGGTGGGTGCGGCTGAAGCGGGCGCCAAGGCCTGGCTGCCTGCGGGGCGCAGGGGGGGCAGTGCTGGCGGCTGCCGGGGTGACCGGGTTGGCGGTGTTGACCTTCCGGAGGGCCCGGGCGAAGGATTTGGCGTTCTGGACTGCCTGCATGCCGTCGGCCTCCGCGCTGACGCGTAGCACAATGTCCTCCTGGGAAATGGAGCCGGTATACCCGTGGTCGGCGTCACACTGTGGGTCGCTACACCCTGCTGGGCCCATGTCAAGGCGCTGGCCGCCGGACCAGGCGATGGCAAGGGTGAGCTCGCGTGCCTGGTCGGAGGGCTTGTAGTCCTGTGGCTGGGCGTAAAGGTAGCTGAGCACCACTGAGCGGATCTGGCTGACCGGCACCGATTCGGTGGAGACCTGGGCCATCATCTGCTGCCCGTCCTCATCCAACTGCTGGTCGTCGACGTGGGTGATCACCAGCATGTCCTCGGTGAGAACCAGGACCGTGATGTGACGGTGCACTTCGTTGCGTTCGAAGTGGGTTTCCAGGTGCACCACATGGGAGAGCGGTTCCCGACCGTCCAGGGCGTCGTGCACCGTGTCCGCGACCAGGCGCGGGTAGAAACCGGCCCGTTCCAGGGAGGCGTCGAGGCTGCGGCGTTCAGCGGAAAGCGATGTCATACCTTCAGTTTCCCCCACCCGGGCACCCACTGCCTAACCCGGGGAGGTGCGAGGCGCGCCGCTGGTCACCGGCACCGTCGCCCTCCCAGCGGTCAATCCCGCATGGCGCGGCGGGCACTATCGGTGCGCCGCTGCGGGTTACCCACCAGAATGTTCGTGCTGAGGATGACTAGCCCGGCTGCCGAGACCAGCACCGGATTGAATTCGAGCAAGGCAATTTCCGGGTGCCTGTCCTTTAGCGCTGCGACCCTGCCGATCAGGTTTTCGATCGCCGCAATGTTCGTGGCAGGCAGTCCGTGATACCCGAACAGCTTGCGTGCGGCCCGCGGGGCCCGCACCAGGTCGGCAATGTCCACGGTCGACAGCGGGGGGATGCTGTGGGCCCAGTCGTCGAGGAGGTCGACGGCGTCGCCCGCCAGCCCGAACGAGAGCACCGGCCCCAGCAGCGGATCCTCGATAGCGCGGAGTGTGCAGGCCTGGCCGGAGGGCGCCATGGACTGCACTTCCATGCCCCTGACGCCGAAGGGCGCCAGCACTTTCTCCATCTGGGCTATATTCTGGCGGAGCGACCCGGCGTCCTCGATGTTCAGCCTGACCCCGCCCAGATCGAGGCGGTGCCTGAGGTGTTCGTCGACGGTTTTGATGACCACCGGCCAACCGAGCTGGTCCGCCGCTGCCACCGCCTCGTCAGCGGTGGTGAACCGGACGGCTGGCAGGAGCCCGACACCATAGTGGCCCAACAGGGCAGCAGCTTCGGTAGGATCCAGCCGGGTAAGACCGTCGCCGTCGACCCGGGCCAGGGCCCGATGCAGCACCGCCGCCGCCGCGTCCGGGTCGATGTCCAACGGTTCATGGAACCCGCCGTTGTCCCGGGAACGCCAGCGGGCATAGGTTACCACCGCGCCCAGGGCGGCGACTGCTGCCCCGGGTCCGGCGTAACACGGCAACCCCCGCTGGCTCGGCAGCGATTCCTGGTCGGCCCGAGCCACTGGTGGGCCGGTGGGGGCGGCCAGCAGGCCGTCGGATTGCACGGCCGGGTCAAGGATGCCGGCGAAGGACGCCACCACAGGCTTATGCGCCGTCTCGGCGCACTCCCTGAGACAGTCGGCAATCGCATCGACGGTCAGCCCCGGCGCGGGAAGCAGTGCGACGACGGCCGAGTGCACCTCGTCGTCAGCCAACGCCTCCAGGACAGCGTGATGCAGGGCGGGCAGGGCGATGGATTGGCCGGTGTCCAGGTCAAGGTCGGTGACCAACCGCTGCACGTCCAGCGCCTGGGCTGCGGCGGCGTCGGCCACCACCTTGCCGAGGGCGAGCGAGTTGCTGAAGACCGCGAGACCCGGGCCGGCCGGGAGCGGCTGGCTGACCAGAATCTGGGCGATGTCAACGAGCTGCGCGGTGGTCTCCACCCGGATCACCCCCGATTGCCGGAGCATCGCGTCGAGGGCGCCGGCGGGCGCCTGGGTGGTGCGTACCGCGTGGCCGGGCGGCAACTGAAGGCCCATCACGTCGGACTTCGCCACGATCACCGGTTTGGTTTTGGAGAGCCGGCGGGCAATCCGGGAGAACTTGCGTGGGTTACCGACCGACTCCAGGTACAGCCCGACGGCCCGGGTAGACGGGTCGTCCTCCCAGTACTGCATGGCGTCGTTGCCCGAGATATCTGCCCGGTTACCGGCCGAGACAAAGGAACTGAGCCCCAGTCCTCTCCGCCCGGCTGCGGCGTAGAGGAGGACACCGATGGCCGCGGACTGGCTGAACAGGCCCAGGGTGCCGGCTGCGGGCAGAGCGGGGGCCATCGACGCATTGAGGCGGACGTCGGGGTGCGTGTTGACCAGGCCCAGCGACGCCGGTCCCACCACCCGCATGCCGTAGGCCCTGGCCCGGTGCACCAGGGTCCGCTGGCGCGCCAACCCGTCAGCGCCGTCGTCGGCGAAACCGGCGGTGGCCACCAGCAGGCCCTTCACGCCGGCCGCCCCGCACTGGTCAACCACTGCGGCTACCTGATCGTAGGGGACGGCGATCACGGCCAGGTCGACGGGCCCGGGCACCTCGGCGATGGAGGCGAAGGAGATCATCCCGGCCAGTTCGAAAGCTTCGGGGTTCACCGCATAGACGTCGCCGGTGTAGCCAGCGTCGATGATGTGTTCGAGAAAGGAGTACCCCACGGTCCCCCACTCGCGGCTGGCTCCGATGACCGCCACCGACGACGGCGAGAGCAGGTCGGCGACGCTGCGTGCCTCGGCGCGGTGTTCGCGGGATTCCATCACGGCGCGGGACTTGTCGGTGGGGTCGATGTTGAATTGGAGCATCACCACGCCGTCGTCGAACCGTCGCTGGACTTCGTAGCCAGCCTCGGCGAAGACGGTGATCATCTTCCGGTTTTCCGGCAGCACCTCGGCAGAGAACCGGCTGATGCCGTTCTCCCGCGCGGCTGCGGCGAGGTGCTCCAGCAGGATGGAGCCGAGCCCCCTGCCCTGGTGCGCGTCGGAAACGTTGAAGGCTACCTCGGCCTCGGCAGGGTCATCGAGGCGGTCGTACCGCCCGATGCCCAGAATGTCGGACCCACGGGTGATGACGAACGCTACCCGGTCCTGGTGATCCACCTCGGTGAACCGTTTGAGTTCTTTGCTGCTCAGCGACGACTTGTAGGTAAAGAACCGCAGATAGATGGAGTTTTCGGACTGTTGCATGTGAAAGTGCTGCACAGCCGCCGCATCATCCGGTGATATGGGCCTCAAATGCGCCGTGGCACCGTCCCGCAACACGACGTCGGCCTCCCAATATTCCGGGTAATGTCCGCCAGCCGCCATAGACTCAGCCTAGTGGGCGTTCGGCGCCCGCGTCATTACCCTTGGCAGCAGACCCCTTTCACAACCCGAGGACCACCCGATCATGGCCAGGCGCCACAGCACAGCAGCCCCGGTGGACTACACCGAGAACATCATCGACATTGACGTCACTTCCGAAATGGAAGGCTCTTTCCTGGAGTACGCCTATTCGGTGATCTACTCCCGGGCCCTACCGGACGCGCGGGATGGGCTCAAGCCCGTGCAACGGCGCATCCTGTACATGATGACCGATATGGGCTTGCGTCCCGACCGGGGCCATGTGAAGTCCGCCCGCGTCGTGGGCGAAGTGATGGGCAAGCTCCACCCGCACGGTGATGCAGCAATCTACGATGCAATGGTCCGCATGGCGCAGGACTTCTCCCTGCGCCTCCCCCTGATCGACGGCCATGGTAACTTCGGGTCGCTCGACGACGGCCCGGCAGCCCCCCGCTACACCGAGGCACGCCTCGCCGCTGCTGCCCTCACGATGACTGATCACCTCGACGAAGACGTGGTGGACTTCGTCCCCAACTATGACAACCAGCTCATGCAGCCGGAAGTGCTCCCGGCAGCCTTCCCGAACCTGTTGGTCAACGGCGCGACCGGCATCGCCGTCGGGATGGCCACCAACATGGCCCCCCACAATCTTGGCGAAGTGATCGCGGCGGCCAGGCACCTGATCGCCAATCCCGACGCCGGGCTGGATGACGTGATGCGCTTCATCCCCGGGCCCGATCTTCCCAGTGGGGGCAAGATTGTGGGGCTCGAGGGGGTCCGCGACGCCTACGCCACCGGCAGGGGGTCCTTCAAGACCCGCGCCACGGTGGGGATCGAGCAGCTTTCCGCCCGGCGCACCGGGCTGGTGGTGACCGAGCTGCCCTACACGGTGGGGCCGGAAAAGATCATCGAGAAAATCAAGGACGCGGTCACGTCCAAGAAGCTGCAGGGCATCTCCGACATTGTCGACCTGACGGATCGCCGTCACGGGCTGCGCCTGGTGATCGAGTTAAAGAATGGGTTCAATCCCAACGCCGTCCTTGCCCAGCTGTACCGGTACACCCCGATGGAGGACTCCTTCGGGATCAACAATGTGACGCTCGTTGACGGGCAGCCGCGGACACTCGGTCTGGTGGAGTTGCTCCAGGTGTACATCAAGCACCGGCTTTCGGTGGTCCGCCGGCGCACCGGCTACCGGCTGGGCCGGAAGCAGGACCGGTTGCACCTGGTCGAGGGCCTCCTGATCGCGATAGTGGATATCGATGAGGTCATTCAGATCATCCGCTCCTCGGACGAGTCGGCGCAGGCCCGGGAACGGTTGATGTCGATCTATGATCTGAGCGAGCTGCAGGCCAACTACATTCTCGAGCTGCGCCTGCGTCAGCTGACCAAATATTCGCGGATCGAATTGGAAAAGGAGCAGGAGGAGCTGCGCCGGGAGATTGCCCTCCTCGAGGAGCTGCTCGGGTCCGAGGAGCGCCTGCGAGCCCTCCTGTCCGAGGAACTTGCGGAGGTGGGGGCAAAGTTCGCTACCCCGCGACGCACTGTGCTGCTGGCGTCCGAATCCAGCGCTCCGCTGAAGGGCACCGTCATGCCAGCCGCAGTCACCCCCGGAGGGAAGGTTGCGCCGCTGCCCCTGGAGATCGCCGATGACCCCTGCTGGGTAATCCTCTCGACCTCGGGTCAGCTGGCCCGCACGTCCTCCCAGGAGGAGTTCGGCGAGGGCGGGCAGCGCGTCAAGCATGACGTCTTCCGCTCCGTGATCCGCTCGACAGCCCGGGCCGAGGTGGGGGCTGTCACATCGGCCGGGCGGATGCTGCGCCTTCAGGTGATGGACATGCCCGCCCTGGCGCCGACCGCGGGGATCCCCAATCTGGCCGGCGGTGTGCCGGCACAGGAGTTCATGACCCTGGTTCCCGGCGAAACTTTGGTGGGGTTGGCCCCACTCGATGCGGTGGTCGCCCTGGGCAGCGCGCAGGGGGTCGTCAAGCGGGTTGCCCCCGAGTACCCGCTCAACCGGGACGAATGGGAGATCATTTCCCTGAAACCGAAAGACAAGGTGGTGGGTCTGGCGGTGGCTGGTGACCAGGACGAACTGGTCTTCATCACCGCCCAGGCCCAGCTGCTCCGGTTTCCTGCCTCGGCGGTCCGGCCACAGGGGCGCACCGCAGGGGGTATGGCGGGGATCAAGCTCGGCTCAGCCGACACGGTCATCCACTTCGGTGCCGTCAGCGCCGAAGATGCGGCCGCCGTCGTCGTCACGATCGCCGCAGCGAGTGGCGCACTACCGGGCACCTCGCCCGGGTCGGTGAAGGTGACCGACTTCGCCGAGTATCCCGTCAAGGGCAGGGCCACCGCTGGGGTCCGTGCGCACCGGTTCCTCAAGGATGAAGACGGATTGCTGCTCGCCTGGGCCGGTCACGGCCCCGCGAAGGCAGCATCGGCGACCGGCGTTTCCCGGGCGCTGCCCACCGAGCATGGGCGGCGGGACGGATCCGGGGTGACCCTGAGCCAGTCGGTGGACGCCATTGGACCCAGCCCAGTGTGACCCTTCGGCGGGGAGTCAAACCTTGATGGGCAGTTCGTAAACCCTCACGCGGTGGGTCGGCTCGTAGCCGAGCCGCTCGTACAGGCCGAGGGCGCCCGACGGGTTTTCGGTGTCCACGCCTAGCCCGGCGTGCTCGATCCCGTCGGCCTTGAACCGTCGCATTGCCTCGGCCAGCAGGGCCGGGGCGAGGCGGAGGCCCCGCCAGTTCCGCCGCACACCCAGCAGATCGGTGTAGCCCTCAGTGTGGCCTAGCAGTTCCCTGGACGCCGGATCGAAGCTGGCCAGCTGGTACGCGGCGACCTCACCCGTGGGCTCGTCCACCACGACCAGGCTCCACTCGGGCCTGAACTCGGGGTGGGTCACGGTGAACTGCCACGACTCCTGGTCGCGCGGCTCGCTCCCCCAGTGGTCCTGGAACGCCTCGTTGTGGGCCAGCCGGACGGCGTCGGAGAGCCGGTCGGTGAAGGTCACGATTTTTAGACCCGGGGCGATCCCGACGTCCGGGATGTCGGTCTGCAACGACCGGGTCATTTCCGTGAAGTACCTGACCACCGTGTTCCCAGTTGCCTCCAGCAGCGCGAGCTGCGACGGCACCCTCTCGGCAGCGTAGGTGCGGAGAACGCCTGCCACGTTGCCGTCGTCGGCGTCGTCTAGACGACGCCGGGCCCGGCCGACCTGCCAGCCGTAGAGGGCCGCACCGATGCCTTTGCCCCGCCAGGCGGGATCCACCCCACCCATGCTGTGGATCACGGTGGAGCCAGGGTTCAGCTGAATCGCACCCACGGCTCGGGGCACCCCGCCCCCGTCGACCCCCAGGAGCGTGTCCTTCACCGGGTCTGTCTTCGACGACTCAAGGATCTGTTCGAGGTCGGCTCGCTCTTCCACCCAGTCCGGCTTGTCCTCCTCGGCCATGCGGAGGAGCAACTCCTGCCACGCACCGATGTCGTCCAGTGTGATGGGACGCCACTGGAGCGGCGTTCCGATGGGAAAGAACTCCGACACTGACGTGGTCATGGCAAAAGCGTAAAGCACTGCCGGGCGCTGAACCACCCGCACAGAACCCGGCCACCTGTTCTACCGCATGTAGAACCTTGCCGGGAAAAGGAGTAGATTTGGAGTTGTAATCCACACCCGCAATGAAGGACGTGCATGGCCACCCTCGGAGAACTTGAACGCACAGTTATGGATTTGCTGTGGGGCACCCCCGGGGCTCTGACCGCCAACGCCTTACGCGATCTGTTGGCGCTGGCCACCGATGAGGCAGCGGGCAAGGAACTTGCCGTGACAACAGTGCTCACTGTGCTGTCCAGGCTGGAGAAGAAGGGGCTCGTGGAGCGTGAACGGGAAACCCGCCCGCACCGTTACCGCGCGATTACCAGCCGTGAGGAGCACACGGCCGACCTGATGCACGAAGTCCTCGTCACCGCTCCAGACCGGGAAGCCGTGCTGGCACGGTTTATTGGCAGCGTTTCCGACAGCGAGGCACAGGCTCTGCGTAGACTGCTCGGCAGCTAAGCGGATGTTTTGGGCCGCCCATTTTTTGGCCGGGCTCGCCATCGTCCTCGCCTGGCCTGCGCCTGTTGCATTGTCGCGGGCCAAGTGGCCCTCCCGGTCACCGTTCACTGCCATGATCCTGTGGCAGGCGATCGCATTGGCCGGTGGCCTGTCCATGATCGGCGCGATGCTCGTGTGGGGGCTCGACCCCCTCGGGGACAGTCTGGTGGAGGCACTCGGCCAGCTCGCCGACATGGTGTTCGCGAACCAGTCGGCCGCCTCCCTCGGTCTGCTGCATGTTTTCGCCCTGAGTGCTGCCGGCCTGTTGGGCGCGCACCTGATCTTCACTCTCCTGCTCACCTACGCCAAAATCCGGGGGCAGCGTAAACGGCACCGCGACATGCTGAACCTGCTCAGCTCACCCGCAGCGAACCGACCAGCAACGCTGGTGATCAGCCACCCCACCCCGGTGGCATATTGCCTCCCCGGGGGTGCCCGCTCGGTGACGGTCCTCTCCGACGGGCTGCTAGATCTGCTGACGGCCGCCGAACTCGACGCGGTCCTCGTGCATGAGCGGGCCCACCTGCATCAGCGGCATCATTTGCTCCTCTGGGCGTTCGCCGCCTGGCGTGCCGCGCTGCCGTGGCTACCCACCTCCCAGTTAGCGCAGCGTGCGGTCAACGAGCTGATTGAGATGCTCGCCGATGATGAAGCGGTGAAGCGGGTCAGCGAACCCGTGCTGGCCCGCGCCATCGCCATTGTTGCGTCAGCGTCCCTGCCCGATCCGTACGCCGCCTGCCCGCCCGAGGACTCGGTAGCGGCCGTCGCTCTGAACCCCGGCGCGCCAGGCGGCCAGGACACCGGGGCAACAGTCATCCGGGTCCAGCGGCTGCTCGCCCCGCAGCCCTCGCTGTCGATGCTGCAGCAGGCTACGGCTCTTGGCACCTCGGGCCTGCTCCTGGGGGCTCCCACGCTGCTGCTGATCGCACCATGGGTGCTGGGTTAGGGACCTGCCAGGGTCGCACTCGTCTCGCCCTACACAGCTGCCCACCTGCAGCGCGGCCTCACTGAGCATGACCGCTCATGCGCAGCAAAACGGCCTGCCCGCTGAGCATTTGCGCTTCCGCGCAACCTCGGTGGGCAGGAGCAGCCGCAGGCCCCAGACCGGACAGCATGATGTGGCCGCTCGGAAACACCTACCCTCGCAGTGGGGTCGGATGCCGGTCGCTGACTGATCTATGGTGGTGATCTGCAGTGGAGAAGTGGTGAATCTCCCTCGACATTTAGTCACACATCGTCAACGACATCCTCGGACAGGTCTGTACCTTTCGGGAAATACTGACCAGCAACCCGATCATGTTCTCAAAGGACCCGCTGGGTAGGACCGCGCCAACAACAACCTGGAGACTAACCAGAACGCATCAGTGATCGCCCGCGGATATTACCGGCCAGACCATCCCGCATCTGCGCCCTTATGAACTTGGCATGCGACAGTCTGCGGCGAGCTCTGTTGCCAGCCCTTCCAAGTCTTTCTCGCTGCGGTTTTGACCGACCGCCTCATTAAGGTCGAGTACACAGAACCGGGGGCATGCACCGGCCACACGACCGCAGGTTCCTTTCACTGGCTTACGTTCCTTCAACGCATATGGCTCAGTAGTAGTCCGTCCGCTACCAAGATGTCCCTCGCCGTTCACCCCTGTGCCCCTGATTGCGAAAAGAACATCTAGTGCCATCCGAAATTCGTCCTCGCGGCCAGCTGCCGCAAGTTCCCTAGCGCGAAGGGTCGGCACATGGAGGAACTGCCGGACCATCCGCCGCAACGCGGCGTTGGTCTGCTCAGCCGTCGCGACAGAACTGTGCTGGCGCGTCACGCGTTCCATTTCCTGGTCGAGAATCCCCTGGACATGCTGGCGCAGAGCAATGATGGCCACATCCGCGACCCGACTCCGCTCTTGCTCCTCGAAGCGCTGTACAGCCTGTTGAACAAGACCCCGAGCCTGGACCAACGCCTCCGCATCCGCCGTAGGAGCAGCCCTGCGGACTGACTCAAGACTGATGAATGTAACGCCCGGCTGTTCCGCCACTAACAGCTCAAAGTCACGGCTGGGGACAAGATCGATGATCGTGAGAGGACGGTGCGTCGGACGCGCATCACATGCCAGCTCCGATTGGATGAAACGCGTTCCGATGCCACTGCACCCGATGAGGAGGTCCGATCTAGCGACGGCCACAGCCAAATCGTTCGAGGTGACTACCGTGGCATCAGCGCCCCTGTTGGCAACGAAAGTCTCCGCTCGACCTGACCGCGAAAACACCGAGACGTCCGAACATCCTCTGTTCTGAAGGATAGTCAAGACTTTACTTGCGTAGGCGCCGGTGCCGAAGACAATGACTGACGCATCGGCCAGCATAGGAAAGTAGGGGCCTGCGGTGACCAAGTCCAAGGCGACAGCGGCAATGGATCTGCTGGAGTCGCTAAGGGTGGTCCGCGCGCCTACTTCCTTCGCAATCCTGGAAGCCGCCTCGAAAAGGCGAATCAAAAGCCCGCTCGTTGCACCTGCTCGCTGCGCAGTGAACAGCGCGCGACGAACTTGACCAGCAATTTCATGCTCGCCCGCAACAATCGACTGCAATCCTGCGGCAACCTCGAACAGGTGCTCCACGACGGACGGCCCCCAACGCGGCACAAACAATGCAGCTAATCTGACTGTCGATAATCCGGAGCAGTGGCTAACAGCTGCGAGGGCATCAAGGTATGCGCTCTCTACGTTCCCGGCGTCTCCGACTTCACAGTAAATCTCAAAGCGGTTGCAAGTGGACAGAATGACCGAACCGGACACAGCGTCACTGTTCGTCGAGAGCTGCGCGGTTATCTGAGCGGAAACGAGATGAAGCTGCGCTGCGGAGTCAATGTCCAGATCCCGATACCTGGCAATCAGAACAAACAGCCTCGGATAATTCTGCACTCCTCGATGCGCAAGACCCGTCGCCGGGAACAATTCAAACACTGCTGGCCTCCCCTCACCGACTTACCACGGAGCATCACCATTCATCGACTCTGCGTTCCTTACAGACACAGTGGTATCGGGGCCTTTGAGAAATCTTGGAAACTCACAGACTCCGTCCGTAAAGCGGGCGTGCATAAGGAGTCTCTGCCGACGGGGACCACCTTCTAGCAGTTCCGACATAGGGCGGATGATTGGGTCCTGGACCCTCGGTGAAGGTAGCCCAACCGCTACCGGGTGCCCCGCCACAGCAGGCGTAAACTCGGCCTTCGGAATTCACGTGTTCGTATAACCGCCGGCTGGCGACCGGAACCTCGTTGCAGCCCTTGTCCGATCGTGATGATAGATCCCCTGACCTGTCGCCGATAGATCGCTACTTCGCCTGAGCGGCTCTCTCACGGAGGAGAGAAGTAAGTAACCCATCACCGATTCAGGCGTCGATCCGCTCCCGGTCCAGTGACGCGGCCCCGGCAACAATGAAGTCCTTGCGGGGAGCCACATCGCTGCCCATCAGGAGGTCGAAGACCCGCTCGGCGGATTCGGCTTCCTGGATCCTCACCCGCCGGAGCGTGCGGTGCCGTGGATCCATGGTGGTCTCAGCCAATTGTTCGGCGTCCATCTCCCCCAGCCCCTTGTACCGCTGGATAGGTTCCTTGTAGCGCTTGCCCTGCTTTTCCAGCTCGGCGAGCAGCCTGGTCAGTTCCTGTTCAGAGTAGGTGTAGATGGTGTCGTTGGCTTTCGACCCGTGATTGACCACCTCCACCCGGTGCAGCGGCGGCACAGCGGCGTACACTCGGCCGGCGTCCACCAGCGGGCGCATGTACCGGAAGAACAGGGTGAGGAGGAGGGTGCGGATGTGGGCGCCGTCGACGTCGGCGTCGGTCATCAGGATTACCTTCCCGTAGCGGGCCGCGTCCAGTTGAAAGCTGCGGCCGGAGCCGGCACCCACCACCTGGATCAATGCGCCGCACTCGACGTTGGCGAGCATATCGCCCACCGATGCCTTCTGCACGTTGAGGATTTTCCCGCGGATAGGGAGTAACGCCTGATAGTCGGAGGAGCGGGCAAGTTTGGCGGTACCGAGCGCGCTGTCACCCTCAACGATGAACAGCTCGGAGCGCTCGACGTCGTCAATCCGGCAGTCGGCCAGCTTGGACGGCATTGACGAGGTCTCCAGGGCGTTCTTGCGGCGCTGGGTCTCCTTATGCACCCGAGCCGAAATTCGCGACTTCATTTCGGCAACTACCTTCTCGAGCAGCAGGGCACTTTGCGCTTTGTCTCCCCGCGCCGTCGAGTTCAGCTTCGCGAGAATTTCCTTCTCCACCACCTTGGCCACGATGGCCCGCACCGCTGAGGTGCCGAGGATTTCCTTGGTCTGGCCCTCGAACTGCGGTTCGGCGAGCCGCACCGTCAGGACCGCGGTGAGGCCAGCGAACACGTCGTCCTTCTCGATCTTGTCGCTTCCCGCCTTCAGTTTCCGGGAGTTCGCCTCGATCACCTTGCGGAAGGACTTCAGAAGGGACTGTTCGAAGCCGCTTTGATGGGTACCGCCCTTGGGGGTGGCAATGATGTTCACGAAGCTCTTCACCGTGGTGTCGTAGCCGATCCCCCAGCGCAGGGCGATGTCCACCTCGCAGTCGCGTTCCACCTCGGCGATCTCGCTGTGCCCGTTCTCGCCGATTACCGGGACCGATTCCTTGAACCGTCCGGAGCCGTGCAGGCGCCAGACGTCGGTGACCGCGCTGTCCGCGGCGAGGAAGGTGGTGAATTCGGAGATCCCGCCGTCGTGCTGGAAAAGCTCCTCCAGCGGTCCGGCCTCGGCTGCGGTGCCGGCCAGTCGACGTTCGTCGCGCAAAGTGATCCGTAGTCCGGGGACCAGGAAGGAGGTTTGCCGTGCGCGCGCCTGGAGCTCTTCGTAGGAGAATTTCGCGTCGGGGGTGAAGATCTGGCGGTCGGCCCAATACCGGATCCGGGTCCCGGTCACGCCGCGCTTGGTGGTACCCACCACTTCAAGCCGTGAGCTCTCCAGAAACGGTTCGAACTTGGAGGTCGGTGAGGGGGTCCTTGCGTCGAGGAAGCGGCCGGGCTCGCCGCGCCTGAAGGACATCTGGTAGGTTTTGCTGCCGCGGTCGACCTGGACATCGAGGCGGGAGGACAGGGCGTTCACCACGCTGGCCCCGACACCGTGCAGACCACCCGAGGCGGTGTAGGACCCGCCGCCGAACTTTCCGCCGGCATGCAGCTTGGTGAAGACCACCTCGACACCGCTCAGTCCCGTCTTCGGTTCGGCGTCGACGGGGATGCCTCGCCCGTCGTCGTGAATTTCAACCGACCCGTCGGGGTGCAGGATGACCTTGATACTTTGGCCGTGACCGGCGAGGGCTTCATCCACCGAATTGTCGATGATTTCCCACAGGCAGTGCATCAACCCGCGGGAGTCAGTCGAACCGATATACATGCCCGGACGCTTGCGGACGGCTTCGAGGCCTTCCAGGACCGAGAGGTGCCGGGCGTTGTATTCAGTGCTGGGTGGCGCCACGTTGGGTAAGACTCCTTTGCCGGTGCTACAGGTTCTTGGCGAAACCGGAAATCGGGCGCCACGCCGGGGACCTCCGGACGCATTATTCCAGCATATTCCCCCTGCCCCGCGGTTCCGCGTAGGCGGGCCGGGTACCCGGCCACCAAAAGTGTGACGCCGCCGGGCGATGCTACGCGCTCAGCGAAAGATCACCCAGCTTGCAATAGATCGGCAACGAATAGTGGTTATATGAACTACAGGAACCACCAAGGAGGCAATCATGACAACAGCAGTAGCAACCCGCGAAATGACCGCGCTGGACCGCTGTGACCGCTGCGGAGCCCAGGCCTATGTGCGCGCAGTTCTTCAGTCCTCCGGTGGTGAGCTGCTCTTCTGTGGCCACCACGCGCGTTCCGTCGAGTCGAATCTGAGGCCGCTAACGTCCGAGTGGCAGGATGAGACCAACCGTCTGAATGCAGCACCCGGACCGGTAAGCGAAGACTAAGCGCATAACCCGGGCTCATAGAGCGACCCGAAACCAAGAAAGGACCCCCACACCTGAGGTGTGGGGGTCCTTTCTTGGTTGAGGCCGGTTACCGGCTGACAAGATTTTCCTAGTCCAGGTAGTCGCGCAGCACCTGTGACCTGGAGGGGTGGCGCAGCTTGGACATCGTCTTCGATTCGATCTGGCGGATCCGCTCGCGGGTCACGCCGTAGACCTTGCCGATTTCGTCTAACGTCTTCGGCTGACCGTCGGTCAGTCCGAAGCGCATCGCGACGACTCCCGCTTCGCGTTCCGATAAGGTGTCGAGCACCGAATGCAGCTGTTCCTGCAGCAGGGTGAAGCTGACGGCGTCCGCGGGGACGACGGCCTCGGAGTCCTCAATGAGGTCGCCGAACTCGGAATCCCCGTCTTCACCCAGCGGGGTGTGCAACGAAATCGGCTCGCGGCCGTACTTCTGGACTTCGACAACCTTCTCGGGCGTCATGTCCAGCTCAAGGGCGAGCTCCTCAGGGGTCGGCTCGCGGCCGAGGTCCTGCAGCATCTGGCGCTGGACACGCGCCAGCTTGTTGATGACCTCAACCATATGGACCGGAATACGGATGGTCCGTGCCTGGTCGGCCATGGCGCGGGTAATCGCCTGACGGATCCACCAGGTGGCGTAGGTGGAGAACTTGAAGCCCTTGGTGTAGTCGAACTTCTCGACCGCACGGATCAGACCCAGGTTGCCTTCCTGAATGAGGTCGAGGAACAGCATCCCCCGGCCGGTGTACCGCTTGGCCAGTGACACCACCAGGCGCAGGTTGGCTTCCAGCAGGTGATTCTTCGCACGCTTGCCATCGTGAATGACCCATTCCAGCTCACGGCGCAGCTTCGGATCCATCGGCTTCGCCGCATCCTTGTCGGCCGCCAGCTTTTCCTCGGCAAACAAGCCAGCTTCGATCCGCAAGGCAAGATCGACTTCCTGCTCCGCGTTCAGAAGCGCTACCTTCCCGATCTGCTTCAGGTAGTCCTTGACGGGATCGGCGGTCGCCCCAGCTGAGATGACCTGCTGCGCGGGGGCGTCGTCGTCGTCGGCGTCCGAGTAGACGAAGCCTGAACCGGCCTTGGTTTCGGCCTCGGCGGCGGCACGCTCTGTGGTTTCAGCTGGCTCGATGGGGTTTCCCGCAGCGTCGAGCTCGGGGCTGTCATCTTCAACCTCAACGGCTGCGGCGTTCTGGGCTGCAGCGGCCTTGGCGGCCCGCGCTGACAGCGGCTTGACGGCAGCGGTCTTCGGTGCCGCCTTCTTGGGGGCGGCCCGGCGTTTGGTGGTCGTTGCCCCGGGTTCTGTTACATCCGGTGCAGTTGTCTTCTTGGCCGACACAGAGAACCTTTCATACGGCGTCTGTGATGTTGCCAAGGGGGCAACACCACTATGACCCTGTCAAGTCCGTGAGTGGATTCAAGTGGCTAAACGGGGCTTTCCTCACTGAAGAGGAACAGTCCCACTCCCTGCACTATTCCCACACCATCCCGTAAAGGTTGGTTGGTTGACATTGCAGAACACCACTTGACACACGAACCCGACCGGGTCTCGATTCCCATTGTCGCACGATTCATGGGCTTCTATAAATCACCTGCCCCCCTGGATCTACCGCTTCGCTGCTGCTCACGCGGCGTGCGGTGCGCCATTACGCCAAGCCAGTTCCTTGTCCCGGGTCCACTCCGCGAGCATGCCGCGGGCCACCACCTGTTCAAGCAGCCCGGCCAGGGAGTAGCCGGGCATTTCTTTCAATGCCTCCTGCAGATAGACGTGGGCCCTGGACCCCCGCCCCCGGGCCCACTCAATCCAGCCGAGCATAGTGAGTAGGGCAACCCGCGGTTCACCCGTCGCCACAGCCGACAGCCGGCTGAACAGATGATGCGCCACGTCAACCCGATCCCACAGCAGCTGACCCCGGTGCTGACCGATCAACACGTCGCAGAACTCGCGCGTGTACCGCCGGCCTGCGGCGCCTCGGGTCGTGGGCATCCCATCGCCGGGCTCGAGGTCCAGCAACGCCCAGGCAACCGGAGGCAGATCAGGAGCACCCCCGCCCGGACGCTGCACTCCATTTCCTGCTGCACCGCTCACTGCGGTTTCCCTGCCGAGCGCTGCCAAAACCAGCACTGCGTCGCGGAGCGAACGGGAAACGAGCGAAGCCAGGAGGTGAGCGGTAATGTCGTGATCGTCGAGCGGCGCTGGGTCAGCTGGGGACGCCAGTAGAACATCCCATAAGGCAAGGGTTGCAGCGAATTGAGGTGCAGTTGTCCAGCGCCGACCCAGTCGATCCTGCTGGTTCTGACACCGGCGGGCAATCTCACTCGGGTCAGCCCACGGTTGCGGGGTGTCGCCTTGCACCGCAGCGCTCAGTGACCGGGCAACACTGCTGCCGCGAAAGACCAACTCGGTGTTCAGGGGGCTGTCGGTCACGCTGTCCAACGGGTGACCCGGCCACGGGCAGCAACCCTGGTCGTTACAAAAATAGTCGCGCCAAATGGTGTCGGAGACCAGCCACCCGTCACGCAATTGCAGTCCCGACGCGTGCAAAGATCTTTTCAGGCAGCGCACCAGCTCCTGCCGGGGTGGGCCCGAGGGCAGAACCCACGAATCGGTCGTGTAGAGGACCAGCAAGGCGCCGTCCGCCGAGGTGGCGAAGCGAGGATGGAACAGACCCCTGCGGCATAGTCGCCCGGGTCGACGTCCTCATCCGGTAGGTCAACCCGTAGCGTTGCGCCGACCCGCTTCCCGCACATGGTCAGCAAAACCAGGCTTTCGGCTGGCTGGAACCCCAGAGTGTGAAGGACATAGCTGAGAATGTCCGCCGCCGAGGTCACCTGAAAGGGCTGTTCAGGGGGTGTGGTGATGGAAGTCATACATCGAGCATGGCCGCCGCACAACTCGTCCAACGTAGTAGCCAGGGCTATGTGTGCAACCACCCCGAATCAACTGCTGTGGAGGACGGGTCGAGACCGGAGGCATTCCCTACCGTCCGGTGTTCCCGCCACCATCCGGGTCAGCGGCATCGCCGGCCCTGCGATCCTCTTCCAACAGCTGCACCGACTCGTCGGCGGCCTGGGGGCTCGCGAGATATGCCTCCACTGCTGCACCAATCTCGTCAGCGTCAGCCAGCTCGCTGTTGTCTTTGACCAATAGAGAGCGCCGCTCAGCCGACCCTGCGCGCTCATCGAAGCGCTCCTCCAGGGTGGAGACTACCCCCCTGACTTCGGCAGAGCCGTCAACCTGGCGGGCAATCTGCCGCTCCACGTCCCGGCCCGCCTCACGCAACCGGTCAGTCGGAAGGACGAGGGACGCCGATGCGCCCAGGTACTCCAGCGCGGTGACAGCCGCCGGGGGGTACTCGGCCTCGGCAAGGTAGTGAGGAACATGAACCACATAGCCGACGACGTCGTGTCCCGATTCGATCAGGCGCAACTCAAGGAGGTGGCCCACCGAAGCCTGAAGTTCAGCGGTCGGGCGCCAGGTGTTCATGCCTTCGATCAGGTCCGACCGGTTACCGTGGACGGTGACCCCGAGCGGTCTCGTATGCGGCACCGGCATGGGAATCGAATTGATCCAGGACACCAGCGGCACCTGGAGGCGGTCAATGAGGCCCGTCACGGCGCTGATAAACCGCTCCCATTGCAGGTCAGGCTCGAAGCCGGCCAGCAGGAGAAAAGGCACGCCCATCCCGTCATGCACCCGGTGCAATTCGAGCCGCGGCGGGTGGTAATCGGCGAGGTGATCCTCGGCGAAGGTGATCCTCGGCCGCCGGCTGCGGTAGTCGATCAACTGGTCGGCGTCGAACACCGCCACCAGCTCGTGGTCCAGGGTGGTGAGCATTTCCTCGATTACCTGGGACACCACGTGTCCGGCATCGACAAACCCGGTGAACCCGGCAAGAAGAGGGAGCCCCCGCAGTTGCTGATCGTCGATCAGGTCAATGTTTGCGTTGAATAGAGTCTCTGGATTGAGCATCTCCCCTCCTAACAGGTTCGTGGCTTTTAGTGGATACCTAGTCCAACGCCAGGGGGGCACACATTCATTCCGCCCGGCCATAGGTTCCCCAACAGACTACGATCGATACTGGATCGGCGCGTCATTGAGCGCCCAACCACCAATCTGTCCAGCACATGGAAGTGAGGAACATACCCAGTGAATAAAGCCAGCGAAGTCAAGCTGACAGCTGTCACCAAGGACTCCAGGAAGACCGCCGGCGACGCCCTGGTGATCGGCGTCGGCCAACAATCCGGCGGGCCCGTCCTGCTCGACTCGCCGCTCTCGGCGAAGGACTCGGCGGCACTCGCCGACTCCCTGCCCATGCTCGGAATCACCGGAAGCGCTGACGAAGTGCGCCGGCTGCCGGGCCTGGAGGGCACCACAGCCGACATTCTCGTACTGACCGGCGTTGGCCGGCTTCCCACAGACGGAACCCTCACCGAGGAGACGCTTCGCCGGGCCGCAGGCGCCGCTATCCGCCAGCTCATGGGTCTCGACTCAGTAACGATCGCGTTGCCCGCGGCCACGGTGGCTGCCGCCGCGGCAGTTGCCGAAGGTGCAGTGATGGGGGCTTACTCCTACTCCGAGCACCGGTCGGTCCGCGCCGCGTCAGACGGCGTGCCAGCAAAGCAGCCCGTCAACAGCGTCACCATCGTGACCCCGGCCGCGCAGGACCGCCAACTGAAAACAGCGCTGCGCCGTGCCAGCATCCTGGGCCAGGGAGTCAATGTCACCCGGACGCTGGTCAACCAACCACCGAGCCACCTCTACCCGGAGTCCTTCGCGCAGGCCGCCAAGGATCTCGCCAAAGGGCTGCCTGTCAAGGTCACCGTGCTCGATGAAGCGCGGCTGGAAAAGGACGGGTACGGCGGAATCCTGGGCGTCGGCAAGGGCTCGTCCCGCCCGCCGCGTCTGGTCAAGGTTGAATACTCCCCCGGCTCGGCCAAGAAGAGCCTCGCCCTGGTCGGTAAGGGGATTACCTTCGATTCCGGCGGACTATCGCTGAAGCCCGCTGCGGGAATGCAGACCATGAAGCTCGACATGGCCGGAGCCGCCGTCGTTCTGAACACTGTCCTCGCCATCGCCGAACTGGGCCTGCCCATCAAGGTGACCGGCTGGCTGTGCCTCGCGGAGAACATGCCGTCCGGAACCGCCCAGCGCCCCTCGGATGTCATGACCACCTACGGCGGCCGCACCGTCGAAGTGCTCAACACCGACGCCGAAGGCCGACTGGTCATGGCCGATGCACTGGCCGCAGCCAGCGAAGAAGCACCGGACGCGCTCATCGATATCGCGACGCTCACCGGTGCCCAAATGATTGCCCTCGGGCGCCGGGTGTCGGGGGTCATGGGCGACGACGACGTCGTCGACGCCGTCAAGGGCGCCGCTGACCGCTCGGGCGAACTGTTCTGGCCGATGCCTCTCCCCGAGGAGCTGCGCCCCAGCCTCGACTCGCAGGTCGCTGACATCGCCAACATCGGCGAAAAGTTCGGCGGCATGATGACTGCAGCCGTCTTCCTCCGCGAGTTCGTGGGCGAAGTAAACGGTCGCAAAATTCCCTGGGCCCACCTGGACATCGCCGGACCGGCGTTCAACGAAGGTGCCGCCCACGGCTACACGCCGAAGGAGGCCACCGGCGTCGGTGTCCGCACCCTGCTGGCCTACGCCGAGGATCTGGCTGTCACAGTTAGGTAAGCCTACTGGGCAGTCTTACCTCAATGAACGGGGTGAGACTGCCCACATCCGGGGATGGATCGTCTCACACCGAGTGGATGCTGGCCGGATCTGCGGCTAGGGTGAATCCTGATCACACCAAGCATTCCGCCAAAATCATCAACCGACGGGCGCATCAGCCCGTCACAGATTACGCGAGGGAGCGTTCAAGTGGCCGATACGGCAACTGCGCAAGAATTCGACATCCTGATCCTGGGCGGGGGCAGCGGTGGCTATGCCGCTGCACTCCGAGCCGTCCAGCTGGGATTCACAGTGGGACTCATCGAGAAGGGCAAGCTCGGAGGCACCTGCCTGCACAACGGGTGTATTCCCACCAAAGCCCTGCTGCACTCGGCCGAGGTCGCTGACACTGCACGCTCCGCCGGGAAGTACGGGATCAACGCGACCTTCGAGTCGATCGACATGCCCGCCGTCAACGCCTACAAAGACGGAATCATCGCCGGAAAGTACAAGGGGCTGCAGGGCCTGATCAAGTCCAAAGGCATCACCGTGATCGAGGGTGCTGGCAAGCTCACCTCCACCAACACCGTTGATGTCGATGGCACGTCCTACACCGGCAAGAACATCATCCTGGCGACCGGCTCCTACTCTCGGACCCTCCCCGGGCTGGAAATCGGCGGCAAAGTCATCACCTCGGACCACGCGCTGAAAATGGACACCCTCCCCAAGAAGGCCATTGTGCTGGGCGGCGGTGTGATCGGCTGCGAATTCGCCTCGGTCTGGAAGTCCTTCGGCGTCGACGTCACCATCATCGAAGGCCTCCCCTCGCTCGTTCCCAACGAGGACGCCACCATCATCAAGGCGTTCGAGCGTGCCTTCAAGAAGCGTGGCATCAACTTCACCACCGGCACCTTCTTTGAGAAGGTCGAGCAGAACGACGACGGCGTCGTCGTCACCCTCGTCGATGGCAAAACCTTTGAAGCTGATCTGTTGCTCGTCGCCGTCGGCCGTGGGCCTGTCACCGACGGACTCGGATACGAAGAGGCCGGCGTCACCATCGATCGCGGCTTCGTCATCACCGACGAGCGTCTGCACACCGGCGTCGGGAACGTCTACGCCGTCGGTGACATCGTTCCTGGCCTCCAGCTTGCGCACCGCGGGTTCCAGCAGGGCATTTTCGTTGCCGAGGAAATTGCCGGCCTGAAGCCGGTCATCGTCGAGGACGTCAACATCCCCAAGGTCACCTACAGCGAACCGGAAATCGCTTCGGTCGGTCTCACCGAGAAGGCCGCCAGGGAGAAGCTGGGTGACGACAAGGTCCTCACCCAGGAGTACAACCTCGCCGGAAACGGCAAGACCTCCATCCTGGGGTCGGGCGGCCTCGTCAAGCTCGTCAGTGAGAAGGACGGCCCGGTGATCGGTGTCCACATGATCGGCACCCGCATGGGCGAGCAGATCGGTGAAGCGCAACTGATCGTGAACTGGGAGGCCTACCCGGAAGACGTCGCACAGCTGGTTCACGCCCACCCCACCCAGAACGAAGCACTGGGCGAAGCCCACCTCGCTCTGGCGGGCAAGGCACTGCACGGATAGTCCGGCACGCCCCACCGCTCCCCGGAGCAGCTACACATCGTGCACTAAGCTCGCTTCTAAGCGTTCCACCAGCATTACTCGCAACCTCGGCCTCACGGTGCCGGATCCCAGGGATTCGGCACCGTGAGGCAAGAACTAATTAGGAGAAACGGGGACACTATGTCTGAATCCGTCAACTTACCCGCCCTCGGCGAAAGCGTTACCGAAGGCACCGTCACGCGCTGGCTGAAAGCGGTTGGCGACCGCGTGGAGGTTGACGAGCCCCTGCTCGAGGTGTCCACCGACAAAGTCGACACGGAAATCCCCTCGCCAATCGCCGGGGTCATCGAAGAAATCCTGGTTGCCGAGGACGAGACCGCAGAAGTAGGGGCGCCGCTTGTGCGCATCGGTGACGGCTCCGGCGGCTCCGGCGGCTCAGACTCGTCAGGGGACGCCTCCGACGAGAAGGCAGCAGAGACCGAGGAACCGGCCGCTGAAGAACCCTCCGCCGAGGCTGAGCCCGAGGAGAAGGCGCCCGAGCCCGCCACGGACGAGTCCTCTGACGAATCGGCGGGCGGCGACAGCACCGAGGTCACGCTTCCCGCCCTGGGCGAGAGCGTCACCGAAGGCACCGTTACCCGCTGGTTGAAGGCCGTCGGCGATGACGTCGAGGTGGACGAGGCGCTGCTGGAGGTGTCCACCGACAAGGTTGATACCGAGATCCCCTCCCCGGTTGCCGGGAAGTTGCTGGAGATCCTCGTGGCCGAGGACGAGACCGCCGAGGTTGGCGCCGTTCTGGCAGTCATCGGATCCGGCGGCTCGGCTCCGGCAAAGGCTGAAGGCGGCGCGGAGCCAGTAGCCGCTGCTCCATCAGAGGAACGCGAAGAGCCGGTCGCCAAGCCGGCCAACACCGATGAGCCCCCGGCGAAGGACGAAACGCCGGCTCCCAAGGAAGAAGCCAAGCCCGCCACCCCAAAGGCTGAGGAGAAACCAGCCGAGCAGAAGCCAGCCGAGGACAAGTCAGGCGGCTCAGACGCGGCCTATGTCACTCCCCTGGTCCGTCGTCTCGCGAAAGACCAGGGCGTCGATCTGCACTCAGTCAAGGGCACCGGCGTTGGTGGGCGGATCCGCAAGCAGGATGTTCTCGAAGCCGCCGAGGCTGCGAAGAAGACGGCCGAGCCAGCTCCAGCACCCGCAGCGTCCGCAGCACCGCCAGCACCGGCAGAGCCATCCGCTGAGGCAGCCAAGCTTCGCGGAACTGTCGAGAAGGCCCCACGTATCCGGCAGACCATCGCCCGTCGCATGCGCGAGTCACTGGAAATCTCAGCCCAGCTGACCCAGGTCATCGAAGTGGACATGAGCAAGGTGGCTCGCCTGCGCACCTCCACCAAGGACAACTTCCAGGCCCAGAACGGCGCCAAGCTCACGTTCCTGCCCTTCATTTCCAAGGCAGTGACCGAGGCGCTCAAGCAGCACCCCAAGCTGAACGCCTCGTTCGATGAGGAGGCCAAGGAAATCACCTACCACGACGCCGAGCACCTTGCGATCGCTGTAGACACCGAAAAAGGCCTCCTGGTTCCGGTGATCAGCGACGCCGGGAATCTGAACCTGGCTGGTCTGGCCAAGAAAATCGCCGACGTCGGATCCCGGACCCGCAGCGGCAAGATCGGACCGGACGAGCTGTCCGGCGGTACCTTTACCATCACGAACATCGGCTCGGTAGGCGCCTTGTTCGACACCCCGATCATCAACCAGCCCCAAGTCGGCATCCTGGGCACCGGTGCTATTGTGAAGCGCCCTGTCGTGGTGACCGCCAACGGTGAAGACACCATTGCGATCCGCTCGATGATGTACCTCAGCCTGAGCTACGACCACCGTCTGGTGGACGGCGCCGACGCCGGCCGCTTCCTGCAGTCGCTGAAGGCGCGCCTCGAAGCCGGAGCGTTCGAATCGGATCTCGGTCTGTAACCAACACCAACGCCGAGGTCAGCAATCACCCACAAAGGAGAATCAGTTATGGCTACAGTTCGTAATGCCCACACCATCTGGAGCGGCAACCTACAGTCCGGAACCGGACAGGTCAGTCTCGACTCGTCCGGCCTGGGTACCTATGACGTCACCTGGAAAGCCCGCTCGGAAGAGGCAGGAGGCAAGACCAGCCCTGAAGAGCTGATCGCCGCCGCCCACTCCTCCTGCTTCTCCATGGCATTCAGCCTGGCGCTCAGCGAGGAAGGCAAGACCGCCGACCGGATCGAGACCAAAGCCGAGGTCGATTTCGTGCCTGGTGAAGGAATCACCGCCATCCGGCTGATCCTCAAAGCTGTGATTCCTGGCATCGAGGAAGCCGACTTCCAGCGCATCGCCGAGTCCGCCAAGGTCGGCTGCCCTGTCTCCCAGGCGCTGGCCGGCGTCAAGAGCATCTCTCTTGAGGCAACCCTGCAGGCGTAACGCTCGGAAGCACGAAAAAGGCGGCCATTCGGTTCTCACCGAATGGCCGCCTTTGTCGTGTGGAACGCATTGACCTGCCCTG
Source organism: Arthrobacter glycogeni (assembly GCF_054511155.1). Classification (NCBI taxonomy): domain Bacteria; kingdom Bacillati; phylum Actinomycetota; class Actinomycetes; order Micrococcales; family Micrococcaceae; genus Arthrobacter; species Arthrobacter glycogeni. The sequence goes on along the minus strand of NZ_JBTNDE010000007.1, from coordinate 43,438 downwards.
TGGCTCTAGGCCCTGGCGGGTCGTGCAGGCAGGGGGCCCGGATTGAGCCGGGGGTGATTCGCGCGCTCCGGTGGCACATCGGTGGGCAGCTCGGCGATCATTTCGCGCAGGATAGCGACGCCCTGTTCGAGCTGGGGGTCCTCCCCTGCGGCGTAGGCGTGCGGCGGGAACGGTACCTCAATGTCAGGATCCACCCCATAGTTCTCCACACCCCATTCGACGCCGCCCGTCATCCAGAACGCGTACCGCGGCTGGGTTACCGCCGTACCGTCGGCGAGCGAGAACCTGCCGTCGATCCCGATGACGCCGCCCCAGGTGCGCGTCCCAATGACCGGGCCGATCCCCCTGAGTTTGGCGACCTGGGTGATGATGTCGCCGTCGGATCCGGCGAACTCGTCGGTCAGGATGACCACTGGTCCGCGGGGAGCGTGGGCCGGGTAGGTGCCGGGCTGCTCACCGCGGGGAAAGGACCAGGCGGTGACTTTCCGGCCGATGAGCTCCGCGACGAGCTGCGAGGTGTGGCCGCCGCGGTTGCGGCGGACATCGACGACGAGCCCGTCGCGGGCGGTTTCCCGGTCCAGATCGCGGTGCAGCTGGGCCCAGCCGCGCGCCACCATGTCCGGCACGTGCAGGTACCCGAAGGTCCCCCCTGACGCTTGATGAACGATCGCCCGGTTGGCGTTGACCCAGTTCTGGTACCGCAGGCGTTCCTCGCTGCGCAGCGGCACCACGGCGACCCGCCTGACCGACGATCCGCCGTCATCCGTGTCATCCCCGGCCGGCCGGACCACCGTCAGTTCGACGGTCTTCCCGGCGGCACCGGTGAGCAGGACCGCCGGACCGTGAGCCAACGGCACCGGCACCCCGTCCACAGCGGCAATGATGTCGCCAACGGCTACCGCCACGCCCGGCGCGGTCAGCGGGGAGACTGCCTGCGGGTCCGAGGACTCACCGGCGAAGATCCGCTTCACTACCCAGCCGTCGGCCGATGGGGCCAGCTCCGCACCCAGGAAACCCTGGGCACCGGTCCCCGGTTCGCCGAAGAGCATGGGCGTCACATACGCGTGGGAGGTCCCCAGCTCCCCCTGCACCTCCCAGAGCACATCCACCAGGTCATCGTGCGACCCGAGCCGCTCCACCAGGGGCCGGTACCGGTCGCGGATGGCCGGCCAGTCGAGGCCGCCCATGTCTTCGGCCCAGAAAAAGTCGCGCTGCAGCCGCCAGGTTTCGTCAAAGGCCTGCCGCCACACGCTGACTGGGTCAAGCAGCACGCGGATCCGACCCAGATCAACCTCAACGAAGTCCGGTGATTCCTTGTCCACCTTGCCCCTGGTGGGCACGGCTGTCACCTTTCCAGCGTGGATCAAGACTGCTTTCGCTCCGTCGCCGCTCACCTCAAAGCTGTCCACCTCCGCCACCAGCGTCTCCGTGTCACGCTTGGCGAGGTCAAAGCGTTCCAGCCTCTTCGCCGGGTCCTTGGCTGTGGTCGTGGCCCGACCGTCGCCGGTCACGCCGACACGGTCCATTGCTGTCCACAGCAGCGCGCCGTCGACGGCGCGCAGTCCTTCGTATCCGCCCTGCGGCACGGGAACGGCGATGATCCGTTCGGCGAGACGGTCCGGGTCGACGACGACTGGCTGGTTGGTCTCGTCAGCGTCCGCGGAGGACGTGGAGGTCGTGGAGGGCGAGGCCGAGCCGGCCGGGTGTACTGACGGACCGAACGGCGACGGTGTGTCAGCGGCAAGGGCCACCAGGTACGGCTTGGTGGAGACAGGGAAACTGAGGTCAAAACGGTGGGTGTCATAGACCGGATCGAAGCTTCGGTCCGACAGAAACGCCAGGAAGCGGCCATCCCGGGTGAACACCGGTGAATGGTCGCGGAACCGTCCGTCAGTCACATCGAGGACCTCGGCGCCGGACTCTGCCTGGGCCATCCGGACGCGGGTCCGCGCACCCTCACCCGTCACCGGTTCTGCCCAGGTCAGCCACCGGGAATCCGGTGAGAAGGCTAAATCGTCGACCGCACCGTGGTGGGTGGAGGCAAGGGTGAACAGTGCGCCGGTGGCCACCTCCAGTACCAGGATCTCTCCCTTCTCGCCAGCGACTGCCACGCGCGTCCCGTCTGGGCTGGTGGTGAGGTTGCTGGTCCTGAAGGGTCCGTCGAACGCCCAGCGGGAGACTCCGGCGCCGACCGCGCTGTCCTGGGCCACCACGATGTCTTCGGCTGGCGCGCTTTGCCGCTCACCCTCACGGGATGAGTCCGGGCCGGAACCCAGGTGGGCGTCGGGGACCGGCTGGGCCGGGTCGTCGGGCGTACTGACCGCGGGAACGGGCGCCGGCAGGACGGGCTCCCCATGGATTGGCGAGCCCGGACCGCGGGCCGCCGCCCGGACGCCACCGGGCTGGCTCCCCCCGACCGGGCCGGGGTGGACACGCGGCTCAAAGACGTTGCTGATGAACAGTGCCTCCTCTCCATCACGGTCGGCGATGTAAGCCACGCGGTCAACGCCGAGAGGCCGCCCGAGCCGGGCGCGGACTCCAGCGGTGGCCTCCACCACCCTCGACGGTCCATCCCGGTGGGTCAGCCAGTGCAGGGTGCCATGGCTCTCCACGACGCTGGCTACACCGGACGCTACCGGGGTGACCGCGGTGAGGTGCCTGACCACATTCAGGGGCTGGGGACGGCGTCCGGTCGAAGCTGACCCGAGTGAGATGTCCACCTTGACCGGCTCGGCGTCGTGCGAGGTCATGAGCCAAAGGGATCCGGCGGATTCGTACACGATTCGGGTGCCATCAGAGGTGGCGTGCCGTACGTAGAAGTCCTCGTGGTCGGTGTGGCGCTGCAGGTCCCCGCCCTGTGGCGTCACCGAGTACAGATTTCCGTAACCTTCGTGGTCGGACAGGAAGGCGAGACGGTTGTTGATCCACATGGGGTCGGCAAGGTTACCGTCGAGCTCTGGGAGGAAACGGGTGAAGTCCCCCGACCCGTCGGCGTCCATCCACAGCTTCCCGGCCGTGCCGCCCCGGTATCGCTTCCACCAGGCGGGCTCGCGGGTGAGCACGCTGGAGATGACGAGGGGCCGCTCGTCGCCGACCGCCGGGCCGTGCACGATCGCATCGAGCGGGCCGTAGGGGAAAGCCGTCTGGGCTGAGCCATCCAGCGGAACCCGGTAGCCCCAGGCGTGGCGGGGGTCCTCATGCCGGAAGGCGCTGGTGGCTATCACCTCGCCGTCGGCGGTAAATCCGCGGACCTTGGTGCTTTGGTGCCCCCAGTAGGTCAGGCGGCGGAAGTTCCCGCCCTCGGTGTCGGCAGCCACCACTTCCGGCGCACCTGCCTGGGTGACGGCCCAGGCGATGGTCGACCCATCAGGTGAGAACCGGGGGCCACGTGCAGGCAACTGCATGGCCGAGATCCGCCACGCGCGTCCCCCGGATACTGGCGCAACCCAGACATCGTTTTCGGCTACGAAAGTGAGCAGGTCACCGTGGACATGCGGAAAGCGTAAGTAGTGTGAGGAACCCATCAGTCGATCATAGCCACAGACCCACCCGGCGGCGGCGCAGGGCAGCCGCGGCCAAACGTTGCAGCGCCACGGGAGTAAGTTGTTCCCATCCGGCCCGTCCGAGTGGTGGGATAGGGGTATGAGAATTCTGATCTCCGGTGCCTCCGGAACCATTGGCAAGGCCTTCGTCAAGCAGTTCAACCCGGGCACGCATCAGGTGAAGCGACTGGTCCGCCGCACGCCGTCGGGACCTGATGAGATCCAGTGGGACCCGACAAGCGGTCGGCTGGATCCGGCGATCATGGACGCCACCGACGCGGTCGTCAACCTGTCGGGGGCAGGAATTGCCGGGGCGCCCTGGACCCGCGGATACAAGGAGACCCTCTACTCATCCCGGCTGACGGCGACCCGGACACTGGTGGACAGCATGCGCCGTGCGGCAGCACCGCCGGCAACGTTCCTGAGCCAGTCAGCGTCAGGGTTTTACGGGGACCGCGGATCAGAGGTGTTGCCGGAGAGCGCTGAATCCGGTGAGCTCCTCCTCTCCGATATTTGCCGGCGGTGGGAAGCTGAGGCGCTCCGCGCTCCGTCGTCGGTGCGCACGGTCCTAATGCGCACCGGCGTGGTGATGTCCGCCAGCGGCGGCGCGCTGCCCAAACTGTTGCTGCCACTGAAGTTCTTCGTTGGCGGGCCCCTGGGTTCCGGTGACCAATGGTGGCCATGGGTGACCCTTGATGACCAGGTCCGCGCGATGGCTTTCCTGCTCGACGCCGAGGTCAGTGGCCCAGTCAATATCTCCTCCCCCTCCCCCGCCACGGTGACGGATCTGACGGTGGCCCTCGGCGCGGCGCTCAATCGCCCCACCCGGTTCAGGGTGCCCGAGTGGGTGTTGACCACTGTTCTGGGACAGCTGGCCCGCGAACTGTTGCTGCCCAGCGCCCGGCTCGACCCCACGGTGCTCAAGCGGGCCGGGTTCGAGTTCCGTCACGAGTCCCTCGACGACCTGGCTAGATGGGTGGGCGAATCCCGGGACACCTAGCACCCGGCGCCTAGGGTTCGTGGACCGCGCGAATCCGCCACCTGCCATCCTCCTGTTCCAGAACGAAAAAGAGTTGCTGGGTGACTGGGGAGGACTGGGTCTGCTCCACGTTGCCGGGCTGCGTCCCACCGGCAACGACCTCGGTGTACCCCGACGTCGTTGCTGTCGCTATGAGGACTGCGGTAGCTGCGGCATCGTCCCCCCAGCCGGTTTCGGGGCTGCCCGCGGGGCCCGGAGAGGTGGCTGGCGCGACGTCCGTGAGTTCTATCGTGAGCCCGGCCAGAATGTGCCCCCGACGTGCCAACTCCGCAACGGCCTGGCTATCGGCGGCCATCGCCGTCGATCCCCTCACGTTGACCAGCTGCAACAGTGCCGGATCGGCGGTTTCGTAGGCATGCTCCCTGACCTTCGACAGGTAGGGCAGGACGGCGCGCGGATCCGTCCCCGCGAGGACCTCGGCGGGCACTCCGTCGACAGCGCGGCCGCCCAGCTCGGTGGGTACAGCAGCCGCAGGAGGCAGTTCCCGCGCCGGGGTGGAGCCGGGAGGTGTGGAGCCGGGAGGGGCCGCTGTCGAGGGTGGTAGGACGGCGTCCACCCCTCCACCGAGCAGCGCAGGCGCAACGCCCAGCACCCCGGAGATCAGCAGTCCGATCAGGGTGAGAACAGCGGCTGCCAGTCCTGCCACACCAACAGCGCGGATGCTAACGGAGCGGACGGCACCAGCACGGTTCCCCGTAGCGCGGTTCCCCATCGTCCGCAGACGGGCTTTCCGCGTTGCGGAATGGCGCCGGCCAAGTCTGGGATCGGCCAGGCGTCGGGCACCTCGCCGGCGACGTCGTCCGGGCCTCGTTGCTGTTTCATCAGGATAGGACCGGCGCGTCCTGAGGTTAGGCAGCACCTCCGGGTGGACTGCCGCCACCAGGTCCAGCGGCTCGGCCTGGGCCGTGCGCTGCACCGCCCGCGCGAACTCATGGGCTCCGGGCCGGGCCGCCGGGTCACCGTCCAGGCCCCAGTTGATGAGGTCGAGAAGCTCGGCAGGCGTCTCCGGCACCAGCAAGGAAAGCGGCGGCCGCTGCATCGCTGGTCCCGGGACCCTGCCGGTGAGAGCGAACCAACCGACAGCTGCCAGCGCATAAATGTCCGCTTCGGTGTTCAAGCGGTCAGGATCGGGGGAACCCTCGTGAAACCCGGGGGTCCCGCCGGCGGAGCGGCCTCCCTCTCCGAGGAGGCGGCCAATCCCGAAGTCCGCCAGCAGCGGCTTGCCCAGCTCAGTGAACACAATGTTGCCGGGAGAGACGTCGCCGTGTGCGGCTCCCTCATCGTGCAGGTAGGCGAGGACCTGGGCCATGGGCGTCAGCACTGTCACCACCTCCCCCGGCGGCAGTGGTCCCCGTACCGAGATGAGGTGGAGTAGGGATCCGCCCGCTGCGTACTCCATCCTCAGCGCCGTGCCCTGCTCGGTGGCCACCAGATCGTGCACCGCGAGCAGGTGGTCGTGGCGGAACCGCGCAAGAAACCGTTCCTCCCGCCGGAGGGCGTCCGTATCGAGGTGGACGTCGGTGGCCGGGTCGAGGTGGACGTCGGTGGCCGGGTCGATGACCTTCAGGGCGAAAGCTTCCCCCGCGGCGTTCCGGATCAGCCAGACGCTGGCGCTTCCCCCGCGCCCCAGCAGACGTTCATTATGATAGCCGTGCAGCACCGGCGGAGCAGGGTCCGGGACGTGCTGGGCTCCGATGCCGGCAGGTGTGCTGTCCATGCACCAGTTGTAGCGGATCGCCAAAGATCCCGCAGAAGTTATCCACAAGGACCGCGGGCACGGCGCCGTTGATGTCAGCGATGACCTCCCGCAGGTCTACCCTTGATCCATGACACTTCAGTACTCGCGGGTTGGGCTGGACCCGGATTTTGTCGACTATGGGGCCGGGTGGGATCTGCAACGCGAGCTGCACGCCGGCGTTGTGGCAGGGACTACCCCGAGCACCGTCCTCCTGCTGGAACACGAGGCCGTGTACACGGCAGGGCGGCGAACCGAAGACCATGAACGGCCCTTCGACGGAACGCCTGTTGTCCCGGTTGATCGTGGCGGGAAACTCACCTGGCACGGACCCGGCCAGCTGGTGGGGTACCCCATCCTGGCCCTTCCCGAGCCGACGCGGGTCACCGGGTACGTGGCCATCCTCGAAGATGTGATCATCTCCGTCCTTCGGGACTATGGGGTCTCGGGGGTCCGGATCGACGGCAGGTCGGGGGTCTGGGTCGCTGCCGACGAACGCGGACCCGACCGCAAGATTGCTGCCATCGGGATCCGCATCAACCGGCGGGTCACTATGCACGGATTCGCGGTGAACTGCAGCAACGATCTGATGCCCTTCACCCAGATTGTGCCGTGCGGTATCTCTGATGCTGGGGTGACCACCATCTCGGCTGAAACGGGCCGCACGGTGACGCCGTCGGACATCGTTTCGCGGATTGAAGAAGAACTGCGCAAGAATGAATCATCACTGGTTGCCGGGGCGGCAGAGGATGTCCGCCCGGCAAACACAGTCAACCCAGCCGGTATCCGGCCGGAAGGAGCATAACCTGTGAGCCTGGCCCCCGAAGGACGCCGCCTTCTCCGCATCGAGGCGAGAAACGCCGAGATCCCGGTGGAGCGTAAACCCGACTGGATCAAAGCGAAGGTGAACATCGGCCCCGAATTCGTGGCCATGAAGAACCTGGTGAAGAAGGAGGGCCTTCACACTGTCTGTGAGGAGGCTGGCTGTCCCAATATTTTCGAGTGCTGGGAAGACCGGGAGGCTACCTTCCTGATCGGCGGCTCCGAGTGCACCCGCCGCTGTGACTTCTGCCAGATTGATACCGGCAAGCCCCAGCCGCTGGACCGGAGCGAACCGTTTAAGGTAGCGCAGTCGGTACAGTCAATGAATCTGCGCTATGCCACGGTGACCGGCGTCGCCCGTGATGACCTCGCCGATGAGGGCGTCTGGCTATACGCGGAGACTATTCGCCAGATCCACAGCATGAACCCGGGCACCGGCGTCGAAATCCTGATCCCCGACTTCTCGGGTAAGCCAGAGCACATCAAGGCCATCTGCGATGCTGCGCCGGAGGTCTTCGCCCACAACGTTGAGACGGTCCCGCGCATCTTCAAGCGCATCCGCCCCGCTTTCCGCTATGAACGGTCCCTCGATGTCGTCACCCAGGGCCGGGACCTCGGCATGGTGACCAAATCTAACCTGATCCTCGGCATGGGCGAAACCCGACAGGAAATTTCCGAGGCCATGCGGGACCTGCACGACGCCGGGTGCGACCTGATCACCATCAACCAGTACCTGCGACCCAGCGAACGCCACCTCCCAGTGGACCGTTGGGTGAAGCCCCAGGAGTTCGTCGAACTCCGGGAAGAGGCAGAGGAGATTGGTTTTCTGGGCGTCATGAGCGGACCTCTGGTGCGTTCGTCCTACCGTGCCGGCAGGCTCTGGGCGCGCGCCATGCGCAAGAAGGGCCTCGAGTTGCCGCCCGCACTGGCACACATCGAGGATTCCGGCTCGACGCTCCAAGAAGCGTCGAGCCTCGCACCAACCGGCTAACCCTTCGGTCGGTTCGGGACCGCCTTGATCGACCGACCAGGGTGGTTTCCGCACGTCCGCCTGACATCCCGGATCACGTAGAATTGAGTCACTATGGCCAACAGCACTGAATCAGACGGATCATCCACCCCTAAGCGGCGCCTCTTCTCCCGAAAGCCAAAGCCAGAGAAGGGGCCGAAGAAAACCGGGCGGATGAAGCAGATCTCCGAGGTCTTCAAAATGACCCGGCGGAACGATCCCAACGTCGTGTGGATCATGCTGCTGGCCTTCCTGTCGATTGTCGCCGTCGGCTTGGTGATCGGATTCCTGATCCAAAACTGGATCACCATGCTGATCATCGCCATCCCACTGGGCTTCCTTGCAGCGGTCTTCATCCTCTCCCGGCGAGCCGAGCGGGCAGCGTTCTCCCAGATCGAGGGCCAGGCAGGCGCGGCAGGCGCTGCGCTGAGTGTACTGCGGCGCGGGTGGATCCTTCAGGACCAGCCAGTCGCGATGAACCCCCGTTCGCAGGACGCGGTGTTCCGCGCCATTGGCCGGCCAGGTATCGTCCTCGTGACCGAGGGTCCGTCGGCCCGGGTCAAGCCGCTGGCTGAGGCCGAACGCCGCAAGATGGCCAGAATCGTCCCCAACGTGAAGGTGCACGTTATTGAGGCCGGGCGCGGCGAAGGACAGGTTCCTCTGGCCCAAGTGGCCAAGAAGGCCCAGAAGCTCAAGAAGAATCTAACCAAGCAGGAAGTCCAGGCCGTGAACAAGCGGCTTACTGCCCTAGGAACCAAGCTGCCGATCCCGAAGGGCATCGACCCGTTCAAGGCACGCCCGGACCGCAAGGCAATGCGCGGCCGCTAAGCAAAACGTGAAAGCCGGCTTTAGTCCCGGGAGCTTTTCCTTCGGACTAGGGTCGGCTTTTTTATGTCTGCAGGTATTTCCGGTTCGATAGATTCGTCTAGCCCGGCAGAGTGAGAATCTCGGCGCCGTCGTCGGTGATGGCGATGGTGTGCTCACTGTGGGCCGTCCGACAACCGGTGGCGCTCCTGAGGGTCCAGCCGTCGGGGTCCGTGACGAGCTTGGCGGTGTCCACCATGACCCACGGCTCCAGCGCCAGAAGCAGTCCGGGCCGGAGCACATAGCCGCGGCCTGGTCTCCCCATATTTGGGACATGTGGTTCCTGGTGCATGGTCGATCCGATGCCGTGACCGCCGAACTCGGTATTGATCGGATACCCCGCGTCGGTGAGAACCCTGCCGATGGCATAGGAAATATCCCCGATTTTCACTCCGGGGCCGGCCGTGGCGATGGCTGAGGCGAGAGCGCGTTCGGTGGCGAGGATCATTTCCACGCTCTCCGTCGGCTCCGAATCCCCCACGATGAAACTGATGGCCGAGTCAGCGGCGATGCCGCGCTTGGAGACGGCGAGATCGAGCGTGAGCAGGTCGCCGTCGGCCAGGGCATAGTCATGGGGCAGCCCGTGGAGCACCGCATCGTTGACGGCCGTGCAGATGTAGTGACCAAACGGTCCGCGGCCAAACGAGGGCGCGTAGTCGACGTAGCAGGACTCCGCTCCGGCGTCGGTGATCATCGTCTTCGTCCAGGCGTTGATGTCCAGAAGGTTGGTGCCGATCGTGCAGCGGCTCTTCACCGTCTGCAGGATGGTGGCCACCAGCGCGCCGGTGTCTTTGGCCCGGATCAGTTCGGTTGCGTTCAGGATCTCGATCATTCGGTGTCTCTCATGGTGCAGTCAGTGTCATTGTGCAGTCAGCGAATATCCGGGTCAGCCGACGACGCAGCGCTGTCCCATGATGAGGTGCCAGGTTCTGGTTAGGTGCGGACCAGGACGGTGTTCACGGCCCGGTCGTGGACGCCACGTTGATCGCGGTCGACAATCACTGCCGGAATCACGAGGCAGATTAGAAGGGTGCGGACCAGCGCTTTTGCGTAACCGGCGGGACGGCCTGCGACGGTCTGTACTTGCATTCCCGCCATTCGGTGGCCGATGCTGTAGCCGAAGAAGCCCACCAGTAGGAGCTGCATCACGGCAAAGATGCCCAGCGTGGCGAAGCTGTTGTAGTCGAGGAATCCGTAGGACATCAGCGACGCGAGAGCCCAATCGATCAGCAGGGCAACGATTCGGCGCCCCGGCCGGGCGATCGCCGCCGGACCATCCTTGGGTCGGCCCATCCCCTGGCCCGGCCAGTAGTTGGAACTATCAGCCGGTGTACCGCCGAGCCATGAACCGATGTCGTTTCTGTCTACCACAATCCAATCTTAACGCGTTCGCCCGGGCCGACTGCGCGTCGTCGTCGTCGTCGCCCGCGTCGCCCTCCGACCCGCCGGGCTAAATCACGCTAGGCTGAAAGAGCCTCCAGTCCCCGACCATCCATTAAGTAACGTGCCGGAAACAATCGTGACACCAGTGGGAAACTGCAAACTCCTACAGTTGTAACCATTGCGGCGGCGGCGCATAAGGCCTCTAATCTGCCCCCGGTCGTTACCCCCCACATGCGTTAGGAGCATAAACGATGTTCAAGAATGCGGACGAAGTCCTCAAGTTCATCGCTGACGAAGACGTGAAGTTTGTCGACGTCCGATTCACCGATCTTCCCGGAGTGCAGCAGCACTTCAACGTTCCGGCAAAGTCGGTCGATGCAGACTTCTTTGTCAACGGCCAGCTGTTCGACGGTTCGTCGATCCGCGGCTTCCAGGGAATTGCCGAGTCGGACATGCAGCTGATTCCGGACGTCACTACTGCGTTCATTGATCCCTTCCGCATGGAGAAGACGCTTGCGCTGAGCTTCTCGATTGTGAATCCTCGGACCGGCGATCCCTACCACCGTGACCCGCGGGGTGTGGCAGAACGCGCCGAGGCGTACCTGAGCTCCACCGGCATCGCCGATACCGCGTTCTTCGCGCCGGAAGCCGAGTTCTACATCTTTGACAACGTGCAGTACGAGTCCCTGCCTCAGGGCAGCTTCTACAAGGTCGACTCAATTGAGGCACCCTGGAACAGCGGCCGCGAAGAAGAGGGCGGGAACCTTGGCAACAAGACCCCGTTCAAGGGCGGCTACTTCCCTGTCTCCCCCGTCGACAAGCAGGCCGACCTCCGTGACGCGATCTGTGTCGAGCTGGACAACGCTGGCCTTGAGGTTGAGCGGTCCCACCACGAGGTAGGTGGCGCCGGCCAGGCAGAGATCAATTACAAGTTCACCACCATGACGCATGCTGCTGATGACCTGCAGAAGTTCAAGTACATCGTCAAGAACGTGTCCGATGCGTGGGGCAAATCGGCAACGTTCATGCCGAAGCCAGTCTTCGGAGACAACGGCTCGGGCATGCACTGCCACCAGTCGCTGTGGAGTGCGGGCGAGCCGCTGTTCTACGACGAGCGCGGTTACGCAGGACTGTCCGACATGGCACGCTGGTACATCGGCGGCCTGCTGAAGCACGCCTCGGCGGTCCTCGCGTTTACCAACCCGACGGTTAACTCCTACCGTCGTCTGGTCAAGGGCTTCGAAGCCCCGGTCAATATGGTGTACTCGCAGGGCAACCGCTCAGCCGGCATCCGGATCCCGATCACGGGCTCCAACCCGAAGGCAAAGCGCATCGAGTTCCGCGCGCCAGACCCCTCCTCCAACCCGTACCTGGCGTTCGCGGCCCAGCTGATGGCCGGCCTCGACGGCATCAAGAACCGGATCGAGCCAGCTGACCCGATCGACAAGGACCTCTACGAGCTTCCCGCGGAGGAAGCCAAAGATATCCAGAAGGCTCCAGGTTCGCTGGAGGAAGCTCTGCTCGCCCTCGAGGCCGACAACGAGTTCCTGCAGGCCGGCGGTGTCTTCACCCAGGACCTGATCGACACCTGGATCGACTACAAGCGCGAATTCGAGATCATCCCGCTGTCATTGCGGCCGAATCCTTACGAGTTCGAGCTGTACTACGGCGTCTAGTCTCTAGATGACAGAAGACCCGCACGGATCACCGTGCGGGTCTTCTGTTTTGTGGTGGATCAGCGGCAGGTCAGTAGGATGCTTCGTCCAGCGAGGTGAGCACCATGATGGCGTCCCGCACCGCTGTACTGACCCTCATGGCGGCCTCAACACCGATCGCCCCGACCACAGCGAGTAGTGACCGACCACCAACTTGCGTCATTGCACTGTTGTTCGTCATCACGAGCATCCTCCCTGAGCGGTTCCTACCTGATATCAAAAGGTAACGGCAGATGCTGGTGCAACTGTGCAAGCTCCCTCGATGAATCCTGGGGCGTGTCGCGGCTCACATGGTTTACGTCCTCCCGTACTTCTTGTGTACGGCCTGACGGGTCACCCCGAGCGCCTGGGCGATGGCCTCCCAGGACAGCCCTGCCTGGCGTGCCTGCCGGACGGCAGCAGTCTCGGCCCGGCCGAGTTCCTTGCGTAGCTCACTGACGGCCTGCAGCCGGTTGACCGGCCCGCCGTCGTCGAGCGATCCGACGAGTGTCTTCATGCGTTCCACCTCCATCCGTCAGCCCTAGTTGACGTTGGGGTGCGAGGCAAGAGAAACCCCACACAGGGGCCCAGTAGGCGAGCTAGCTACTGGGCATGAACGTTTATGCCTACCGAACGGGCAGTCCTGGCGGGCAGGTGTGCTGCTAGTAGCCGTAAAACGACCGCTCGAAGATGGCACGGCTGCGGCGGGTGATCCGCAGGTAGTCCTCCTCCAGCCGCGCGCCCATTCCCGGCCCGTACCCGCACCAGCGGGCCACCGCTTCAAGGTCGCGCCGCGAGGACGGCAGCAGATCCGATGCCCTACCGCTCCAGATCACATTGGCTGCCCGCACCCTGCTCGACAGGCACCAGCTGCGCCGTAGGGTCTGCACATCAGAGGCGGGCAGAAGCTCGGCGGCCTCGATGGCATCCATGGCCGCGAGGGTCGAGGTGGTCTTCAGATCAGGGTTCGCGTGAGCATGCTGCAGTTGCAGCAGTTGCACCAGCCACTCGACGTCGCTGAGCCCGCCCCGACCGAGTTTGAGGTGGCGCGACGGGTCGGCACCGCGAGGAAGGCGCTCCGACTCCATCCGCGCCTTCAAACGGCGGATCTCGCGCAAACTCTGGCCGGACAGTTCCTCGGGATACCGGATCGGGTCAATCAGCTCGGTGAACGCTGCGGCCAGGTCGTCGCTCCCTGCCACGGGCAGCGCGCGCAGGAGCGCCTGCGACTCCCAGACTAGGGACCAGCGCCGGTAATACTCGCGGAACGACTCAAGGGATCTCACCATCGGCCCCTGTTTGCCCTCCGGGCGCAGGTCGGCGTCGACCTCTAGCACCCGCTCCGCCTGGATGGCGGGTGAGCAGGGTTGCTGCAGCAGGGCAGAGAGCTGGCTGACAATCCGCTCCGCCTGGTTTTGCGCTGCCGCCTCGTCGGCCCCCTGACGGGCCCGGTGCACGTACATTACGTCAGCGTCCGACCCATAAGTGATCTCACGGCCGCCCTGCCGCCCCATCGCGACGACGACGACGTCGGTCAACTGCTTCTCATTCGCGAAGATCGCGCCCTCGGCCACATGCAGTGCGCCGAGGATGGCGGCGCGGTCGGTGGCGGAAAGGGCGGCGCCCACCGCCGCCTGATCCAGCAGCCCTGAACTGTCGGCAATAGCAATGCGCAGCAGCTCACGACGACGAATGAGCCGGATCAGGCGCATCGCCTCGCGTGGTTGGGGGTGACGCGACATCTTCGACTGGATCTCACCCCACTGGGCCTCGAAGTCGACTGGAAGCAGGTCTCTGTCATTGCCCAGCCACTTGGTCGACTCGGGTGAGACTTCCAGCAAGTCCGCGATAAAGCGGCTGCTGGAGAGGATGTGGCAGAGCCGCTCGGCCGCAGCTTTAGAGTCTCGAAGCATACCCAGGTACCAGTGGGTCTGCCCGAGGCCCTCGCTCAGACGGCGGAAGCCCAGGAGCCCGGCGTCGGGATCCACCCCGTCGGCCAACCAGCCCAGGAGGACCGGCAGAAGGTTCCGTTGCAGCGCGGACCGCCTGCTGAGACCCGAGGTGAGCGCTTCGATGTGGCGCATCGCCACCTTCGGGTCCAGGTAACCCAGCGCGGCTAGCCGTGCGCGGGCCGCTTCGGGCGTCAACCTGACCTCGTCGACGCTGAGATTCGCAGCAGTATTGAGAAGTGGACGGTAGAAGATGTTCTCGTGGAGCCCGCGCACCAACCGCTTGGTCTGCTGCCACTGCTCCAGCAGCGCAGCAGCGGCGGGGCGAGTGGTGAGCTGCGCCCCCTGGGAGGACATGGCGAGGGCCCGCCGGGACGCGTCGCCCTCGGGCATCAGGTGGGTACGGCGCATATTGACGAGCTGAATCCGGTGCTCAAGGACGCGCAGATACCGGTAGGACTCGTCGAACGCTTTGGCATCGGTCCGGCCGATATAGCCGGCGGCGCTGAGCGCGGCGATGGCTGAGGTGGTGTCGCGGATCCGGATCGATTCGTCGGCTTTGCCGTGCACCAGCTGCAGCAGCTGAACAGTAAATTCTACGTCGCGGAGCCCGCCCGGGCCGAGCTTCAGCTGCCGCTCCGCCTCATGGGACGGAATATTGTCGGTCACCCGGCGGCGCATCGCCTGCACCGAGTCAACAAACCCCTCACGTTCGGACGAGTTCCAGACCAGCGGCGCCACTGACTCCTCGTAGCGGCGGCCCAGATCGGCGTCGCCGGCAATGGTACGGGCCTTAAGCAGAGCCTGGAATTCCCAGCTTTGCGCCCACCGCGCGTAGTAGGACAGGTGGGAATCGAGGGTGCGCACCAGTGGGCCGTCCCGCCCCTCCGGGCGTAGGTTGGCGTCCACTTCCCACAGGCCGGGCTCACCTCCGCTGGCGGAGATGGCCCGCGAAATCCCGGTGGCCAGCGCTGTACCAATCCGGGTCGCCAGATCCTCGGCCAGGTCCGACGCTTCGATCACGTAGATGACGTCGACGTCGGAAATGTAGTTCAGCTCACCGGCACCGCACTTGCCCATCCCCATCACCGCGAGGCGGACGGATGCCACGTCGGTGGCTGAGAAGCTGTTCGCCAATTCGGCTCGGGAAACGGCCAGCGCCGCTTCGACCGCAGCCGCCGCGAGGTCGGCCAGTTCCTTGCCGACGGTCGGCAGGTAGTCGACCGGCGACGCCGAGCACAGGTCGCGGACGGCAAGTTCCACCAGGTGGCGCCGGTAACGTGCCCGCAGCAGGGCGTACGCCGCGGTGCCGCCGAGACCGGCAACGGGAGTGCCCGACGACGGGTCGGCGCCCACCGACTCGAGGAGGGAGGACCGTAGGGACTCGGCGGAGACTCCCCCGGGCGTCCGGCTGGGGGAGACCTTGACGGTGTCGAGGTGCTCCGGGCACCTCATCAGGAACTCGGCCAGCGCCTCGGACGCGCCGAGCAACCGGAATAGCGGCTCGCTGCTGGCGCCGCCGTCCGCAACCACCGCAGCAAGGCCCGGTCGGACCGCCAGCAACCGCACCAGGGATTGCAACGCCAGATCGGGGTTGGCCGATCGGGCCAACCCATCGAACAGCGCCGCCTCCGGGATGCCCACCAGCTCGGGCGCAGCCAGGAAACGGGAGCTCTTCTCGAGGTCGGTGAAACCCCGGCTGATGAGTTGGCGGTTCAGGCTCATCGCGGGCGCCAGGTTAGAGAATTCCGAGGTTGCGTCGCAGCTCGTAGGGCGTGACCTGGATCCGGTAGTCGTGCCATTCGGCGCGCTTGTTGCGCAGAAAATTTTCGAAGACCTGCTCGCCCAGGATCCCGGCAACCAGCTCCGACTCCTCCATCACCCGGATGGCGTCGTGAAGGCTGGCCGGCAACGGGTCATGGCCCATGGCTCGACGTTCGGTGGCCGTGAGACTCCAGACGTCGTCCTCGGCTCCCGGCGGAAGTTCGTACCCTTCCTCGATACCCTTCAGGCCCGCACCGAGCAGCACCGAGTAGGCGAGGTACGGGTTGCTGGCCGAATCAATACCGCGGTACTCAATGCGCGCCGACTGGCCCTTGTTCGGCTTGTAGAGCGGCACGCGGACCAGGGCTGAGCGGTTGTTGTGGCCCCAGGACAGGTAGCTCGGGGCTTCTCCCCCACCCCAGAGACGCTTGTACGAGTTGACGAATTGGTTGGTGACAGCCGTGAACTCAGGTGCGTGCTTCAGGATCCCGGCGATGAACTGGCGTGCCGTCTTGGACAGCTGGAACTCGGCACCCGCTTCGAAGAACGCGTTGGCGTCGCCCTCGAAGAGGGAGAAGTGGGTGTGCATCCCGGAGCCGGGATGATCGGAGAACGGCTTGGGCATGAACGTGGCGTAGCTGTCCTGGGTCAGCGCCACCTCCTTGATGATGGTGCGGAACGTCATGATGTTGTCGGCGGTCTGCAGGGCATCCGCGTACCGGAGATCGATTTCGTTCTGCCCCGGGCCGGCCTCGTGGTGACTGAACTCCACCGAGATGCCCACGGATTCGAGCATCGCCACCGCTGTCCGCCGGAAGTCCTGGGCCACTCCGCCCGGTACGTGGTCAAAATAGCCGGCCTGGTCCACCGGGATGGGTTGACCGTCGGGCCCCAGTTCATCTGACTTGAGCAGGTAGAACTCGATTTCCGGGTGGGTGTAGCAGGTGAACCCCATGTCTGCTGCCTTGGCAAGAGTCCGCTTCAGCACCCCACGTGGGTCAGCCGTCGACGGCATACCGTCGGGGGTAAGGATGTCGCAAAACATTCTGGAGGTTGGTTCCTTCTCGCCCCGCCAGGGCAGGATCTGGAACGTCGACGGGTCGGGTTGGGCGAGCATGTCCGATTCGAAAACGCGGGCCAGCCCTTCAATGGACGAACCATCAAAGCCCAGGCCCTCCTCAAATGCACCCTCCACCTCGGCCGGTGCCAGGGCAACCGACTTCAACGAACCCACAACGTCGGTGAACCAGAGCCGCACAAACCGCACATCGCGTTCCTCGATGGTACGCAGTACAAATTCTTGCTGCCGATCCATAGTTACCCTCTTTCATGCCGTCGGTGGTGTCCCGGGTGATCATCGAGCGTCGGTCCACCAGTTCACTCTACTTCCCGCCTGCCACAAGAGGTTCTGAAGTAGGCTCGACACTATGACTTCCGCAGAGATTCCAGCACCCTACGGTACGGGCGCCCACGATGCCGACGCCGGGACACCAGCTGCAGGAGAAGCCCGGCCCACCCCCGCCAGGATCCGCACCCATCACCTGCAACAGGCGAAGGTTGAGGGACGCCGCTTCGCCATGCTCACCGCCTATGACCAATACGCCGCCGAGATCTTCGACGACGCGGGCATCGAGGTGCTCCTCGTGGGCGATTCTGCGGCCAACAATGTCCTCGGGTACACGACCACCCTGCCGATCACCGTGGACGAGATGATCATCTTCTCGCGGGCCGTCACCAACGGAGCCAGCCGCGCCCTCGTGGTCTGCGATCTTCCCTTCGGCAGCTACGAGATCTCTCCCGCCCAGGCCATCGAATCGTCGGTCCGCCTGATGAAAGAGGGCGGGGTCCACGCAGTAAAGATGGAGGGCGGCCGCCACTACGCCGACACCGTCCGCGCGCTCGCCACCGCCGGGATCCCCGTCATGGCCCACATCGGTTTCACCCCGCAGAGCGAGCATGCCCTCGGCGGGTACCGGGTCCAGGGCCGCGGTGATGCGGCGCAGGAACTGATCGACGACGCCGTTGCCCTCGCCGACGCCGGGGCGTTCTGCGTGCTCATGGAGATGGTGCCCGCCGACGTGGCCGCCGCCGTCGACCGCGCCGTC
Organism: Arthrobacter glycogeni; assembly: GCF_054511155.1. Taxonomy (NCBI): domain Bacteria; kingdom Bacillati; phylum Actinomycetota; class Actinomycetes; order Micrococcales; family Micrococcaceae; genus Arthrobacter; species Arthrobacter glycogeni. The sequence continues at coordinate 25,532 of NZ_JBTNDE010000007.1, read as the reverse complement.
AGGGTGCCAACCATCGGAATCGGGGCGGGCAACGCCACGACCGGGCAGGTGCTGGTATGGCAGGACATGGCCGGGGTACGCACCGGCCGGCAGCCGAAGTTCGTGAAACAGTTCGCCGACGTCCGCTCAGTGCTCGCTGCTGCAGCGACCGCATACGCTGACGAAGTCCGGAATGGGACTTTTCCCGGCCCGGAACACAGCTTCTAGACGCTACTGCTCGTCTTCGGCATCCCACGCCTGGTTGCGTTGCGCCACCTTTTCCAGGGCACGCTCGGCCTCGGCCCGCGTCGGGTAGGGTCCAATCAGTTTCCGCCAATCGGACTGTGCGTCCTCTTCGATCTCGTGGGTTTGCACGTTGTACCAGAATTCGGCCATGAGGGTCCTCCTTGGTGGTGACTTTCGGCGGGACGCCGTACCGCCTATAAGATCAAGACTATGCCTCAGCAATCCGTCAGCGCACCCGTGGGAAATCTCGTGCCGGGAACCGTCAGCCCCCAACTGACCGTCCCAGCGAGTATTCCCCGCCCCGAGTACGTTGGTCGCAGCGGGCCCGCCCCCTTCACCGGGTCAGAGGTCAAGACCCCCGAAACTATCGAAAAGATTCGCCGCGCGAGCCGTCTGGCTGCACAGGCCATCGTCGAGGTGGGACGCCAGATTGAACCCGGTGTCACCACCGATCAGTTGGACCGGGTGGGACACCAATTCCTCGTCGACAATGGAGCGTACCCGTCGACCCTGGGCTACCGCGGGTTCCCCAAGTCACTCTGCTCGTCCTTGAACGAGGTGATCTGCCACGGCATCCCCGACACCACGGTGGTGCGCGACGGCGACATCCTGAACATCGACATCACCGCCTATTTGGACGGCGTCCACGGCGATACCAACTACACCTTCCTGGTGGGCGACGTCGACGACGAGTCGCGGCTGCTGGTCGAGCGCACCAAGGAATCACTGAACCGGGCCATCAAGGCCGTGGCTCCCGGCCGCGAGATCAACGTGATTGGCAGGACCATCGAGTCCTACGCCCGCCGCTTCGGCTACGGGGTAGTGCGCGACTTCACCGGCCACGGCGTCGGCGAAGCCTTCCACACCGGACTGATCATCCCGCATTACGACGCAGCACCGGCCTACAACAGAATTATCGAACCGGGCATGACGTTCACCATCGAACCCATGCTGACCCTCGGCGCCATCGAATGGGACATGTGGCCCGACGACTGGACCGTGCTGACCAGGGACCGTCAGCGCACCGCGCAGTTTGAGCACACCCTCCTGGTGACCGACAGCGGCGCCGAGATCCTCACCGTCCCCTAACCATCGGGTCCCGGCGGCACCTGTCGCGCCGGAGGCCAAGACACGAACTCTGGAGAAACATGGGCAAGAGCAGCGAGAAGAAGCAGGGAAAGGCCCTGCCCAACACCGTGATCGGCATCGACATCGGCGGTACCGGCATCAAGGGCGGCATTGTTGACCTGGTCGGCGGTGACATTGTCGGTGAACGGTACCGCGTGCCCACCCCTCAGCCGTCCACCCCTGAGGCGGTCGCCGAGGTGGTGGCACGGATTGTCGACGAACTCTCCACCCGTCCCGGCGCACCGGCACCCGAGGTGCCCGTTGGTGTCACGTTCCCCGCCATCATCCAGCACGGCATCGCCCGGTCGGCGGCCAACGTTGACCAGAGCTGGGTGAACACCGACGTCGACACGCTGTTCAGCACGGTCCTCCAACGCGACGTGCACGTCATCAACGACGCGGACGCCGCCGGCCTCGCGGAGGTGCGCTATGGAGCCGGCAAGGGCGTTGACGGAACGGTGCTGGTGATCACCCTGGGCACCGGCATTGGGTCCGCGTTCATTTTTGACGGGAAGCTGGTGCCCAACGCTGAGCTCGGTCATCTGGAGATTGACGGGTACGACGCCGAAACCAGGGCCTCCGCGGTCGCCCGCGAACGGGACGGCATCGACTGGGACGAATACTCGATCCGCCTGCAGCGGTATTTCTCCCACGTCGAGTTCCTGTTTTCGCCTGAACTGTTCATTGTGGGCGGCGGGATTTCCAAGCGCAGCCAGGAGTACCTGCCCGGGCTGAAACTGCGTACCCGCATCATTCCGGCCCAGCTGAAGAACCAGGCCGGCATTGTTGGCGCCGCGTTGCAGGCTGCCCTGCACTTCAAGCGACTGGCGAAACTGGCGGCGGCCGTTCCGGATGCCTGACCCTCCGGGAGTTGCCGTTGTCACCGGCGCGAGCCGGGGAATCGGTGCAGCTATCGCGCGGCGCTGCGCCCGGGACGGCTACGTGGTGGCAGTGAACTACGCCTCTGATAGCGCAGGGGCGCTGCAGACGGTGGCCGACATTGTTGCCGCGGGAGGATCCGCCTCGGCTATTCGGGCGGATGTGAGCATCGCAGCCGACGTCGTCGCGCTCTTTGACCGGGCGCGTGCACTCGGCGAGGTGACCGCCGTCGTGAACAACGCAGGGATCACCGGTAATCTGATCGGCCCGCTGGCTGACGTCCCCGCCGACGTGCTGCAGCGGGTGACCGAGGTCAATGTGGTGGGACCGTTGCTGGTCAGTCGCGAGGCTGTCCTGCGCATGTCCACACTGAGGGGTGGTACCGGTGGGCAGATCATCAACATCTCCTCGACCGCAACCAGGGCCGGCTCGCCGGGTACCTGGGTGCATTATGCGGCCACCAAGGGCGCCGTCGACGTGTTGACCGTTGGTCTCGCCTCGGAGGTGGGGCGCGAAGGTATCCGGGTGAACTGTGTGTCCCCCGGCAGCACCAACACCGGGCTCCACGCGGCGGCCGGTATGCCCGACCGTGCGGAAAGGCTCAGCCAGAGTGTCCCGTTGGGTCGTCCCGCGGAGCCGGACGAGGTTGCAGCTGCGGTCGCCTGGCTACTGTCCGCCGAAGCTACCTATATCACCGGGGCGATCCTGCCCGTCAGCGGCGGACGCTGACTCATCGCGCCCGACCAGTCGCGTGCCGGGATGGTCCAGAAGTGGTGCCGGTGGTGGCGTCGGCTTCCCCTCCGCAGCCACCACCGGAGCTTAGTGTTACTGCGCGGCCAGCGGCCTCTGGGTACCGGTGGGCACAGTCGGCGCGTTGCCTGCTTCGCGGCGCAGCTTCGCGATAGCGGCCTCGAAATCCTCAAGGGAGTCGAATCCCTGATACACGCTGGCAAACCGCAGATACGCCACCTGGTCCAGCTTTTGCAGCGGTCCGAGGATAGCGAGCCCCACTTCATGGGCATCAATTTCCGCGACGCCGCTGGCCCGAACCGACTCTTCAACCTCCTGCGCAAGTAACGCGAGGTCGTCTTCAGTGACTGGCCGCCCCTGGCAGGCTTTCCGCGCACCATTGATGACTTTGCTGCGGCTGAACGGCTCGCCGACTCCGGAGCGCTTGATGACGCTCAGGCTCGTGGTCTCCACGGTGGTGAATCGGCGTCCACATTCTGGACATTGACGACGACGCCGGATAGCCGACCCATCATCGGCTAACCGACTGTCGACCACCCGGGAATCGGCGTTACGGCAGAAGGGACAAAACATGCCGCGCCTTTCAATTGCTGATGGTCAGTGGTCGCGCCACCGTGTGGAACACCACCATTGTAGAACTAGATATGGGAAAACTACAACAGTGTTATTACTAGATGTAGTGGTTAGCCGAAGCGAACCATGACAGCGTCACCGTGGGCCGGCAAATCCTCAGCATCGGCAAGGTTGGTGATGTGCCGACTCACTTTCTGCAGGGCAGCCCGGTTGTAGTTGATCACCTGCACCGCCTTCAGGAAGGTGGTGACGTTCAGCCCCGAGGCGAACGTCGCCGTCCCCCCGGTGGGGAGTACGTGGTTGGACCCGGCGCAATAGTCACCCAGGCTGACCGGGCTGTACTCGCCAACAAAAACGGCGCCGGCATTGCGGATCCGGCTGGCAACGGCCGCGGCGTCCGCGGTCTGGATTTCCAGGTGTTCGGCAGCGTACGCATCGCAGATGGCGATACCGTGCTCGACGTCGTCCACCAGGATGGTGCCGGACTGTTGCCCGGCCAACGCCTCGCGCACCCGCCCGGCGTGCTTGGTGGTGGCGATTTGCACGGCCAGCTGGCTCCGGACCTTTACCGCGAGATCTTCGGAGTCGGTGATGAGGACGGACGCCGCGTTCGGGTCATGCTCAGCCTGGCTGATCAGGTCAGCAGCGATCAGCCGCGGGTCGGCATGGGCGTCGGCCAGCACGGCGATCTCTGTGGTGCCCGCCTCGGCGTCGATGCCGATCGTACCCTTAAGCAGCCGTTTGGCGGTGGCCACAAAGATATTGCCGGGGCCGGTGACCACGTCCACCCGCTCGAGCGTGTCGTCGGCGGTTTCACCCTCCACCCCGTAGGCGAAAGCTGCGACCGCCTGCGCTCCCCCAATGGCGTACACCTCCTGGATCCCGAGCATCTCCGCCGCGGCGAGGATCACCGGGTGCGGGAGTCCACCAAACTCCTTCTGGGGTGGAGAAGCAACGGCAATCGACTGGACTCCGGCAGCCTGGGCGGGCACCACGTTCATCACCACCGACGACGGATACACTGCCAGACCACCCGGCACATAGAGGCCCACCCGGCGAACCGCTATCCATTTGTGGGTCACTATGGCCCCCGCACCAATCTCTACCTCGACGTCAGCGGGAATCTGGGCGGCGGCAAACCGGCGGGCGCGGTCGATTGATTCGGCCAAAGCCAGCCGGACATCCGGCGCGAGGTCGTTGAGGGCCCTCGTCAGTGCCTCGCGGGGCACGCGCGGTGAGGCCTGCTCCACGCCGTCGAACTTCAGGGCGAGTTCTCTCAGTGCAGTCAGGCCACGCTCCCGAACGTCAGCCAGGATGGCGGCGACCGGGGCCTCGACGCCGGCGCCGCTCACTTCCGGCCGCGGCATGACTGCGGTGAGGGCGGCGCCAGTGAGGGCGCTGCCGCGCAGGTCGATAGTCCGGAACTCGGCGAAGGAGTCAGCTGGAGACTGTTGAGCGAGCGAAATATTCACCCGGTCAGTCTACCGGGAGACGCCCCCGCGAAACCCGCGCTCCTCCGGTGATCATCCTGATGCATCAACCTCGCCCGACATTGACCAAGCACGGGCGAGGCGAACGGCCTTGGGGATCCCTCGAAGGACTGAATTCGACGCTAGTCGAACTGCGAGAGCACATCTTTCATCTCGATGTGGGTTCCTGCCATGAGTTCTTCCTCCCCCATCCGGCGGTATTCCAGTCGAGCCTCAGCAATACTTCGCGCGCGGTAGAAACGCCCTCTCACGGTCGCGCGGGAGGAAGCCTCGGGCGCCCGTCCGTAGCCACGCCGAAAGGCCTGCTGCACTTCGTCAGAGCGACTACGCAGAAGGAATAGAGTCCAATCCGACTCGGGATCCCCCCATGATGTGCGATCACAGTCGAAGATTCCCACGATGCGCGGCGACGGCTCCCCGGCCTTGAGCATGACGTTGCCGATCCACAAATCACCATGGAGCAGCCGCGGTAGGCCACACTGATCGATCTCCGGGCTGTGTTCCTCGATCAGGTGCAGCACCTGATGAATGTCCGCTGCATCAAGGCCAGTATCAGCCATGTCGGCTGCGATAGCGTGAAACGTCGCTGTGAGGCTGTTACTCCAACTCTCGTGCTGATCACCGGTCACCGACCCATAGTGATGTCCGGTTTGGGAATGGATGTCCGCCAGGATCTGTCCTAGCTGGAACCAGAAATCGAGTTGCTGCTCGGCTGTATACAGTTTGAGTGCCTGTGCCGCGGGAACCCCCGGAAGATGGGTCTGAATCAGGTAGTCACGCTCGATGATTGTTTGAGTGAAATCCGCGCGGACAACCACCGGCATCAGGTGCCCCACGGACGCCAGCAAGGGAATGCTGGCATACTCGTTTCGCAGCAGTTGGTGTTCCAGGCGTGACTGACGGCGCGGTTCGGGGGCTACGCGCAGGATCAGTGACGGTGCATCCTTTCTGTCCAACCAGTAGGTCGTGTTGTAGCGGCCCCCGGACACCTCACGAACGGCATTCACTGGTGGCCCGGCGGGAAAAGCCTGCTGGATAACCGCAAGCAATTCATCGCGAGACAGGGGCTGCTGAAATTCCAGCGGCTTCCGAGGCAATGACAGCACATCCATCCGTTGCACTCCCGGATTACTGTTCCTGGCTCCCTCAGCGATAGTCCGCCTTCGTCCTTCCTCCGAGGGGTGTGAGCTAAGAGACCGAATCAGCGTTACGTTTCGCTGGCCGGTAGCCGGCGATCGCGGCGCGCACGTCTCCCTCTTCGTGTTCGCCCTTCGCCTTGCCGAACGGCAGTGCTTTGAGGAGTGGGTGCAGGATCGCCATGACGACGAGGCCCCAGCCGAGTCCGAGGACGGCCGAGCACACGGTATTCACGAGCCAAGCCAGGAAGCCGCCCACTACCGGAATTCCGACGAAAGGTGATTCAAGGGTATGGACCAGGTCATAGGGCAGGTGCCACCCTAGGTCGTAGACCCCTTGAAGCATGATGTGCCCGCCAACCCAGAGCATGGCCACCGTGCCAATCAGAGTGATTGCGGCGAGGACGCCGGGCATCGCCTTGACGAGCAACTCACCGAAGCGCTTCGAACCCGCCGAGTCTTTGGTGGTCAGATGCAGGCCGATGTCGTCCATTTTGACAATGAGAGCGACGGCTCCATACACGATCACCGTGATCGCGATCGCTACGACGACAAGGATAATCGCCCGGGCCAACAAGGACTCATCGGCCACCTCGTTCATCGAAATGACCATGATTTCGCAGGACAGGATGAAGTCCGTGGTGATGGCACCCTTGGTCACCTTGGCCTCCGCCTCGGGACCTCGTTCGACTGCCGGGGCTTTCTCAGCCGCTGAGTGGCCGCGGATTTTATGCCAGACCTTCTCGGCGCCCTCAAAGCAAAGGTAGGTGCCGCCGAGCATCAGGATGAACGGAATGACCCCCGGGATGAAGGCGCTGATCAGCAGCAGTGCCGGCAGGATGATCAACAGTTTGTTGCGGAGCGATCCCCAGAAGATTCGTTTGATCATCGGCAGTTCGCGAGACGGGTCCGCCCCTGACACGTACTGCGGAGTAACGGCAGCGTCGTCGATCACGACGCCGGCGGCCTTCGCCCCAGCCTTGGCGGCTCCGGCAGCGACGTCGTCCACCGAAGCGGCAGCAATGCGGGCCAGGGCCGCGACGTCGTCCAAAAGAGCGACGAGACCGCCGCTCACAGGGTGCCCCTGCGCGACTCGGAAACGGACGGCTGGGCGTGAATACCTCGGTCGAGGCGGTTGATCGGCATGCTCGAAGTATATTATGCGGGCGGCCCGTCAGGGCGATCCGACCGCTAGTTCATGACGGTGCCCCGCTGACGGTCACCTGAGGATCGTCCTTGAACAATCCGGTCTGACGTGACTCGGGTTGCCCTTCAGGCGGCCGGGTTAGGCTGGTTTATGACCACTCTTGTCCGCGCTCCGGGGAACCTCGTCGTCGCAACTATCGACACCATTGACGTTCGCCTGGCGGGGGTAGACGTTGCGAAAGCTCCACTCTTTGTCGATGTTCCATCCGGCACGTCCTGCATCATCGTCTACCTGAGTGCGGTCAGAGGTTACGGGACGGTGCGCCATGACGGTGCTCTTGCTTTGGCTTACGGTACACAGCACCGTGAGGTAGAAGCAGACGATGGCCAAGGAACCGGAGGGCCTCCTAAACTGCGCAATCTAGAGCGGGTAGGGATCACCATGACAGACCATATGGGGGCCCACTATGAGCCAGCAGGGTTTCGAATGGTGGGAGACGGGATTGGGTGGGACGATATGCGCATCTACACGCCCGCGCCATACTCATCGGCAACGAGCCCGCGCCATACTCATCGGCAACGAGCCTGCACCTCGACTTCACAGTTGATGGCCGATCGACTGATAGTCGGTGCGAGGTCGCTCTTGTTGCCCGTTAGCAGATGGTGAGTTCAGTCGGTCGTTGCAACACCCCTATTGATGCGACAATGCCAAGGAGCCAAGCGGAATCGTGGCAGGTGGGGACGGAGTCGGGGTCCTGGCGTTGCACGATCAGGGCGCAAAAGCGAAAGAGGCGACTATCGGGGCTGCACCAATTTCGTTGAGGTATGTGGTGGGGCTGTGCTGATCCAGTACGGCCGTGACTTCTATCGCGACGTTGCCTCCGTTCCAATCGAGGAGGTATAGGCGCATTTGCATTGGCGCGCCCAGAACATGATGGAGGTCGGACACTCCGCCGCCGATAAGGATCGGCATCGCATGGATGCCACCCGCCAGGGGCGCAGGTGGTGAGATTCTCGCCTACACCGAGCGGCTCTGGAATGGACAAGACATGGCGGGTCTGAGGACTGCGGAGGACCGATGCGCGCCGAGTCGACCTTGATTATCGCCGGGGCGTAGTCCGGTCGCTCAGCTGTGGTGGCGGCGCCCCGGCTGAGTGACCTCGTGTCGCTGCGGGACCGCACAGAAACCGCCGGCAGGTCCGTTACTCACTGCTCACGGATTTGGCGGGTTTTGGCCGGAATGTGGTCAGGGAAATTTTCTTCGGCAATCCCACCGGGCTCGTAAACCGACCTGGCAAACCCTCGCGCTTCAGCAATCAGCTCCTCCTCCGTCATACGAGCCACGACGTCTGAGGCATCACCGCCCGAAATGGTTGCAAACCGGCCCACGGTAAGGACATAGGTCCCGTCCATCGGACCATTGAGCCAAACGAACTCATAGCAGCGGGATGCAGCTGGTTGCCTTCGTTCACTGATTCGGAACAGCTCGTGATCGACGACGACGTCAAAAGGCTTCATCCGGCGAGTCTAGTTCGATGCCGCCTCTGCACCAGAGTAAACACCAGCCAGCGGATTGCCTTTACCCATGTGGCAATCCTTTCCTGAACGGCCTTTGGTCAGCTCCTCGGCCAGGTTCGGTCGGGCGGTTCTTCGAGTTGCGCTATTTTTTGCCGTCGAGAACCCCGCCGATGACTTTGGCTGCTTCGGGGTATCCTGCTGGGTCTGGGCCGGCGTAGTTGAGCCGGATGTGTGGTCCGGTGGGTTCGGCTGGGAACCATTCGTTGCCGGATGCGATGAAAACGTTGCTAGCCTCGCACTCTTTGATCAGTTCGGAGAGGTTTGTCGTGTCCGGAAGTCTGATCCAGAGGTTCAGTCCGCCCGGTGGGACCGTCGCGACCTGAGCGAGGGGCGCGTATTTGTTGACGCTGTCGACGAGGAGGTCCCGGCGTGACTGGAGTTGCTGGCGGAGTCCCCGGAGGTGGGTCTGCCAACCGGGTTGGGTGACGACGTCGAGGGCAGCGGCTTGCAGAACACCGCTGACGTACATCGAGGCGGCGGTAAGGTCAGCAGTGATTCGTTCGCGTGCTGGGCCGCGGACGATGACCGCGGCGACTCTCAGCGCTGGGGAGACGCTTTTGGTAAGTGAGCGGATGTACACCACGTGACCGCCGTCGTCGTGGGCTGCTACCGGCGCCGATTTCGTGGTGATACCGAAGTCGTGGGCCCAATCGTCTTCGATCAGGAACGCGCGATAGGTTTTCACCACATCAAGAATCTGAGCTGCAGTGTTTCGGGACCATTGGGCGCCGGTCGGGTTGGCGTAGTTGGGCTGTGCGTAGAAGGCACGCGCACCGGTCTCCTCGAAGGCGCGCGCGACGTCGTCGGGGTTCGGGCCAGTGGGACCGGAAGGAACGGGGACCAGACGAACTCCAGCCTTCTCGGCTGCAAGGATCGCGCCCCAATAGGTCGGGGATTCGATCAGCAACGGCTGCCCCGGGGGAACCAGCGCACGAAAGATGGAGCTGAGTCCACTCTGGCTCCCAGGAAGCACGACGACGTCGCTGGCCAGGGCGGGGGTCACATCTACCGGGGTGGCGGCGGTCAGTTCCGAAGCAAACCAGGACTGCAGCTCAGGATTGCCAGCCACCGGGGATCTCGTCAGAGCGGATTCGCTGCGTGCAGCCCGAAGGAGGGCAGCGCGCACCAAGCGTTCCGGGAGGAGGTCTCGATCCGGGTACCCACCGTGGAGCGTCATCCCGCCGGCAGGGGCAGCACGCATCGTTGCCGAACCTGAAGTCAGCCGATTGTGAGCGGATCCGAGGGCCGCGGTCTGCCACCCGAAATCAGACGGGCGCGCTGTGCGGACGGCCCGCACGAAGGTCCCCACCCCTGGACGACTCTCGATGAGACCCTGGGCGGCCAAGGTACGGAGTGCTTGCTGGACCGTGACAGGACTTGCCTGATGACGTGTCACGAGCGACCGGGTCGACGGCAGTCTGGCACCGGCCGGAGCACCTGCAATCCAGTCACGAAGAGCCACAACAATCCGCATACTGCTATCGTTGGTCATGAACCCCAATAGTAGCGCTACTCGACGAATATCGCCCCTGCTATCGTCTCGATCAGGCATTGCCTGGGGTTTACTCGGGGTCGCAGCGTTCTCCTTCACCGTCCCTTTCACCCGCGTCGCGGTCGGCGGTCTCTCTCCTTTGTTCATCGGCTCGGGCCGCGCGGTCATTGCCGCACTCCTCGCTATTGCCGCCCTGGCTCTCACACGACAACGGATCCCGCACGCCGACCAGTGGATACGCCTCGCCGTCGTTGCCAGCGGGATCGTTATCGGCTTCCCACTGCTGACCTCCTTCGCTCTCACCACAGCGCCGGCAAGCCACGGAGCCGTGGTCATTGCCCTCCTCCCCGCAGCCACAGCCATCATGGCTGTCATCAGGGGGAAGGAACGGCCACCTCGTTCATTCTGGGTCATGGCGATGATCGGGGCGATCGTGGCGATCGGCTTCGCCTCCGTCCAGGGCGGCGGGTTTTCGGCTCTCACCGTGTCGGACCTGTTGCTTTTTGGGGCTGTTATCGCAGCAGCCATCGGGTACGCAGAAGGGGGATTACTCGCCCGCGAGCTTGGCGCCTGGCAAACCGTGTCCTGGGCTCTAGTCATCGCTTTACCGCTGATGGTCGCGCTCACCGTGGTCGCGGCGGTTCAGCAACCACCTACGGGGACGCCCCTAGAGTGGGCTGCTTTCGGCTACCTTGGCGTGGTCAGCATGTTCCTGGGGTTCTTCGCCTGGTATCGCGGCCTCGCCACCGGCCCCATGTCGCAGGTCAGCCAGGTCCAGCTCGTCCAACCAGTGCTCAGCATCCTCTGGGCCGTCCTCCTCCTCAGGGAAGAAATTACCGGGGCGACTATCCTCGGCGGCTTCGCCGTGATTCTCTGCGCGGGCGTCGCCGTCCGCACCCGACTAAACCGGCCAAAACTACCGGCCACAGTCGTCAACCAGTCAAGCAAACCTTAGATACAGGCACTGCTGGACTCAGCCAGTTCATCTCTCCAGGGCAGCCCCGTTCGTCCTGTGTTTCGATAGACCATGACCACAATCGAGTTAGTGAAGGCCACCGATCTAGAGCTGAGTGATGTTCTTGAACTTTACGGAGCAGTTGATTGGCGCGCTTATACGAGGGATCCGGACGCGCTACTTGCGGGACTCAAGGGGTCCTCGACCCTGGTTGCGGCCCGCGATGGCAAAGCCTTGGTAGGACTCGCGCGAGTTATCTCTGATGGCGCCTCGATTTGCTATCTCCAGGACATTCTCGTCCTGCCGTCCCATCACAGAAGGGGTATAGGACGAGCCTTGGTGGAACGAGCGCTCGGTGAGTATCCCAGAGTTCGTCAGAAAGTCCTGATCACCGACGACGAGCCAGGGCAGAAAGCGTTCTATGAATCCTTGGGCTATAGCCAGACGGATGATTTTCGTGGAGGATCGGTGAGGGCGTTCATCAGATTCGACTAAATGCAGTGGAGAGACAATCAGGCTCCCTTTCCTGACCCGCCCCGAAACGATGTCCCGGCAGGATTCAGCATCAGGACCTATCGCAGCGCTGGCATGCAAGACTGCCCCGGCGATTCAAGCGCACCGGTCCCGCACCGCGACGCAGAAAAGCATTCCGTAAGGAGTCACTTTCGCAGTCTATGTTTTCCAGTGATAGCGGCGTTCGGGGCGGCCGACACCGCCGTACCGTAGCTGAACGATAACCCGGCCCTCTTCGCTGAGATATTCGAGATAGCGTCTGGCGCTAACCCGGGAAGTGCCGAGGGCACCGGCAGCTTCCGCGGCGGAAAGATCGGTGCTGACCCCCTGTAGCAGCGTTTCGACCAGATACAGGGTTTCGACGCTGCATCCTTTCGGGAGCGGCCGGTCGGGGCGGCTGATGCCGAACACCCTATTGACGTCTGCCTGTTCCGCCTCGCTTTTGGCTGAAGCGAGCTGTTGGTAAGCCTGCTGGTAGTGTTCCAGCCGTTCCCGGAGCTCAGGGCCTGAAAAAGGCTTGATGAGGTAGTGCACAATCCCGCCACGCAGGGCACGTCGGACCGTTGCCACCTCCCGAGCCGCGCTGATGACAATGACATCCAGCTCCGGTGATGCTGACCGCAATTGGTGGAGGAGGTCCAAGCCATTGATGTCAGGAAGGTGGATGTCGAGAAGGACCAGGTCTGGCTTCTCAAGCCGGACCTTTAACAGGGCGTTAGCCCCCGTGTGAGCGATACCTATCACTTCGAACCCTAGGCATTGTCGAACGAACCCGGCGTGGACCTTCGCCACCATGAAATCGTCATCGACGATAAGGACCCGAATCATGAGTGAAGTTTTACTTTGTTGAGGGTCGCCGTGAAGACCGCTCCTTCGTCATTGTAGACCTCGATTTCTCCGCCACGCTTACGACAGATCAGACGAGTCAAAGCCAGTCCGAAGCCCCTTTCAGTATCCGCGACAGACGTTTTTGTGGTGAAACCCTGTTTGAAGATTGAGTCAGTAAATTCAGTGGGAACTCCGGGCCCGGAATCCTGCACAGTGACAGCGACGTAGTCCGTTTCGTCGACGAGAAGTACTTCGACTGTCGGGTTGTCGAGTCCGCCGGCTGCGTCCATGGCGTTGTCTACAAGGTTTCCTACCACTGTATTCACATCACGCGAAAGTTCATCTTCCATCCGCGGAAGGTAAGAGCCTTCGGCTAGCCTGAGGGTCACCCCGCGTTCGGAAGCGAGACTTGCTTTGGCAATAAAAAGGGCGGCGAGGGCCGGATCCTTAATGACTGTGGTGACGTCGTCGTAAAGACGCGTGCGGCTCTGGCTAACGCCATCCACAAATCGGGTGACCTCGTCATATTCACCGAGCTGGATAAGCCCAGAGATGGTATGGAGCTGATTTGCAAACTCGTGTGTCTGGGCCCTCAGCGTTTCTGTGGTGTTCCGCGTGGCACCTAACTCGGTCTCCAGCGTTGACAGTTCCGTCCGATCCCTTAGCGTAATAACCGACCCGATAATCCGCCCATGGGATTCGATGGGCATCCGGTTGCAGGCCACCAATCGGCCTTCCACCAGAACCAGCTGATCAGGTGAAGAATGGTCGCGAGTAAGAACGTCGTGCAGGTCGGGATGAACTGAGAGCTGGTCAAGGTCCTGGCCGATGCAGTTGGCTGGCAGATGAAGGAGTCTCTTCGCGCTGTCGTTCGCCAGGGTCACGCGATGGTTCGGGTCAAGCGCTATAACTCCTTCTTTCACGCCATAGAGAATGGCTTCGCGGTGCTCGACCAGTCCTGAAATTTGGTCGGGTTCCAGACCCAAAGTCTGGCGCTTGACGCGCCGGGCGAGGAGGAGCGAGCCGGTCACGCCAACGATACTCGCGACCCCCAAGTAGATGATGAGGTTGGGGGTGGCTTGGGCTAAACGCTCCACCAAGGACGGGTATTGTCGACCGACAACTGCAATACCAACCATGTCACCGGTATCCCCGAGGATTGGGACGTGAGCTGCCAAAGCTAACTCACTGCCCGATTCCACTAACCCTGTCCAGGACCTGCCGCTGCGGACATCGCTTTTCCCGAAGTTCACGATCGCACCCAGTTGCGCGGGGTCCTGTGAGGTCAACACCGTGCCGTCGGGTTTGGCCAGGATCGCGTATTTCGATGCCGAGACCGAGCGTACCGATTCAGCAGCGGCCGGTAAGGCTGCTCCAATGCGGGGCTCGGCCTCCGCCAGCAGGGATCTGACGGCTGGCAGCGCAGCAAGGGTTTCAGCTGCGGCGAGCGCTCGCCTGCCCTCCACCCGTTGGAAAGTTTCCGCGGACTGCGCCAGCGAGATGGCCAAAACCCCACAAAGGACAGCGAAAACAATCACTAGTTGAAGAGCGAGAAACTGGCTCGCAAGGGACATTCTCTTAGGCTTGGATAGCTTCCCTTGGCGTGCCCACTGCATTAGCGCCCTTTCTGGAAAATTGCCAGCTGAGTTGGTCTTTCTGACATAGGCCAAGCTGCCTGAACTCTACGGCAGATCAGTTCTCCGGACCTGCTGAGTGTGAACTCAATGAACACAATGTTCTTTGAGAACACAAGAGAGACGTGGGTCACATTGTCTCGTAGGTTGAAGCCCTGTACACCAACTCGATGAAGAGGAATATCATGCGTGGATCAACGACAGTCCGTCTCACAGCAGTGGCCGCAGGAATTGTGCTGGCCGCCTCGGGCTGCGGGGTGACCGGCGGTGAAAGCACTGCTGGAGCTTCCGGAAGCACTGCAGCCGAGGGGCCGATTACCGACTTACGCATCCTGGTTCCCAATACGCCTGGTGGCGGATACGACACCACCGCACGGGTAGCGGCCAAGGTCATGGAGGACACTGACCTCGCCTCCAGCATCGAGGTGTTCAACCTTGCGGGTGCCGGAGGCACCGTAGGTCTGGCTCGAACAGTGAACGAGAAGGGCAACGGCGATCTGGCCATGCTGATGGGGCTGGGTGTCGTGGGCGCCAGCTACACCAATGAATCGGAAGCCAAACTTACGGACACCACTCCCCTGGCCCGCTTGATTGAAGAGCCGGGTGCGATCATGGTCTCCAAGGATTCGCCCTACCAGAGCATCGATGATCTGGTAGCGGCTTGGAAAAAAGATCCCTCGCAAATTAGTGTCGGGGGCGGGTCATCGCCAGGAGGCCCAGATCACCTCCTTCCCATGCAGCTGGCGGGGGCGCTGGGTATTGACCCCAAGACTGTGAACTTCGTGTCCTACGACGGCGGTGGTGATCTCCTACCAGCAATCCTTGGTAACAAGCTCGGATTCGCGGCTTCCGGTGCTGGCGAATACCTCGATCAGATCGAGTCCGGTGAAGTGCGTGTCCTTGCAACCAGCGGTGAGGAACGCCTCGAAGGTGTCGACGCACCGACGCTTCAGGAGTCAGACATTGACCTGGTTTTCACCAACTGGCGCGGAATCGTCGCTCCGCCTGAGGTTTCCGACGCTGACCGGGATCGCCTGATTGCGGCCCTCGAAGAAATGCACGGCACTCCTGAGTGGCAGGAAGCCCTTGAATCCAACGGCTGGTCGGACGCGTTCCTGACCGGCGATGAATTCGAATCTTTCCTCACCGAGCAGGACAAGCGCGTCTCTGACGTCCTGGCTGAACTTGGTTTGGCGTGAGCTCAGTACGTACCCGATTTGCGGGCCGCTCCGAGCTGGGCATGGTTGCCCTGCTCGGAGCGGTCGGCATCACTGTTCTGGTCGATGCTGCGGGAATCGACGTCCCCTACTCGCAGACCGATCCCGTCGGGCCGCGAACCCTGCCCTACATTGTGGGAGGTTTGCTGCTCGTATGCGCCGTTCTCTTGACGGTGAACGTCCTCAGAGGCGGGCGAGGTGAGGCAGAGGGCGGCGAAGACGTCGACCTCACTCACCCGAGCGACTGGCGGACCATCCTCTCCCTGCTGGGCTTTTTCATCCTGAACATTGTGCTCATCGACCAGACAGGTTGGGTCATCTCAGGAACCATCCTCTTTTGGGGCAGCGTCTGGTCCCTGGGAAGCCGCCATTACGTCCGGGACGGCGTCATCAGCCTCCTGCTGGCTCTAGGAACGTTTTATGGCTTCTACATCGGACTTGGCATCCGTCTACCCGCAGGCCTCCTGGAAGGAGTGCTCTAAATGGACTCCCTGAACATGCTCATGGAGGGTTTCGCCACAGCAGCAACCCCCATGAATCTTCTCTACGCCTTCATCGGGGTGCTCCTCGGCACCGCTATTGGCGTCCTGCCGGGCATCGGTCCCGCGATGGCCATTGCACTCCTACTTCCGGTGACCTACGCGCTGGAACCTACCAGTGCCTTCATCATGTTCGCCGGAATCTATTACGGCGGAATGTATGGGGGATCAACCACCTCGATTCTGCTCAACACACCAGGTGAGTCATCGACGGTCATCACGGCGATCGAGGGCCACAAGATGGCTAAAGCCGGCCGCGCCGCTCAGGCCCTGGCCACTGCGGCAATTGGATCATTCGTCGCTGGAACCATTGGCACTGCACTCCTGGTCTTCTTCGCGCCGCTCGTCGTAAAATTCGCGGTCTCCCTAGGCTCGCCCAGCTACCTGGCCATCATGATCCTGGCCTTACTGGCCGTCACCGCGGTTCTTGGATCCTCAAGGCTGCGTGGTTTCGCATCGCTCGGTCTCGGCCTGGCAATCGGCCTTGTCGGCATAGACCCCGTCTCCGGCCAACAGCGCCTGATTTTCGGGCAACCCCTGCTCACCGACGGCCTCGACATCGTCGTTGTCGCCGTCGCTATCTTCGCAATCGGTGAAGCACTCTGGATCGCCGCCCACCTGCGCAGAAACCCCATGCAAACCATCCCCGTGGGACGCCCCTGGATGGGCAAGGAAGACTTCAAACGTTCCTGGAAACCATGGCTTCGCGGCACCGCCTACGGCTTCCCCTTCGGAGCATTGCCCGCCGGCGGCGCAGAAATTCCGACCTTCCTGTCCTACGTAACGGAGAAAAAGCTATCCAAGCACCCCGAGGAGTTCGGTCACGGCGCGATCGAAGGTGTCGCCGGCCCAGAAGCCGCGAACAACGCGTCTGCGGCAGGAACGCTGACTCCGCTGCTGGCCCTCGGACTGCCCACCAACGCCACCGCTGCAGTCATGCTCGCCGCTTTCGTCCAGATGGACATCCAACCCGGCCCTCTCCTATTCGAAAGGGAACCAGAACTGGTCTGGGCACTCATCGCTAGCCTCTTCATCGGCAATACACTGCTGTTGCTCATCAACCTGCCATTGGCACCACTCTGGGCTAAACTCCTGCAGATCCCACGTCCTTACCTGTACTCAGGGATTCTGTTCTTCGCGACACTCGGCGCCTACGCTGTGAACCTTCAAACCTTCGACCTGGTCATTCTCCTCGTCTTGGGCCTGCTGGGATTCGCAATGCGCCGATATGGCCTTCCCGTGCTGCCTCTGGTCCTTGGTCTGATTCTCGGTCCACGAATAGAGGAGGAACTGCGGAAATCGTTGCAACTCAGCGCAGGCGAGATCTCCGGTCTTTGGAGCGAACCCATCGCCATTGGAACCTACATCATCATTCTGCTTGTGCTGGCGTGGCCTTTGGCAGCCAGAATATGGAAGCGATCACACCCCCAGCGTCCTGCGCTGCCCCAACCGACCCCAGAATCCAGCGCAGCCCGACAGACGGGGACCGATAGGTCGACCCGCGCCCACGATGCCGGGATCCACACAAGTACGGACACGGCCAGCAACCCCAGGAACAAGGATAGTGAAGTCCCATGAGCATAGTCGTCGGGTACATCCCCACCGCCGAAGGCGAAGCGGCGTTGACCCGTGCCATCGAAGAAACTCTTCGCCATCAAGACCGACTCATAGTGGTCAATTCCTCGCGCGGAGAAGCGCTAGTGGACAATCATTTTGTCCAACCTGAGCAAGCCGCAACACTGGACAACCGCCTCCAACAGGCCGGGGTCGCCTACCAGATGGTACAACCGCTTCGCGGACACGACGCTGCCGAAGAAGTCCTCACCGCAGCGGAGGAACATCAGGCACATCTCATCGTCATCGGACTACGGAAACGGACTCCAGTCGGGAAAATGATCATGGGAAGCACGGCCCAACGCATCCTCCTGCAATCGACGTGTTCGGTATTATCCGTGAAAGCCGCACAAGACTAGAGACTGCAGTTACCCTTTAGCTGCACCCGATCAAGCGAAGGAATACACAATGAATTTCACGACCGCTGACCTCGTTGACGAACACGCTGATGAGGTAAACAGTTGCGATCTGCAAATGCGCCAAATGGGCGGACAGCCCCGGTTCACCGGAACAATCCGGACAGTCCGCTGTGAACGTGATAACGCCCTCGTTAAGCAATTACTCGCCGAACCCGGCAACGGATGCGTTCTCGTCATTGACGGAGGCGGGTCACTACACAGCGCCCTGGTTGGAGACCTGATCGCTGGCAGCGCCGTCAACAACGGCTGGGCGGGACTGGTAGTAAACGGGGCGGTGAGGGATTCAGAAGCACTGGCCAAATTGGACCTCGGAATCAAAGCCCTCGGAACCAACCCGCGGAAAAGCTTCAAGCAAGGCGTGGGCGAAATAGACGTCGAAGTCACCTTCGGCGGTGTAGCGTTCCTGCCCGGTCACACCCTCTGGAGTGACGGGGACGGAATCCTGGTCGGAACACCCCAATCGCCGTCCTAACCAGACAGGCAGGACCTTCCCAGCACGCACCCTTGCCTGCGGCAAGCACACTCAGCCGCAATGCCGCCGCTTCAACATTGAACCAGGAGGATCGGCAATGGCCCTGCGACTGGCAATTCTCGACGACTACCAAGGGGTAGCAACATCGTTTGCCCCTTGGCACGAACTCGGCGAAGACGACATCGGAATCACCGTCTTCGAGGAACACATCGAGTCGTCCGATACTTTGGTGCACCAATTAGAGCCGTTCGACGTCCTGATCGTCATGCGGGAGCGCACTGCTTTTCCGCGTGAGGTACTGGAACACTTACCCAACCTGCGACTCATGGTGACCACTGGCATGGCCAATGATTCCATTGACCTCAACGCCACCCGTGATCTTGGCATCGAAGTATGCGGAACCGGTGGGTCTGCAGCAGCAGCGCCGGAGCTCACCTGGGCCCTCCTGATGACGCTCGTTCGCAACATTCCAGTCGAGGACAGATACCTGCGCGACGGAGGTTGGCAGCAAGGAGTAGGAGTCGAACTATCCGGAAGAACTTTCGGCGTACTAGGACTTGGGCGCATTGGACGCACTGTCACCCGTTACGCACAGGCCTTCGATATGGAGGTCATCGCGTGGAGCCCCAACCTGACTGCTGACAAAGCCGAAGAAGCAGGCGCACGGCTAGTCACCAAACGGGAACTGTTTAGTCAATCGGATGTCGTCAGCGTGCACGTGCGGCTTTCGGAACGGTCCCGGCACATCGTCGGAGAAGAAGAGCTTCGGCTTCTCGGACCTCATGGCTACCTGATCAATACGGCGCGTGGACCCCTCATCGACGAGGATGCGCTGATCAATGCTTTGGATAACAACTGGATCGCCGGAGCAGGTCTGGACGTGTATGACCAAGAACCTCTCCCGGCGGGAAGCAGGTGGGCATCATGCCCCCGCACAGTTCTCACCCCACATCTCGGCTACGTCACGAATAAAAGCTACCGCAGGTACTACTCCGAAGCGCTCGAAAACATTCAGGCATGGTTAAGCGGGCAACCTAGAAGAGTTCTTTCGCCGTGACAACACCAGGCTTAGGCGTGTTCGCCATAGTCCGAGGGCTCGTCATTCAGGCGTAGGGTCAGTTCAAACCCCTGGTGGCTACTGGGAAACGGCTAGCCAGGACCAGAAACGATCTGGTAGAGGGGCCAGCAACCTCTAACCGGGAACCTTCCCGGCGACAACGAAAGCGAAAGCACTAGGCACGTTCCGAGCCTGCGGGCGCTCCTATTGTTCGTAGCGACTCTCAGCGCTGCGAGATTCGGAAGGAAGCTGCTTTGGGTCGGGGGCCCCGCATGACTTGCACGGCGGAGCTGTCAGGGTATTTGTTTTCGTAGGCAGCCTCAATGGCTGCCTCGTCGTCGGTCCCGGCGGCTTCAAACCTTACGTCCCGAATCGCCCGTCTGGGTAGTCGTTCGGCGTGGGTGGCATTGACCTCATTGAGGCGGTGAATGGCCTCCACCTCTTATTTGAGGTCGGATGCGGATGGGTTCTCTTCGAGCTGGCCGAGGGTTCTCGCGCCGATGATGGGCGCGACGACACCTGGTCGGTTAGCGATCCAGCTCGGCGCTCCTTCGGCTGGCGCTGCGCACGAAGAAGAAGCGGGACCGGATCAGGGCCCGGGTACCAGGAAGTCCCCCGGACCGAGGACGACGGAAACCGTGAAGAGTGCGCCAAGAACCAGCAAGGCCGGGCCGCCCGGCCGGCGGCGCTGTGGCTTTGTAGCGGACACTCCGGGCGCCGTATGCGGCGGAGCCTCCACACAGGTCGCGCCGCGGCGACCGCCAATTCCACCACCGCCCCCACCGCGCCCACCGGGATAAGGAGCGCCCAGTCGACGTCGGCAAGCTGCCTGCCCACGGTCAGTGAGGAAGGGTACCAAACCCGGCGGTTCCCACAATCACCACTAAGCCATACCCAATGATCCACGGCGTGCGAATACCGCTGGCCAGAGCACTGATGGCAATCGGGGCACCCACCGGGTGAAGACCGGCGACCGCCCGATTTAAAGCCACGCCGAAAAGTCCACCCAGGCGCGAATGCTCACAGCAGCGATTTTCGAGAACCCCTGCGCACGTGCGTATGACAACCCGTGAGCAGGGCGGCGTGGACCTCGGTCTGGTCTGAGGTTCGCTCCACAGCAAACGTGGCTGCCCGAAGGCGCCTGCACGAATGACCGCCTTCGATCATGTCGTAGAAGGATCAACAACCGCGCCCCAATTCCGGCGCGAGGTTAGCCACTCTGGATTTTGACGCGGGCAGACTTGGGTGTGCACACTACTTTCACGCAGGAACATTCGACGTATGGCAGGCTTTCCGCAGGATCGCCCCTGGGCGCTCCGTTCCTGCTCATGGTCGCGTTAGTTTGGATGAACAGGTCACGCCTGTGCGTAGTTTTTCCTATCCATGATTATTCCAATTGAAAGGTGGCCCGCGTGCTGCCAGCTGCGTCCCGTTTCCTCACCACTGTTGTCCTGTCTTCGGTGTTACTCACCGGTATGGGCCCGGCCGCGTCCGCTGCGCCTCGAATAGCGCCGGATGTAACTCAACCCGGGACGGCTCAGGCCGGGGCCGACGAGGCCACTCAATATGTGGTCCGGTACGCCCCGGGTACAGACATTGCAGCCGCCGCCCGGGCTTTGCGGGGCAAAGGGATTGGCGTGGACCGCCAGTTTTCGAAGGCGGTGCGCGCTGCCGTCGTCACCATGACACCACCCGAGGCGGACGCTCTCGCGAATTCACCGCAGGTGGAAGCCGTCGAGCGTGACACGGTAATGAGTATTTCGGCTACCCAGCAGCCAGCGCCATGGGGGCTGGACCGTACTGACCAGCGCGCCTTGCCCCTGTCCGGTTCCTACACCCCCGCGACCACCGGGGCCGGAGTGAGCGCCTATGTAGTTGACAGTGGCATCCTGCGTACTCATTCGGACTTCGGCGGTCGTGTTATCCAGGGCTGGTCCGCCGTTTCCGACGGCCGGGGAACCAGTGATTGCAACGGGCACGGCACCCACGTCGCTGGCACCATCGCGGGCTCTACCTATGGTGTAGCCAAAGCGGCCACCCTTGTCCCGGTGCGGGTCTTTGGTTGCACCGGCTCAGGCTACACCTCCGACGTGATTGCCGGTTTGGACTGGATAGTCGGACACCACACCGCAGGAACCCCGGCCGTCGTCAACCTCAGCCTGGGCGGCTCCGCTAGTTCTACCGTCGACGCGGCACTTCAGGGCGTCATCAATGACGGCGTCACCGCGGTAGTGGCGGCGGGAAATTCTGCCACTGACGCCTGCACCGCGTCCCCTGCGAGGCTGCCAGCGGCCCTTACCGTGGCCGCGAGCGACTCTTCGGACCGGCAGGCTTCCTTCTCCAACTTTGGAACCTGCGTGGACCTTTACGCACCCGGCGTATCAATTATGTCGGCGTCGCATGTCTCGACGACATCGACGGCAACCATGTCCGGAACATCCATGGCCGCCCCGCATGCAGCCGGCGCAGCTGCGCTCCTGCTCGCCAAGCAGCCCTCACTGACTCCCGCACAAGTCACGGCGATGCTCAACAGCGCCGCGACGACCAGCATCGTATCTTCGGCCAGTGCAGGGACCCCGAACAGGCTCCTTTACGCAGCCCCATCGACTGCATCTGGTGGAACCGTCGCTAAAGCTCCGGTCGCTCCAACCAATGTGGTAGCGACCGCAGGTAGCCGATCGGCGTCACTGTTCTGGACCAAGGGTAGCGACGGCGGTTCGGCCCTGACAGGCCAGACCATCACGGCCTACTCCGGAACCCAAAGGATCGGCAGCGTGACCATCGCCGCCTCCGCCACGACAGTGACAATTACCGGTCTCACCGCCGGACGAGCGTATAACTTCACGGTCACCGCGACCAACACCATTGGCAGCAGCCCCGCCTCGACGAAATCCAACACCATCACCGCCCTGGCCTGACTCCCAGCACCCCGAAGCTACATCGAATCCGTCGCAAACATCGGTGCCTCCGCTCACCCGGGCGGGCACCGGCGCACCGTGCTTTGGCTTGCGGCAGCCATCGAACTCCGGGGAGCCACTTTGTCGTGATCCGATCCGCGGTTACGGTGTTTCACATAAAGCACGGGAGGGGCTCAGCGCCTACGCTGCCGGAGTGTGAAGAGTGATGAGGTGTTCCCCGAGTTTCTTGAAGCGTTGAGCTGCGTTCCGATCGGTACCCAACCCCGCGACCACGGAGCCCTGCAGAAGGATCATCCAACACTGCGCGAATTCGTCCGGCTCGTTCAAGCCCACCTCGACCGCCGCCTTCTTCACTTCGGACTGCGCGTCGTTAAGGTACGTGAGGCTGGCCGCACCGATCGGATGCCCTGGACCGGCCTCAAGCAGTGCGCGGATATAGGGGCAGCCAGCAAAGTCGGGGGTATGGAACCACTCATCGAAGATATCGAAGATGGCCAGAAGCTGCTCCCGGGGCGTGGAGCCGCGGCGTTGGGCCTCGACTGCAAGGTAGCCGAGCGTAAAAAGGCGTTTCCGTCGTTCGAAGAACGCAAGAATTAGGTCGTTCTTCGAAGGAAAATGGCTATAAAACGTGGCCTTGGCGACACCGGCCATCCCGATGATCTCGTTCACACCGACAGCACGGGTACCCCGTTCTTGGAAGAGATCGTAGGACGTCGCGAGAATACGCTCACGAGCGTCTCTCACCGGCGTTATGGTCGCAGCTTCCATGGCTCCTCCAGCTCAGAATAGTGGTCTATCCAACATATAGCAGACAGACTGGTCTGTCTGTGATTACAATGAGATGCCCGGCCGTTCCCCCAAACGGCCGGGCACCCAATAGCTATGAACCGAAGCCGCGGAGTCGGCGCTACCGGGTTCATTAGGCCTTTCGGCGCGAACCGGCTTTCGTCCCCACTGGATGGGCTCAGAACACACAAGCGAGGCACCAGCGGTGAAGCAATCCCGAAATGAACCCAGGTTCCAACTCGATCGCTCAGACGATGGTGTGTCATTGGTCCGGTGGGATGACTCTCTGGTATTGACGGCGGAGGATATCCTGGCGTTGATCGAGGAACAGCAGGCACAGCATCCAGGAGTCACCGCCTTATTGCTCGCGGACCTCAACGGCATGGTGACCCTCTCCAGGGATGCCTTCGCTCTGCTCGCAACATCGTTGAACGTATCCGCCGTCGCCGCCTTTGGGACCTCACCCGTCGAGCGCGTACTCATCGAACATTTCCGTGCCGTGCATAGGCCGCCGTATCCCATTGAATACTTTGAAAGTGCTGTAGAAGCCCGAATCTGGCTACACGAAATCCCATTCGACAACAGTCCACCGGAGCACGAGAGGCATAGTGAAGTTCAACGCCATACGCTCGAAAGAACTCCACCACGGTCGCGCGAGTCAGGTGATCAGTCGGGTGGCTTTGCTACGCGGTAGATCAGTGGACCTGAGGGTCCACGGGTTCTGGGGTTCGTGGGCTGGCTAAACCGCAGTATCGCCAGCCCGCGCTGGTGCTGACGGTACTGCAACTCGATAAAATGGAGGGTTCTCGGCGGTGCCGCGCTTAGGCGGTGACTTTGACGCGGCGCCGCATGAGTCCTCGGACTACTGGGTAGGCAGTGAGGAAACCAAGGACTAGTCCGATCTGCATGAGGAAGAAGAAGTTGATGTCGGTGGGTGCTGGCATGAAGTTGCCGAAGTGCATCAAGAGCATCCACCCGCCCATGCCGATGTCGAAGGCCAGGACTGTGATGGCGGCGGTCACCAGGGCAACACCGGCGTTTTTCCCCGCGGAACTGCGGCCGGCCCGGGAGGCGAAGAAATACTCATAGACAAATAACAAAGCGATGGCAAGTAGCGCGATCACGATGATCAGTACCCAGAGGTTTGTTCCGGCGATGGTCAGCCCGCTGGCAACAACAAGGGGAACGCCGATGAAGTGTCCCACGGTTGCAGCGGCTCCGCCCGGAGTGCTGCCAGTAAGCGCCTTGCCGTGGAGATCCTTCTCGGACTGTGCCGCCGGGCCC
This sequence comes from Arthrobacter glycogeni, assembly GCF_054511155.1. Classification (NCBI taxonomy): domain Bacteria; kingdom Bacillati; phylum Actinomycetota; class Actinomycetes; order Micrococcales; family Micrococcaceae; genus Arthrobacter; species Arthrobacter glycogeni. The sequence continues at coordinate 899 of NZ_JBTNDE010000007.1, read as the reverse complement.
TCCGGTGTGCTGCTGCGGGTCTTGCCCCACCGATTGTAGGCCCAGAGACCAAACGGCCCCAGATAAAGCGCGGAGATCGGCCATACGATGCCCATGGCTGCGTTGGGCTGGCGGTTGCCACGACCGTAGATGTCGTAGAGCACCAACGCAGCACTGATCACTCCCAGCGCAACAAAGAGCCAGGACACCGGCGTCAACCAACCCGGTATCACTGTTTCCATTGACGTCATATCCATCGCATCATCATTCATAGTGGCAAGCACTTTCTCGTAAGAATTTGTAAACCACGGGGCGGTTGCCCTGGACGTGGGTCATAGAGGTGCAAATTTATGGGTAACAAGCAAGGGTGCAGCCAGCCTGCGGATTCTCTACCGGCGATTATCGGTTATCTATGAGGGGGCTGGTTCGCTGGACGGCTAGGTGGGCGTATTTATGGTGGCGATCCGGCGCCGGTATTCCTCGGCGTCTATCCCACCGTTGGCGTAGCGGGTTCGCAGGATATCGCCGGTCTGCTGCGCGGTAGCGGCACGCGATTGGACCGGTGCCCGGCGCCACTCGCACGGGCAATCAGGACACCTGCTGTCGCAGTCACAGCCAAGAGCAGTACCACCACAATCGACCAGATCACCGCCGCGCCGAACATACCCCCGCCGAACATGCTCCCGCCCATCATGCCGTCGTCCATAATTCCGCCCATTCCCTACACCGCCCCTGAGTTGACTTCATGCCTGCAATACCCAGCCTACTATAGACCTTAGTAGACTGGTAGTCCCCTGACCGAGGAACGCTCAGCGTGTTCCGGCGGCCGGGGAGCGGCGTGCTGGAATCCGGACTAGGCGGAGGCGGGGAACCCGGTGGGGCAGGTTTGAGCGTAAGCACTGGAAACGGCCGGTGTCGCC
>NZ_JBTNDE010000006.1:0-153035 GCF_054511155.1 Arthrobacter glycogeni | reverse complement strand
CTTTCGCTTCCTGCGCATCAACCCAGGAACGCAACCCTCCCAGATCCTTAATCAGGTCCAGGGTCCGCCCCGCATCCAGGCCGACCACCGCCGCCACAGCCACCCCGCCCACCAACACCGGCGGCACCTCACTGGAGCGCACCCCGGCATCAGGGCCAGCACCAAAATCGGCGTCAGGCCCGCCACCAACAAAGGCACCAGCAGAGGTGTCAGCAGAAGCATCAGCAAAGGCATCAGCGGAAGTGTTGGGCGGATCACCTACCGGGGCAGTCCACACCGCGCCGACGCCCAACGGACCCCCAGGACCATACCCACCAGACGCCCCACCAGACGCCCCGCCTGAAGACCTGCCGGGCGCCCCCGCGGCGGTATTCGCGGGCCCGCCGGTCGAGCCGGAATCCGCGCCGGATTCGGGAACGAATCCCGTCCCGGTAGAAGAAGCTGTACTGCTTTTCATACCCCCATTCCATCATCGGGCACTGACAAAACAAGGTCCGTGGGAAGGCATCCGGAAAAGAATTTTGAACTATTTTTCCTGGCAGATCAAAATTTTGGATCGGCGGCATAAAGGGAACCACAACGCGCCCGCTGAGGCCTTAGATCGGGCGACTCGCCCTCACAAGCCCGCCAGCCCGCCAGAGCTGACCTCTCAGTGAAAGGGAGCTCAGCGAGGAGGGAAGGGTGCGGGCTGGGTCAGCTCTTGGCGGGCTCACCGTAGGAGTCGCTCCTTGCCGCACCGGCACCGGCTGGCGCTTCGGCCTTCCTCGGCGGAGGGGTCGCTGCCTCGCGGAACTGACGCTTTGGGGTCTGCAGATCCATCAGCTGAGTAGTGTCGCGACCGAACACGAAGCTCAGAATCCAGCTGAAGACCACCCTGAACTTGCGCTCGAACATGGGCATTGCCATGCCGTGGTAGCCGCGGTGTGCCAGCCAGGCGGGGAGACCGCGCATGCCGAATCCCATGATGTTGGCAACGCCTTTGTACTGGCCGAAGCCAGCTACAGCGCCGAGGTTTTTGTGCCGGTATTCCTTGACCCGGCCCACCCCGTTGTTCTGCGCGTAGATGTTCTTCGCGAGAAGTTTGGCCTGTCGCACAGCATGCTGGGCGTTGGGGACGCAGAACCCGCCGACGCCGCCGCCGGTCAGGTCGGGCACTGCAGAGACGTCTCCCGCGGTCCAGGCATTCTCGAGGGGGCCGTTGTCGCCGGTGATGCGCAGTTCGGCGTTGGCCCGAATCCGTCCACGCTCGTCAATGGGGAAGTCGGAGGACCTGACCATTGGGTTCGCCTGCACGCCCGCGGTCCAGATCAGGGTGTCAGTCTCGAACTCGTCTGCCGGAGTTTTGTCCGGCATATTGATGAGCTTCAGCCTGCCGTCCACCGCGCTGGCCAGCGAGGTGTTCAGCAACACCTGGATGCCCCGGGACCGTAGGTGGGCAACTACCCAGACGGCCTGGGACTCGGTGACCTCGGGCATGATTCTGCCCATGGCCTCCACCATGACGAACCTCAGATCCGCATGCTCAAGGCGGTCGTTCTTCTTGACTGCAGCGCGGGCGAGGTCTTCGATTTCGGTGATGGTCTCGATCCCAGCGAAACCGCCGCCGACGACGACGAAGGTGAGGGCCCGGTCCCGCTCGGGGCCGGCGGGCATCAGCGAGGCGGTCTCGATACGTTCGAGGAGCTGGTTGCGCAGGGCGACCGCTTCCTCGATGGTCTTCAGGCCGATCCCCTGGTCCTTGAGACCCTCAATCGGGAAGGTCCGCGTGATCGAGCCTGCTGCCACGACGACATCGCGGTAGGTCAGCTCGAACGGCTCGCCGCCGTCTGCCGGAGCGACCACCGCGGTGCGGCGGGCGTGGTCAATGCCGGTGACCTTACCGGTGATCAGTTCGGTCTGCTTGAGGTGCGTGCGGTGCGAAACCACAGCGTGGCGGGCCTCAATATTGCCGCCGGCCACCTCGGGCAGGAAGGGTTGATAGGTCATGTAGGGCAGTGGGTCCACCAGGGTGACGATGCCACCGTGGGACTTGATCTTCTTCTGCAGCTTATGTGCCACATAGAGACCTACGTAGCCGCCACCGACTACAAGAATGCGCGGACGATCGGAGAACTGTTGATTCAGTGCCATGCCTCGATGGTACCGGACTTTGTGAAAATCTTCACTAACTTTACGTCGCGTGGAAAGCCGGGCTTCTGACGGGTCAGTTAGGGCCGGGGAACGGCCGTATCGAGAGAACCGGTATCCGCGCTTTCATCCTCCGGGTTGGCCAGGGCCGTTCGCCGGGCGCGCAGGACCGCTACAGTCCCCGCAGCGAGAACCACGACAATCAGCCCGGCGAATCCCAGCACGATGGCCGCCGGTAGTCCGCCAGCCGAAGCTGAGGGGTCTTCGGCGACCGGCACCTCGGGTTCGGGGATGTCGACGGCAGTGGCTTCACTGGTAGGCGCATCGGGCTCCGGGGGTGGAGCCGGTTCCCCCCTCCGGTAGATCTCGATGAATTCTGCCATGCTCCCGAGCAGGTTCTCCTCGGGAACGGCGAGATCGGCGTTGACCGCTGCCGCGACGTCGAGAATTCCGTACCCGTAGATAGTGTCACCTTCGGCACCTTCGGCCCCGGCGTCCTGGGCCGTCAGCAGGATCCGGTTGACCACCTGGGCCGCCGAAAGGTCAGGATATTTGGATCGGATCAGCGCCGCGGTTCCGGCGACCAGCGGCGCAGCACCCGAGCTGCCCGACCAGTCGGCGTACACTCCGCCGGGCAAGGCTCCCACCAGGTTCTCAGCGGGGGCGGCAACCCCAATACTGATTCCCTCGGAGGAAGATTCGCGGCTTGCTTCGCCCTGACGGTCCAGGCCGGCGACGGCGAGGACTCCCGGCATGGTGGCCGGGGCCCCGACCTGCAGGGAACCACCCGCACGGTTGCCGGCAGCCGCGACGATGACTACATCGTTCTGCTCGGCGTACAGGAACGCGTCATCCCAGCTTTCAGGCCAGGTGGGCGAGGTGCTTCCCAGCGACATGTTGATGACCTGGGCACCGTTATCCACCGCCCAGCGCACGGCGTCGGGGATCTGGGTGTCGATGCTGATCCCCGCCGGGTTGGGCCCCTTGGTCTCGCCCTCAATCCAGACTGAGACGGCGAGGAGCTCCGACTCCGGAGCGACACCTACGATTCCCTCTGGGCCGCGCCCGTAGCTGTCGGGCCCGGTGGTCGCAGTGGGTTTCGGCGAGGGGGACTCCCGGTCGGAGTCCTGGTCCTTCTCGTCGTCGTCAGCAGGCGGTGACGGGCTGGGCGGCGGGTCAGGAAGATGGCCCCGCCCGGCAAGCAGGCTAGCGACCAGGGTGCCGTGCTCGGCAACCTCGCCGATGCCGAGCTGACCGTTGGGCTGTCCGGACCCTGAGACGTCAGTGCCACCTACCACCACTCCGTCCAGATCGGGGTGCGAACCGTCGACGCCGCTATCGATCACTGCGACGCGGACGCCTTCGCCCTTGGTGGTCTGCCAGGCTTCGGCAATCCCATAGTCCTCAAGCCAATATTCGCGTTCCCGCAGGTCGTCGGCCTGGGCGGGCGCCGCGGGTAGAAGGGCAGCGGCAAAGACCATCCCTAACAGGCAGGCCGTTGCACGCCGCCAGGAGTTGAGCGCGCCGCGAGAGCTGGTCACTGGATTACTTTCCTGTTCTCGCCGAGGGCAATTCCGTCGAGAATGTCGTGCTCACTGGCGATGAAGGTTTCGACCCTGCCACCTGTAGCGGAGACCAGGTGCGCGGTAATGGTGCGCCAGATCAGTGCGCCGGCGCCGATGACGTCAACGCGTCCCGGGTGCATGTAGGGCAGGGCGGCACGCTGGTCACGGCTCATCCGCACCAGCTCGGTGGCAGCGTTCCAGACTCGATCGTGGGCGAGTTCGGAACCGTGGATATCAGCCGCCCGGTACTCCGACAGCCCCAGCGCATGGGCGGTGATGGTGGTGATACTGCCCGCGACGCCGATGACCCTGGTGACCTTGCCAAACGGAACCTCACGTGCCGCCTCGGTGATCAGCCGCCGCACTTCCGCCTCCATGGTGGCGATCTCCCCGGTAGACGGTGGATCCGAGACAAGGTACCGCTCGGTGAAGCGCACGCACCCCATGTCCATGCTCCGCGAGGCCAGGACGCCGCCGGCGTTACCGACAACGAACTCGGTGCTCCCGCCGCCCAGGTCGACGACGAGCACCAGCGATTCCTCGATCGCTGGCGCGGCCGGCGGCAACGCGCTCAACGCACCGGCGAAGGATAAGGCTGCTTCCTCGTCACCACTGACCACCTCGGGTGTCACGCCCAGCAACTCACGGATGCCAGCGGCGAACTCCTCACGGTTCCCGGCATCACGGGTCGCCGACGTGGCAACGAACCGGACCCGGTCCGCGCCGTGCCGCCGGATCAGCTCCGCGTACTCGCGGGCAGCGGCGAAGGTGCGTTCAAGCGCCGCCTCGGACAGCCGTCCAGTGGTGTCGACGCCTTCGCCCAGCCTGACCACCCGCATGAGCCGTACGACGTCGGTGAGCGTCCGGCCATCGTCGTCGACGTCGGCGATGAGCAGCCGAATTGAGTTGGTTCCACAGTCAATGGCGGCTGTACGCATCAGGGGCGCTCCGGTGGGGTGGGATCCGTGGTGGGATCGGCGGCCGCGTCGGCGGCCATACGACGGTTGGCTCGTTTGGTTTCCAGTTCCTCGGGGGTGAGGCCCTGGGTACGGGCGTGGCGGCTCAGTTCACGGTCCGGGACCGAGCCTTCGGAGTCCCAGGCTCCCGCGCAGTAGCAGGTATCGCGGGTCCACCACTCGGAGATGCCCGCAATGGCCTCGTCGCCCAGCGGGTTGACGCCTGGACCCGCGGCGAGTGAATGTCCAACCAGCACGTGCAGGCACTTGACCCGGGTGGGCATTCCCCCCGCCGACACGCCGTCAATTTCGGGCACGGGACCCGTTCCTGACCGGGCCCCGATGGCCTTCCGGACCTGCAGGTAATGCCGGTGGGCCGCCTGGTATTTTTCAGCGAGCACCGGGTCATGTTCCAGCCGCTTGGTCATCTCCGCCATCAGACCCGACGCTTCGAGGCGGGACACTGCTGCGGTGATGACCGGGTGGGTCAGGTAGTAGGTGGTAGGAAAGGGGATGCCATTGGAAAGCCGGGGGGCGGTGGTCGCAACCAGAGGGTTGCCGCAGACGCAGCGGGCACCGATCTCGACTACATCACGCACGGGGCGGCCCAACTGGCGGCTAAGGGTGTCAAGGTCGGACGCGGTCAGCTCGGTGCTGGGCGCAGAATCCATGCGGGGTCCTACCTTTCGGAATGGGTGGGGTGTAGTGGGTGGCAAGGCGCACACGTCCCTGGGTGAGAACGAATGCTAGGAATCGGTCGCTGAACGTTCGATTGAGTCCCAGAGCGCGTCGACCCACGGCAGGTCCTGCGGGGCTTCGCCTGAGGATCCCACCGCTTCGTCGCCGGGTACGGTCTCGCCCACCACCACGTACCGGGTCTCGCCGGGCATGACCAAAAAGATCCGTTCGCGGGCCTGGGCCTTGATGTAGGCCGGATCCTCCCACCGGGCCAGCTGCTCCTGGGACTCGAGCTGGGTTTCCTCAAGTGCTGCGATCTCGTCGCGCAGGGTATTGAGTTCGCCCTGCTGGAGGAGGTAAGTACGCACCGACGGTGCCAGGAGCACGGTGATGGTCACCAGCACCACTGCCAACGCCAGGAGCCGGCCGGAAAAGGACTTGGCCGGGATCGGCTTGGCATCCTCGGCCGGGATGATGGCGGGCGGCTCCCGCTTGAACGGCTGACGTGCCCGCCGGATTGCCCCGGCCAGCTGTACCCGCTGCTGGGTCCGCGCTTCGGAAGGAGTTAGTGAGGCAGCCGCTGGGGACGCTGCGCTTCCCGCGGGTCCTGCCGCTTTCCTCGCACGGCCTGTAGCGCGAGGAGCAGCTTTCACAGCCCGGGGGGCTGCAGCCTTCGCTACCCCGGGGGCTGCAGCCTTTACCGCCCCGGGCATTGCAGCTTTCGGCGCCGACCGCACCGCGGGCCGGGCCCGGGGTGCTCCGGACTGGTCCCCGGATGCTGGGGTTAACGGCATCCGGGGACCGGCGCTGCGCGGCACCTTGGGTCGGCGGGTCGACATCAAACTCCTCTAGATCCTCGGGTCAGGGATAGGTGGCCGGTGGGCCGTCCCTACTAACGAGGGTAACCGCCGCTGCTGGTAACTAGGCTGTGAAACGCGGGAAAGCACCGCGTCCGGCATAGCGTGCGGCGTCGTCGAGCTCTTCTTCGATCCGCAGGAGCTGGTTGTATTTGGCGACCCGCTCGGAACGCGCCGGGGCGCCGGTCTTGATCTGCCCGGCGTTGGTTGCCACGCAGATGTCGGCGATAGTGGTGTCTTCGGTTTCACCTGACCGGTGTGAGGTGATGGTGGTGTACCCGGAGCGCTGGGCCAGCGAGATCGCGTCCAGCGTTTCGGTGAGCGTGCCGATCTGGTTGACCTTCACGAGCAGCGAGTTGGCGGTGTCGGCGTCGATCCCGCGAGCGAGACGCACCGGGTTGGTGACGAACAGGTCGTCACCAACGAGCTGGACCTTGGACCCGAGCTGCTCGGTCAGTGCTTTCCAGCCGTCCCAGTCCTCCTCATCCAGGGGATCCTCGATGGAGACCAGTGGGTAATCCCGGACCAGTTCGCCGTAGTACGTGTTCATCTCGGCTGTCGTCAGAGCCTTACCCTCGAAGTGGTACGCACCGTCGGTGTAGAACTCTGATGCGGCGACATCCAGCGCCAGCGCAATGTCCTTGCCCGGCGTGTAGCCTGCGCGCTCGATGGCCGTGGTGATCAGGTCAAGAGCTGCACGGTTGGACGGCAGGTTCGGGGCGAAGCCGCCCTCGTCGCCCAGCCCGGTGGCCAGGCCCTGCTCCTTGAGCACCGACTTCAGCTCGTGGTAGACCTCGACGCCCCAGCGGAGGCCTTCCGAGAAGGACTCGGCACCGAGGGGGACGATCATGAATTCCTGGACATCGACGTCGGAATCGGCGTGAGAGCCGCCGTTGAGGATGTTCATCAGGGGGACGGGAAGGACGTGGGCGTTGGGGCCGCCGAGGTAACGGTAGAGCGGCAGCTTCGAGGATTCGGCGGCGGCGCGGGCGATGGCCAGTGACACGCCCAGCATCGAGTTGGCGCCCAGGCTCGACTTGTTCTCGGTGCCGTCGAGGTCGATCATGGCCTGGTCGATAGCCCGCTGGTCGGTGGCGTCAAAGCCGAGGAGTGCCGGCTGGATCTGTTCAATCACTGCTTCGACTGCCTGCAGGACTCCCTTGCCGAGGTAGCGGGCCTTGTCGCCGTCACGGCGTTCGTTGGCTTCGAACGCACCGGTGGAGGCGCCTGAGGGGACCGCTGCACGGCCGAACGTGTCGTCGTCGAGCAGTACCTCCACCTCAACGGTGGGGTTGCCGCGGGAATCAAGGATTTCACGTGCGTGGATGGCATCGATGATGGCCATGGGAATGCTCCTTCGGTCCTGGGATAGGTAGTCGCGGTGCGTCCGGTCAGGGCTGACCTGTCCGGCTTGGGGTATCGGCGGCGGGGTCTCCCCCCAGCCTAGTGGAAACGTCGGGGGCGGCGCCGATCGTGTCTTCCTCGGTCAGCCTGGCCCGTTCCTGAAGTCGGAGCACCGCCGCCCGGAGGGCAAGCTCCGGGTCCAACCCATCGGCGGTGGCCCGGCGGACCATCGACAGCAGCAGGTCGCCCAGCTCCGCTTCGGTCTGCGGGGCATCAGCGAGCAGGGCCGTCGCAGACTCCGGCGCCGGCTCAGCCGTCCGCCGGAGGGTTTTTGCCGCCAGGGCCAGGGCCGGCAGGTGCACGGGGATGCCGTGGAACGGGTCGACCCGCTGCGGCTCCTCGACCCGCTTGACCTGGTGCCAGGTCTCAACGATGGACTCGATGGTGGCGGGGAAACTTTCCCGCAGCTCCCCGTCGGGAGTAAAAACGTGCGGGTTACGCCGGATCATCTTCCGGGTCAGCCCGTCAACGACGCCGGCGAGGTCGAAGGTGCCGTGTTCGCGTTGCAGCTGGGCGTGGAGGACCACCTGCAGGAGGACGTCACCCAGCTCCCCGCGCAGGTGGTCGGAAACCTCGGATCCCGCGGGATTACCGGCGCGTGTGTTGAAAGCGTCGAGTGCGTCGACCAGTTCGTAGCACTCCTCCACCAGGTATTCAACCAGCGAGGCGTGCGTGAGCGCCGCCATCCACGGGCAGTGTTCCCGTAGCTGGGCCACCACCTCGACCAGCCGGTCCAGTGGATGCTGGCCTGCTGGCGAGGTGGGGCCCGGTACTAGCTCAGGCATCAGCGCGAAGAAAACCTTCGGTAATGTAGTCGGCCAGGGCTTCACGGTCCTCAAGCGGCAGGAATGCTGCGTCGACCGCGTTGAGGGTCAGCTGCAACAGGTCACCCATGTCGTAGTCGAAGGTTTCGGTGAGAAGGTCGAACTCGTCGGTCAGGGTGACACCGCTCATCAGGCGGTTGTCAGTGTTGACGGTGACCTTGAACCCGAGTTGGAACAGCAGGTCGATGGGGTGGCTGGCAATGTCCCCACCGAACGCAGCGACCGCTCCGGTCTGCAGGTTGGAGGAGGGGCAAACCTCGAGGACGATGCCGCGGTCCCGGACCCAGGAAGCCACCTGGCCCAGGGAGACGACGCCGAGTTCCGGCTCGTCGCTATCGGCGTCGTACTCAATTTCAATGTCTTCGGCGATGCGGACTCCGTGGCCGAGGCGGAGAGCGTGACCGTGCACCAGCGCGTCAACAATACTGTCCAGGCCAGCGGCCTCCCCCGCGTGGACGGTAACGGGGAACTGGTGTTCGGCCAGGTAGGTGAAGGCATCCTTGAACCGGGAGGGCAGGAACCCGTCCTCGGCTCCGGCGATGTCGAAGCCAACGGCGCCCTTGTCGCGGTGCCTGACGGCCAGTTCGGCGATTTCCTGGCCACGGTCGGCGTGCCGCATCGCGGTGATGAGCTGGCCCACCTGGATGGCCCTGCCCCCGGCGACGACGGCGTCGACTCCCTCGTCGAGGCCCTGCTGGACCGCCTCGACTACCTCATCGAGGCTCAAACCCTGGGTAAGGTGCTGTTCCGGCGCCCAGCGCACTTCACCGTAGACGACGCCGTCGTCGGCAAGGTCCTCGACAAACTCGCGGGCTACCCGGATCAGACCGTCGCGGGTCTGCATTACAGCAATGGTGTGGTCGAACGTTTCGAGGTACCGGACCAGGGAACCGGAGTTGGCTGATTCGCGGAACCACTCCCCCAGGGCCACAGCGTCGGTGGACGGCAGTTGGTGGCCCGCTGCCTCGGCAAGCTCGATGATGGTGGCCGGGCGCAGACCCCCATCCAGGTGGTCATGCAGGGAGACCTTGGGCAGGCTCCGCAGGTCGAAGGTGAGGTCGGTCGCTGGGGAAATGATTGGCTCAGTCACTCCACTTACCTTACGCGAGGTGCGGTGGCGGGCCTATCGGTGGACGGCGCAATTATTGGCTGTCCGAGTGAACTTTGGCAGGCTCGGGGCGCAGGGGTGTGGAACCGCGGACCGCCGCTATGATCCGGTCGACGATGACCCCCAGAACCACGGCGATACCGATGGCCACCAGTACTCCGAGCAGGTGATTGTCTTCAAACCATGATCCTGCCAGGACACCGATTCCCACCGAGTAGGTTGCCCACACCACGGCCGAGAGCGCGGTGAGCCCGACGAAGCGTCGGCGCGAATAGCCGGTGGCTCCGGCGGTGAGATTGACCGCCACCCGTCCGATCGGGATGAACCGGGCCACAAGTATCAGGGAAGCCGCCCGCTTTTGCAGCTCATACGCGGCCCAGCCGAAGGATCGTTGCATTCGGGCGGAGCGCATCCACCGGAACCGTTGGGTCCCGATTGCTTTGCCCATGGCGTAGGCAATGTTGTCTCCGATGAACGCTCCGAGACCGGCGGAGATGACGAGGAGCCAGGGGTTGGGGACGCCCTGGGTGAGGACGAGAGAGGCGAGGCCCACCACCACCGATTCGCTGGGGAAGGGAGGAAAGAATCCGTCGACCGTGCAGCAGATGAACACCAGGAGGTAGACCCAGGGCTGCTCCGCGGTGCTGAGGATGAACGTGCTGGCCGCGTTCAGGACTGTGATGACCGAGTCCATGTGTGGCCCACCCCCTTCTTCCCGCTCGCTGACTGTTCGACAGTTATCACGATGTCATCCGCCGGGGACTACTGCCATGGGTGGATCCCCTGACACGACCCCTGTTTCCGCAAAGGTGGAGGGTGGCTGACTCGGTACCGGAATGTTCGGTCCCCGTGATAGTTCAACGCTAGCCCGCACAGGACCGACGCCGCGTCGACCGTTCGGCTGATCTTCCCGCCGCCCGCGTCCACCCATAGGAGGACCTGCGGACAAAACGGGGCGGGTACCGGCGGCGCGGCGTCAGGGTAAAACCTCAGGGGGCTAGGCCTCCGCGATCCGGTCCAGGATGAGCTGCCAATCCGGCCGGGATCCTTCGGGGGCGATGACGACGGCGCCCTCGAGCGCCTCCCGCGCCCGCCCGAATTTCTCCGGCGTATCGGTGAGCAGGGTCATCAGTGGCTCCCCCGCGCGCACCAGCGCACCCGGCTTGGCGTGCATCCTGATTCCCGCCCCCGCCTGAACGGCGTCCTCCTTGCGCGCACGCCCCGCGCCGAGGCGCCAGGCAGCAATACCAACGGACAGGGCATCGAGTTCCACGAGCACGCCATCGGCGGGAGCGTAGACGGTTTCCGATTCCCTGGCGACGGGCAGCTCGGCGCGTGGGTCTCCGCCCTGGGCTTCGATCATTGAGTTCCAGACGTCCATGGCCCGTCCGTCCCTGAGCGCTGCAGCCGGGTCGGCGTCCCGGACACCGGCGCAGGCGAGCATTTCCTCGGCCAGCCTGACGGTCAGTTCCACCACGTCCTGCGGTCCACCACCGGCGAGCACCTCAACCGACTCCTGCACCTCAATCGCGTTGCCGGCGGTGAGGCCCAGCGGCGTCGCCATGTTGGTGAGCAGGGCAACCGTGTTGACTCCCGCATCGAGGCCGAGGGCCACCATGGTGCGGGCCAGCTCGCGGGCCTGGTCAAGGTTTTTCATGAACGCGCCGCTGCCCACCTTCACGTCGAGGACCAGTGAGCCGGTGCCCTCAGCGATCTTCTTGCTCATGATGGACGAGGCGATCAGCGGGATGGCTTCGACGGTGCCAGTGACGTCCCGGAGCGCGTACAGCTTCTTGTCGGCCGGGGCGAGGCCCGCACCGGCGGCGCAGATCACTGCGCCGACGTCGGCGAGTTGGCGCATCATCTCGTCGTTGGTCAGGTCCGCCCGCCAGCCGGGGATGGACTCCAACTTGTCCAGCGTGCCACCCGTGTGGCCGAGGCCCCGCCCCGACAGTTGCGGGACGGCGACACCGAACACTGCCACCAGGGGCGCCAGGGGCAGGGTGATCTTGTCGCCCACTCCGCCGGTCGAGTGCTTGTCGCTGGTGGCTTTGCCCAGGGACGAGAAGTCCATCCGCTCACCCGAGGCGATCATCGCCGTCGTCCATCGGCTGATCTCGGCACGGTCCATCCCGTTGAGCAGGATGGCCATGTTGAGGGCAGCCATCTGCTCATCGGCGATGGCGCCGCGGGTGTACGCGTCGATGGTCCAGTCGATTTGCTCCGGGCTGAGGGTACCGCTGTCCCTTTTGATGCGGATGATGTCGACGGCGTCGAACTGATCAGACATGTACTGGGTGTCCTTAACTTCGGTGGCTACGTTGTGGGCTGCACAGGGTGCGCCCTAGGGGTTGGCGGTGAGGTGCTCAGGTCCGAAGGCGTCGGGCAGCACCTCGTCCATGGTTTTGATGCCGCTCACCGTCAGGAGCACCATGCCGGGGGCACGGAACTCGTACAGCAGCTGGCGGCACCGGCCGCAGGGCATCAGGGTGTTGCCGTTGCCGTCAACGCAGCTGAACGCGACGAGCTTCCCGCCGCCGGTCATCTGCAGCTGGCTCACCAGGGAACACTCCGCACACAGCGTCAGCCCGTAGGAGGCGTTCTCCACGTTGCACCCCGAGACCACGCGGCCGTCGTCGGTCAGTGCCGCGGCGCCGACCGGGAACTTCGAGTACGGCACGTAGGCACGGCGCATCGCCTCGGTGGCCGCCGCGGTGAGCTGCTCCCAGGGGATCTGGTGGCCCGCGGTGGGGACAGCGGTCATGGCTACTCCTTGATGTACGGAGTGCCGCCGGCTGCGGGTGGCCGCGAACGGCCGACCAGCCCGGCGACGGCGAGGATTGTGACAATGTACGGGAGCATGGCCATGAACTGGCTCGGCACCGAGGTACCGATGATGGAGAGCACATACTGAAGGTTGGTGAAGAAGCCGAACAGGAGGGCCGCGAAGAACGCTCCGATCGGGTTCCAGCGCCCAAAGATCAATGCCGCGAGGGCAATGTAGCCTGCACCGGCGGTCATGTCCCGGGAGAAGGAGCTCACTGAGACGAGGGTGAAGAAAGCGCCACCGAATCCGGCGACAGCGCCGCCCAGCAGGACATTCCAGAACCGGGTGGCATTGACCTTGATCCCCATGGTGTCTGCCGCCTGCGGGTGTTCGCCGACGGCCCTGACCCGTAGCCCCCACCTGGTGTGGAAGAGGCCCACGTAGATGACAATCACTGCGACATACATCAGGTAGCCGACGATGCTCTGCCTGAACAGGATGCCGCCGATGATCGGCAGGTCGGACAGGAACGGGATACTGATGATCGGCAGGTTCGGTGGAGAGTTGAAGGTGGCGGAGTCGCGGTCCAGGAGCGTCGAGGCGAGGAACCCGGTCAGCCCGGAAACCAGCACATTCAGCACCACACCGACGATAATCTGGTTGACGTAGTACTTGATGCTGAACACCGCGAGCACCACCGAGACCAGGGTCCCGGCGAACGCGGCGGCGATCAGACCGACGTAGGCGTTACCGGAAATCGAGGCCGCTACGGCTGCGGCGAACGCACCGGAAAGCAGTTGGCCCTCGATGGCAATGTTCACCACACCGACCCGCTCACACAGCACGCCGGAGAGGGAGCCGAAGATCAGCGGGATCGCGAGGGTCACCGATCCGGCGATCAGACCAGAGAGGGAAATACTGGGCGTGTTTGCGCTGCCCACCACCCATGTGAGGAAGGCAACCATGAATAGCGCACCGTAAATGATCGGAATCCACCGGTTCACCGGGCGACCGTTCCTGACCTGCAGGAACGAGTACACGGCGATCAGGGTAAGGACGACGGCGGTGAACCAGCCGACTCCCGCCGCGGGGAGCGCCACATCGGCCAGCCGGAACCGGTCCGAGTCGTCGGAGACCCGGAAGACAGCGGTCTGCGATGGGCCGCCCAGCGCGAAGACGAGCAGGGCGACCAAGGCGCCGATGCCGAAGCCGATGGGGGCTTTCCAGTTCCTGACTGTCGGTGTCCGCGACGGGCCCTTGGGCCGCATGTCTGTTGCAACGCTCACGCCACTCCTCCAGCTGCCGTCGTGGTGGTGATGTCCTGGAACGACTGATCGGGTTTGTTGGTCTTTTTCTTTTTCCGGTCGATCCTGAAGATGGCCTTGACCAGGGGCGGTGCGGCGATGAAGAGCACAATCAGTGACTGCACTACCAGCACGATGTCGATCGGTGTGCCGGTCTGGGTCTGCATCTGGACCCCACCGGCGCGGAAGGCACCGAACAGCAGTCCGGCGAAGAACACGCCCCAGGGATGCGAACGGCCCAGCAGGGCAACGGTGATCGCGTCGAAACCGAAACTGGCGGCGATACCACCGGTCAGGACCTTCTCGGTACCGGCGACCTGCGCCACCCCGGCCAGGCCGGCGAGGCCACCGGCAATCATCATGACAACGACGTACCCCCTGGTCACGCTGATACCGGCGGTGCGTGCCGCGTTCGGGTTGGCGCCGACGGCCCGGAGTTCGAAACCGGTCGTCGAACGGTTCAGCACCCACCACACGCCGTAGGTTGCCGCGACTGCGACCAGGAAGCCCAGGTGCAGGCGGAAGCCGGAGCCCAGGAGCAGCGGGAACAGGGCCGAGTCGTCCAGCCGCGGGCTGATCGGGTTGGACGAGCCGGGGTTCTGGAACGCCGGGGTGAACAGGAGGTACGCCACCAGGTACACGGCGACATAGTTGAGCATGATCGTCACGATCACCTCGTGGGCTCCGGTGCGTGCCTTGAGGATGCCGGGGATGAAGCCCCAGAGCGCACCGCCAACAAAACCGGCGAGCACAGCAATGAGGAGGTGGATGCCCGGCGGTAGGTCAAGGGTGAAACCGACCCAGGCTGCGAAGGTTGCGCCGAGGATGATCTGTCCCTGGGCCCCGATGTTGAAGAGTCCGGTGCGGAACGCGATGGCGACGCCGAGGCCCGCCAGGATCAGCGGGGTCGCGACCGTGAGCGTCTCGGTGAGCGGGCGGAACGCCTGCGCGATGGTGTCGGCTTCCGGGTTGAAGACGGCGCCCTGGAACAAGGCAATGTACGCGCCGCTGGCTGCTTCCCAGGCGGCGGACAACATGTCGCCGGGCCTGCTGAAGAAGTACGACGACGTCTCGGCGACACGCTCGTCGGTGACGGCGATCAGGAGGCCGCCCAGCACGATGGACAGGACCACCGCCAACAGAGCCACCAGCGTGCTTCCGCCCATGATCCGGTGGAGGACGCTGCGGGAGCCCTCGCCCTGCTGCAGCTGTGAGCTCATTGTTTCTCCTCCGCGGACTGGCCCAGGGCCTCGTCCGCCGTCAGTCCGGCCATCATTAATCCAAGGACGTCCCGCGGGGTGTTACCGGGGACCACGCCCATCAGCTGTCCGCGGTGCAGGACAGCAATCCGGTCGGCTAGTTCGCTGATCTCGTCCAGTTCGGTCGACACGATCATCACCGGGGTCCCGCCGTCGCGCTCCTGGACGATGCGCTTGTGCAGGAACTCGATGGACCCGACGTCGACGCCGCGGGTCGGCTGTGAGGCAATGAACAGGTTCAGTGGCCGGGATAATTCGCGTGCCAGCACCACTTTTTGCTGGTTACCGCCCGAGAGGGTGCCGACAGCCGATTCAGCTGACTGGGTGCGCACGTCGTATTCGGCGATCTTGGCCGTGGCGTTGGCTTGGACCACCGCGGGTTTCATGGCCAGACCCTTCGCGAAGGGCGGCTCGTTGTACCAGTTGAGGATCAGGTTCTCGGCGACCGAAAAGGTGCCGACCAGCCCATCAACCTTCCGGTCTTCGGGGACGAAGCCGACACCCTGCCGGATCACCTCTTTGGCCTTCATCCCGATCAGTTCGGTGCCCTTCAGCGTGATGGATCCGCTGGCGTGGGGCTGCAGGCCAAGAATGGCTTCGGTGAGTTCGGTTTGGCCGTTGCCCTGGACACCGGCGACGGCGAGGATCTCACCCTGGGCAATGTCGAAGGTGACGTCGTCGACCAGTCGCTGCCCGGTAGCGGAGAGGACAGTAAGATTTTTGACCTGGAAGGTGCGCTCCCCCGGCTGGGCGGGCGCCTTGTTCAGGCTCAGGCTCACCTGACGGCCGACCATCATGTTGGCCAGGTCGGAGGTGCTGGTGGCAGGGTCAACGGTTCCCACCACTGCGCCGCGGCGGATCACGGTGATCACGTCGGAGACGGCCCGGACCTCGCGCAGTTTGTGCGAGATAAAGACGATCGCCGTGCCCGCAGCCTTGAGCTGGCCGATGATCTCGATCAGTTCGTCGGTCTCCTGGGGGGTCAGGACAGCAGTGGGCTCGTCGAGGATCAGGACGCTGGCGTTACGGACCAGCGCCTTAATGATCTCGACCCGCTGCTGCACGCCCACCGGGAGGTCTTCGATCAGGGCGTCGGGGTCGACGTCGAACCCGTACCGGTCGGAGATGTCACGGATCTTGGCGCGGGTTTTCTCGAGGTCGAGGAGACCGCCGGCGCGGGTAAACTCGTCGCCCAGCGCAACATTCTCGGCGACGGTGAAGACGGGGATAAGCATGAAGTGCTGGTGCACCATGCCGATCCCGGCGGCCATGGCGTCGCCGGGGCCCCTGAAGGTGACGGCCTTGCCGTCGAGCAGGATGCTGCCGTCCGTGGGTTCATACAGTCCATAGAGGACATTCATGAGAGTGGATTTGCCTGCGCCATTCTCGCCGAGCAGACAGTGCACTTCGCCAGGTTTGACGATGAGGTCGATGGAGTCGTTCGCCACCAGGGTGCCAAACTTCTTTGTTATTCCCTGCAGTTCGAGCAACAACGGACTCCAACCACCTGTTCTGGATCAGGACCACCACTGCGGCGGTGGCCGGTAGGTGGTCGATGAGATGTTTGCTGGACACCAGCCTAAACGCATAACGCGCCGCCAGCCCCGCGTGCGGATGTACCCTCACGCGGAGCGGCGGCGCGTTATGCCACAGCTGTTACTGCTGTGGGCTGGCTTCAGATTCCACAGTGATGTCGCCGGAGATGATGCTGGCCTGGATCTCTTCCAGTTCGGCCTTCAGCTCGTCGGAGACCGACTCCTCCTGGTCGTGGAAGGGCGCGAGGGCTACCCCACCGTTTTCCAGGGTGCCCACGTAGGGGGCGTTGTCGAACTTGTCGTCGACGTCGGTGCTGATGACCTCTTCGACCGCTTCACCCATCAGTTTCATGACCGAGGTCAGGATGAATTCGTTGCCGGCGTCCACGGTCAGGAAGCCATCGGAGTCAACCCAGATGACCTTGGCGTTGGCGCCGTCGGCGTTGGCTTCCTCGACCGCTTCGATGGTGCCTACGCCCACTGGGCCGGCGACCGGCATGATGATGTCGGCGCCCTCGTTGATGAAGTTCTCGGTGTTGGTTTTGCCGTTGGCGAGTGACTCGAAGTCACCGGTGAAGGTACCGGTCTGGGCTTCTTTGTCCCAACCGAGCAGCTGGACGTCGGTGTCCTTCTGCTCGTTGTAGTAGGCGACGCCATCGGCGAAACCGTCCATGAAGATGGTCACGGTGGGGATCTGGATGCCGCCGTAGGTGGCTACAGAGCCGGTCTCGGTGGTACCTGCTGCGGCGTAACCGGCCAGGAATGCAGCCTGAGCCGTGTCGTAAATGATGGGCTTGACGTTCGGCAGGACGATCTGGCTGTCATCGACGATGGCGAAGTTCGTGTCGGGGTTCGCTTCGGCGGCTTCGGCGGTGGTCGCCGAGAGCAAGAAACCGACTGTGACGATCAGGTCGCAACCGCTGGTGACCATCGAATTGACGTTGGGGGCGAAGTCGGTCTCGGCCTTCGATTCCGCTTCACGAATTTCGATGCCCAGGTTCTCCTGAGCCGCGGTGATTCCCTCGTAGCTGGACTGGTTGAACGACTGGTCGTCGAAGCCACCGGAGTCGGAGACGATGCAGCCGGTGTAGTCGACTGTCGCTTCTGTTGCGTCCCCGCTGGCATCGGCTGATCCTGCTGGCTCCTCTGGCGCCGCGCCGCAACCGGCCAGTAGCAGAGCGGAGACACCGAGCATTGCGGCTGACAGGGCCGTCTTGTTGTTGAGGCGCATGGTGGTGCGCTGTGAGTTCTTCAAAATTCCTCCAGAAAGAAATGAGCCCCACGGCTGAAGATCTCAGTGAGTGACCGCCACTGACGCACTGGCGTGCGCAAGGCTCTGTTTTCACTGATTTTTCGTAGGCACTGGGCCGCGCCGTGGGCCGGCACGATATGAACTTACTCTAGCGGCGCACCGCCCCAGCTCTTACCAAATCAGGCGACGAAGATCACATTGTTCGGGATTTGTTACCAACCGGTATTCCGTTGGAAACGTCGTCGGTCCACGCGGCATCCAACGCTTCCAGCGAGGCTACCCGGGAGGCGACGTCGTACGTGGTTCCGGTGATCATCACTTCGTTGACGCCGGTCTGCTGAACCAGGGCAGCCAGGCGGTTCACTACCTGGGCCGGAGTGCCGACCGCCTTGATGGCGGGCAGGTGCTCCAGCACCATCAGTTCCTGGTCGGTGAGCTGCCGGGACGCGGCGTCTTCCGGGGAGACGATGGGACCCAGCCGCCCCGAGCGGAGGGCCAGCGCCATCACCCGGGCGGGGCCGGCCAGGTAATCGGCTTCCTCCTCGGTGTCCGCGGTAAGGGCCGAAGTGGCCAGCATGGCGTGCGGTTCGTCGAGCACCGGGGAGGGCTGGAAGTTGGACCGGTACAGGTTCATGATTGCCGCCGGGTCCTCGTTGCCGAAGTGGTGGGCGTAGCTGTACCGCACGCCGAGCATGCCGGCGAGCTGCGCCGAGTAGGAGCTGGAGCCCAGCAGCCAGACCTCAGGGAAACTCGTGGCCGACGGGGTGGCGACCAGGTTAAGGGCCTGGTCCGGGGAGCGGTGGTCGCCGAGGAGTGACATCACCTGAAGGACGTGCTGCGGGAATTCCTCGACGCCCAGGCCACCGGCCTGCCGCCGGAGGGCCATGGCCGTGGCTTGATCGGTGCCGGGAGCCCTGCCGATGCCCAGGTCAATCCGGTCCGGGTACAAGGCTTCGAGCAGGGCGAACTGTTCGGCGACCACGAAGGGTGCGTGGTTGGGGAGCATCACACCGCCCGAGCCGAGCCTGATGCGCTCGGTCTGTGACGCCAGGTGAGCCATCAGCACGGGCGGTGAGGTGGAGGCCACGGCGGGCATATTGTGGTGTTCGGCGACCCAGAAACGCCGGAACCCTAGCCGGTCGGCCGCCTGCGCGAGGGTGGTGCTGTCGGCCAGCGCCTGACCGGAGGACTTTCCGACGCCGACGGTGGCGAGGTCGAGGACTGACAGGGGCGGTCGGGTGCTTACTGATGTGCTCACAGGGAAGGTAACCGGCCTGGTGCCTTCCCTATTCCATTCGGGTCACCGTCCCCCTGGGATCAAGTCCCAGGGTTTTGGTCGGCCCCAGGGTTTTGGCTAATGCCTGACGGCGCGGATGGCGCGCAGCGCAGCGTTGGCCATCACCCTGACGCCGCAGCTGATGGCGTGTTCGTCGGGGTTGTAGTCGCCCCGGTGCAGGTCATACGTTTCGCCGCCATGGGTTCGGGTGCCGAGCCGCATCATGGCGCCCGGAACTTCCTGGGTCATCCACGCAAAATCCTCCCCGCCCATGGACTGGGGGGTGAGGACGACCGCATCGGGGCCCAGTTCGGCGCGGGCGGCCGCTTCGAGCAGCCCGGTTTCGGCCTCGGTGTTGATCACCGGGGGCACCCCGCGGGTGTGCTCAAGGTGGACCTCCACGCCGAAGGGTGCAGCAATCTGACGGACCGTACTGTCAAGGAGGTCCCCTGCGGCCTCCCATGCCTCGCCGTCAAGGCAGCGCATGGTCCCGGACATGAACCCATGCCCGGGAATTGCGTTGGGGGCGCTGCCGGCGTGGATCTGACCCCAGACCACCGATACGGCGCTGCGGACGTCGATCCGGCGGGACAACACCGCAGGCACATTCACCGCAATGTTCGCGAGCGCAAACACCAGGTCCTCGGTCAGGTGCGGGCGAGAGGTGTGGCCGCCGCGGCCGGTCAGCTCTACCCTGACGGTGTCGGAGGCCGAGGTGATCGCGCCGATCCTGGTGCCGACGAGGCCGACGTCGATGTGCGGGTCGCAGTGCAAAGCGAGGATCCGGGGGACACCACCGAGCACTCCCTGCTCGATCACTTCGAGGGCACCGCCGGGCATCATTTCCTCGGCGGGCTGGAAGATTACCCTGATCCGCCCACCCAGCGGTTCGTCGTCGTTCATCCTGCAGAGCACCAGCGCCACACCGAGCATCACGCTCGCGTGGATATCGTGCCCGCAGGCATGGGCGATTCCGGTCGAGGCGGAGGCATAGGGAAGGCCGGTCTCTTCGAGAACCGGGAGGGCGTCGATGTCGGCGCGCAACCCCAACCGGATGGGACCTTCCCCGATGTCAACGAAAAGTCCTGTGTATTGAAGGCGCTGGGGGTGCAGACCCGCCGCTTCGAGGCGCTCAACCAATCGATCCGTGGTGCGGTATTCCTTGTGCGAAAGCTCGGGGTGGATGTGCAGATCCCTCCTGAACCGGGTCAGTTCCTCGAGCAAGGGGGCAAGGAACACACCGATGGGCGGAGCGACTGACGGAACGGTTGGCGCACTGCGATTGGTCTGCACCCCTCCAGCCTAGCCACCGCGGGTCTGCACCGGAGAACTGTGCGGCAGCATGAAGCTGCCCGGCATCCCTCAACCCCGCCGGCGCACCGCGAGATCTGGAGAGTTCAGCGCCGTCGAACCCACCAGACCTACCCCTTCGGCGATGGGTAGGAAGGGTCTCTTCGGCGATGGGTGGGAGGGAATGCTAGAGGACGTCGATCTCGCCGCTGGCCCGCAGGTGCTCGACCGCCTTCTTGACTTCCTGGGCGTGCTCT
Organism: Arthrobacter glycogeni; assembly: GCF_054511155.1. Taxonomy (NCBI): domain Bacteria; kingdom Bacillati; phylum Actinomycetota; class Actinomycetes; order Micrococcales; family Micrococcaceae; genus Arthrobacter; species Arthrobacter glycogeni. The sequence continues at coordinate 132,576 of NZ_JBTNDE010000006.1, read as the reverse complement.
TTAGTGGTCACGAGGAGCGCGTCAGGGGTGTCGACAATGACTACATCGTCGATCCCGATCAGGGCGATCACCCGTTTGGTGTCGGACACGACGATCCCCGAGGCGTTGTCGGAGAACACCCGCGCACCCTCCCCCATTACCGTCAGCTTGCTGTTTTCGATAGCCGGGTTCAGCCGGCCGATGGCGGCGAAGTCGCCGACGTCGTCCCAGCTGAAGTTGCCGGGGATCATTGCGACATCGCCAGCCGCGGCGGCCGGTTCGGCGACCGCATAGTCAATGGCGATCTTGGGCAGGGTCGGCCAGACCCGGCGGGCCACCTCGACCCGGGCAGGGGTGTCCCATGCCGTGGCGATCTCGGTCAGGCCGGCGTACAGCTCTGGTTCGTTGGCTTCGAGGTGGCGGAGCATCAGCGCCACCGGCGCAACGAACATGCCAGCGTTCCAACTGTAGTTGCCGGTCTCAAGGTAACCGCGGGCCACTTCCTCGGAGGGCTTTTCGACGAACTCAATCACCGCGTGGGCGCTCGGGGCACCCTCAATGTCAAGGGTTTCGCCGGCCCGGATGTAACCGAAGCCGGTCGCGGGGAGGGTGGGCTGGATCCCGATCGTGACAATGTATCCCTGCGCCGCGGTGTGGATGGCCTCCCGGACCGCGTCCTGGAACACCTCGACCGGCGTAATGACCTGGTCGGCGGCGAAGGAGCCCATGATGATGTCGGGGTCCCGCTGGTACAGGATGGCAGCGGCGAGCCCGATGGCAGCCGCCGAGTCCTTCGGCTCACTCTCAAGGACCAGATTGGAGTCCTGGATCTCGGGGATCTGCTTCAGGACGGCCCGCCGGTGCACCTTCCCGGTGACCACCATTATGCGGTCGCCGCTGAGGGGTCCCAGGCGGTCATAGGTAGCGCGGATCAGCGTGCTGCCGGACCCGGTCAGGTCATGCAGGAACTTCGGGGCGGCCGCGCGGGACAGCGGCCAGAGGCGTGTTCCTACCCCCCCGGCGGGGATCACGCCATAGAAACGCTCAAGCGCCTCATCTGGGTTCTGGGCACCAGCCCTGTGCGTAGTCATCGCCTCCACGTTAGTGCACAACGCCGAATACTCGCTGGTACGCCTCTCGCTTCAGGCGCTGTCAAGAATGTCGCTGTTAAGAATGTCACAGCGTAGGGAAGCCTAAATTGAACCTGCGGGTGACGGAGCCTACATTAGGATCAAGTGAAGAGTGCTTTCGCACCGGGGTCTACCTGCGTGGCAGACACGCAAACGCCGGGCGTTGCAGGGGAGGTTATTTCAGTGTCGAAGACACCAGCAGGCACCCTTTATCGCGGCCGTGAAGGCATGTGGTCCTGGGTAGCACATCGTATTACCGGAGTAGTGATCTTCTTCTTCCTCCTGGTCCACGTGCTCGACACTTCGTTGGTGCGGGTGTCTCCGGAGGCGTATGACGCAGTGATCGAATCCTACAAAAACCCCATCATGGGCTTGGGCGAACTGGGGTTGGTGGCAGCCATCGTTTTCCATGCGTTCAACGGGCTGCGCGTCATCCTGATCGACTTCTGGAAAAAGGGACCCAAGTATCAGCGCCAACTTCTGTGGGGCGTCGTCGGACTGTGGTTTGTCACCATGGTCGCGTTCTCCATCCGTCATCTCTCGGTTGTCTTCGGAGGTTAAGCCATGGCTACCCCAGTCATTGAAAGTCCCCGCTCGGGCCGCGTAGCGCCTGAGTACACGCGTAGCGGCGCCAGCAAGGGCAACTTCGAAATGTTCGCCTGGCTGTTCATGCGGGTCTCGGGCATCATCCTTGTGGTACTGATCTTCGTGCACCTCTGGACCTCATTGGTCGACGGCGACGGCATTAAGGGCGTCGACTTCGGCTTCGTGGCAGGCAAGTGGGCCCAGCCTGTCTGGCAGATCTGGGACCTCGTGATGCTGTGGCTGGCCATGCTGCACGGCACCAACGGCATCCGGACCATCATCAACGACTACGCCGAGAAGGACTCGACCCGGTTCTGGCTCAAGAGTGTGCTCTACGCCTCGACCGTCGTCATCATCGTGCTCGGCACCCTGGTGATTTTCACCTTCGATCCGTGCCCAGTGATCGACGGCGTGGCGCACGTAGCGCCATACTGCCCGGCCCCGTAGGCTAGCGACGCTTCCGGCCGCCGGCGCGGCCGTCCGGTTACAACAGAAAGAGCAACACGTATGCAGGTCCACAAGTACGACGTCGTCATCGTGGGTGCCGGCGGCGCTGGCATGCGCGCAGCCATCGAATCCGGTCAGCGCGCGAAGACGGCAGTACTGACCAAGCTGTACCCGACCCGCTCCCACACCGGAGCGGCTCAGGGAGGCATGTGCGCGGCCCTGGCGAATGTCGAGGAAGACAACTGGGAATGGCACACCTTCGACACGGTGAAGGGCGGCGACTATCTGGTGGACCAGGACGCTGCCGAGGTGATGGCCAAGGAGGCCATCGATGCGGTCCTGGACCTCGAGAAGATGGGCCTGCCGTTCAACCGCACACCTGAGGGCCGCATCGACCAGCGCCGGTTCGGCGGTCACACCCGCGACCATGGCAAGGCTCCGGTGCGCCGCTCCTGCTACGCCGCCGACCGCACCGGCCACATGATCCTGCAGACCCTGTACCAAAACTGCGTCAAGCACAATGTCGAGTTCTACAACGAGTACTACGTCCTTGACCTCCTGACCGTTCAGGAGGAGGTCACAGTCGACGGGGTCACCAAGGTGCAGACCCGGGTGGCCGGCGTCGTCTCGTACGATCTCGCCACTGGCGAACTTCACGTGTTCCAGGCCAAGTCGATCATCTTCGCCTCCGGCGGAGTCGGCAAGGTGTACAAGACCACCTCCAACGCTCACACTTTGACCGGTGATGGCATGGGCATTGCCTTCCGCCGGGGCATCCCGCTTGAAGACATGGAATTCTTCCAGTTCCATCCAACCGGTCTTGCTGGCCTCGGCATCCTGCTCTCCGAGGCAGCTCGCGGTGAAGGCGCGATTCTGCGTAACTCGGAGGGTGAGCGGTTCATGGAGCGCTACGCTCCGACCATCAAGGACCTGGCGCCCCGCGACATTGTTGCCCGCTCAATGGCCAACGAGGTACGGGAAGGCCGCGGCTGCGGGCCCAACAAAGATTACGTCCTGTTGGACCTCACCCACCTTGAGCCAGCCCACATCGACGCCAAGCTACCCGACATCACCGAGTTCGCGCGGACCTACCTGGGCGTTGAGCCGTACACCGAGCCGGTACCGGTCTTCCCTACCGCCCACTACGCCATGGGCGGCATCCCCACCAATATCAAGGCAGAGGTCCTGCAGGACAACGACACGGTGGTGCCTGGTCTGTACGCCGCAGGCGAGGTTGCCTGCGTCTCAGTTCACGGGTCGAACCGTCTGGGCACCAACTCGCTGCTCGACATCAACGTGTTCGGTAAGCGGGCCGGGATCTACGCGGCTGAGTACGCGTTGACCGCCGACTTCGTGGAAATTCCCGAACACCCGCTGGTCGAGACCGAGTCGCTGCTCGACACCATGCGCAGCTCCGAGGGCGGCGAGCGGGTGGCGCAGATCCGCAAGGAGCTGCAGGACATCATGGATGCCAACGTCCAGGTGTTCCGCACCGAGCAGACCCTGTTGGAGGCACTGAGCGTGATCGATGGGCTGGAAGAACGGTACAAGCACGTCACCGTCCAGGACAAGGGAAAACGGTTCAACCTTGACCTGCTCGAAGCCGTTGAACTCGGGTTCCTGCTCGACATGGCCAAGGTCATGACCGCTGCAGCCCTGCACCGGAAAGAATCCCGCGGTGGACACTTCCGCGAGGACTTCCCCGACCGGGACGACGAGAACTACCTGACCCATTCGATGGCCTATCGGGATCCGACGGCCACCGATACTTCCGGGGTGCGCCTGAAAACCAAGCCGGTTGTGTTTACCCGTTACCAGCCCATGGAGCGTAAGTACTGATGAGCACTGAAACAGTCGAAAGAGAACCAGCCTCCAAAATTGACCTCGCACCGGGGATTGGCGGCGGCGGGGAAATCCCGACGTTCGACATCACGCTGAAGGTCCGCCGGTTCAACCCGGAAGTTTCAGACGACGTCTACTGGGACGAGTGGAAGCTGACCATGTATGGCACCGACCGCGTGCTCGACGCCCTCCACAAGGTCAAATGGGAGCACGACGGCACTGTAACGTTCAGGCGTTCCTGCGCCCATGGTGTCTGCGGGTCGGACGCGATGCGGATCAACGGCCGCAACCGGCTGGCCTGCAAAACCCTGCTGAAGGACCTCGACACGTCGAAGCCCATCCTCGTGGAGCCCATCAAGGGCCTCCCCGTGGAGAAGGACCTCATCGTCGACATGGAGCCGTTCTTCCAGTCCTTCCGGGAGGTCATGCCCTTCCTGGTCAACCGTGGCCACGAGCCCACCAAGGAGCGCCTGCAGTCTTCGGAGGAGCGGGAACGCTTCGACGACACCACCAAGTGCATCCTTTGCGCCGCGTGCACGTCGTCGTGCCCCGTCTTCTGGACCGATGGCCAGTACTTTGGTCCCGCGGCGATCGTGAACGCGCACCGGTTCATCTTCGACTCCCGCGACGACGCCGGCGACATGCGCCTGGAGATCCTCAACGATAAAGAGGGTGTGTGGCGCTGCCGCACCACGTTCAATTGCACCGAAGCCTGTCCTCGAGGCATCCAGGTCACCAAGGCCATCGCCGAGGTCAAGCAGGCCATTCTGAGCCGCAAGATCTAGTTTCGTTCGTTACCGCTCAGCGCGGAGATGAACTACGGGAGGCGACGCGGCTCCGCTGTTTCAGCGACCGGCCGTGGCGTGGTGCGAGCCCGGCTTCGGCGTCGGCGGCGCCGATGGCACCCCACGCGGCGGCCAGCAGATACACCTGGCTAAGCAGGAAGAACCAGACGAACAGCCCGACGACGACGGTGAACGGGGCCAACAGCGGGTTGCCGCCACCCACGCTGGCGAGAAGCAACGTGCTGAACGTCCGCAGCACAGTGCCTCCCACCGCGGTGATCAGCGACGACTGGATGAGCAGCCAGCGTGACTGTTCAATCCCCGACGCGCGTCGGAACAGGATCACTGCCACGGCGAAGTCGAGGACCAGCATGATCACGATCCCGGCGAGCTGGGTCAGGGGCCGTCCAGTGTCACCGAAGTCCAGCCAGTCGAACACCACGTCCAGGAGCGTGTTGGCAACCAGCCCCACCACCGTGGTGAGAACCATGGCAACCCCCAGCACCAGCAAGGTTCCAAGGTCTTTGATGCGGATCAGTACCGGGTGTTCAGCCAGCGGAGGGAGGGCAAAAATCCCGCGCATCGCCTGCCTGACCCCCGCAATCCAGCCCAGGGCGGTAATTACAGTGATGATGGTGGAGACGATCAGGGTGAGGGTCAGGCCGTCGTTGGCGTTGAACAGCTGTGCCGGGGTGGCCAGGCCGGGCCCGTCCGGTTCCATTTTGAGGATTCCCGGTGCCGCAGCATTCACCGCCTCGACGATGAGGTTCTGCAGGGGAACGTTTCCGGCGACCACCAGGCCGAGGATCGAGAACCCCGCCAGCAGCAGCGACGCCATCGAGAAGAACAGGCGATAGGCAATGCCTGCCGCCATCAGCGGACCACGGCGGACTGCGTAGAGGTGAAACACCCGCACCGGCCGCTGCACGAAGAAGCGGGCCAGCAGGTAGGTGATGGTGGCCTCCAGCAGGGGAAGCCCACCGGTACCCCGGCGCCGCACCTTGTTCAGCTCCTTGCGGGCGTCGATCACCTTGAGTTTGAGGTGGGCTAGTTCGGCCGGTCGGGGCTCGTTATAGTAGTCGATCTGGGCCGGGGTGATCGCCCTGGTTTTGATCCTCGCCAAAGCTCAGCTCTTCCCTCAGTCTCCAGGTGCCGCACGAATCGTGCTCGTATAATCCCATAGTACGGACCGTGAAGGACGCTTCGAATCCCGCGAGTTGGGTCTCCGCCCAGTCCATGCTCGCCGCGCTGACGTCGTGAGCGACAGTCACGTGGGGGTGGAACGGGAATTCGAGCGACCGCTCCAGGGGTCCGCACTGGAGCCTGGCGTGCAGCTCTGCGCAGTCATCGAAGCCTTCCTCAAGGTTGAGGAAGACCACCGGGGATACCGGCCGGAACGTCCCGGTGCTTCTGAGGGTCACTGTAAAGGGCTTCTGCCCGCGGGCCACGCCACGCACATGCTCGATGGTTGCGTCCCAGTCGGTCGCGGGCGTGGTGGTCACCAGGGTGATGTGCGCCGGAATCAGTTCGGCCATCGGGTCACCGAAGGAGGCACGCCACCGTCCGAGCTCGGCTGCCAGCGGTTCGGGGACCGCGATGACGACGCCGACGCAGCTTTCCCAGGCACTTTCACCATGGTGCGCGGCGAGTCCACCGACCGGCGACGGTTGGCTGCTGGTGGTGGCGCTGACAGGCTGGTCCATGCGGTTAGCGTGCTCCGCCAACCGGGGGGAGGAAACCAACCTTGGTGTACACGTCGGCCAGCGTGGCCGACGCGATGCTGCGCGCCTTCTCCGCGCCACGGGCGAGGAGGCGATCCAGCTCGGCGGGATCGTCGAGCAGTTCCCCCGCGCGAAGCCTGATCGGATCGAGGTGGGCTACCACAACGTCAGCCAGTTCGGTCTTCAGATGCCCATACATCCGGCCCTGAAAGTCGCCCACCACGTCGTCGATGCTCTTCCCGGTGAGCATCGAATAGATGGTGAGGAGGTTGGAGATGCCGGGTTTGGTTTCCTTATCGAACCGGATCTCGGTCCCGGTGTCGGTGACCGCCGATTTGATGCGCTTCGCCGTAACCTTGGGGTCGTCCAGCAGGTTGATCAGCCCGGCCGGTGAGCTCGCGGACTTCGACATTTTCGCCGTCGGGTTCTGCAGGTCATAGATTTTCGCCGATTCTTTCTGGATGAAGGGCTTGGGCACCACGAAAGCTTCACCGAAGCGGGAGTTGAAGCGCTGGGCCAGATCGCGGCTCAGCTCGACGTGCTGGCGCTGGTCCTCCCCCACCGGTACCCCCTCCGGCTGGTACAGCAGAATGTCTGCGGCTTGCAGGATCGGGTAGGTGAAGAGACCCACGCTGGCGGCGTCGGCGCCCTGTTTCTGGGACTTGTCCTTGAACTGGGTCATCCGGGACGCCTCACCGAACCCGGTGATGCAATTCAGCACCCAGCCAAGCTGGGCGTGTTCGGGCACATGCGACTGGACGAACAGGGTGCACTTGTCGACGTCGACGCCCCCGGCGATGTACTGGGCGGCGGTGCGGCGGGTACGTTCGGCGAGTTCGCCCGGTTCCTGCGGAACGGTGATGGCGTGCAGGTCGGGGATGAAGTAGATCGCTTCGTATTCGTCCTGCATGCGCACCCAGTGCACCAGCGCGCCCAGGTAGTTGCCGAGGTGCAGGGAGTCGCCCGAGGGTTGCATCCCGGAGAGGACCCGCTGCCGTGCACCGGTGGTGGGAGTAGTCATGATCACAAATCCTGAACGTTAGAGCCGGTAATCCACTACCAGCGGAGCATGGTCTGAGAAACGCGTATCCCAGGAGGGCGCCCGGTCGACGACGGCGTCGGCTGCCGCAGCGGCGAGCCCCTCGGTGGCCAGGTGGTAGTCGATGCGCCACCCGGTGTCGTTGTCGAACGCCTGGCCGCGCCAGGACCACCACGTGTAGGGGCCGTCGACCTTCCCGGCGAGGCGGCGGTGTACGTCGACGAAACCGAACTCGTCAAAGAAGCGGTCGAAGTAGGCCCGCTCCTGCGGGAGAAACCCCGCCTTCTTCAGGTTGCCTTTCCAGTTACGGATGTCCAGCTGGGTGTGTCCCACGTTCAGGTCGCCTACCAGGAGGGTGTGATCGCGGGAGAGGCGCGGCTCGGCAAGCCGCTCCGACATGACATCGAGGAACCGGTACTTGTCATCCTGCTTGGGGCTGTCGGCTTCACCCGAGTGAACATAGGCGCTGACGACGGTGAGGGTCACACCAGCCACCTCAAAATCGGCTTCGACCCAGCGGCCCGACGTAGCGAAGTAGTCGTCGCCGATGTGGGTGCGGGTCGCTGTTGGCGCCATCCGTGCCGCGATGGCCACCCCGGCACGGCCCTTGGCTGCTGCCTCGGCGTGGAGGATATGCCAGGAGTCCCCGAGCAGCCCCCGAAGGATGTCGTCTGGGGCCCGCACCTCCTGCAGGCACAGGATGTCGACGTCGCGCTCCGCGAGCCAGTCGGCCATGCCGCGCTTGTAGGCGGCGCGAATGCCGTTGACGTTGACCGTGGCGACCCGCAACCGTCCCCCGATTTCGGGGGCCAACGCGGCGGTGGAGGGGGACAATGCTGCAGTGGAACTCACCCGTTCCACCCTACCGGAGCACTGTGTCTGATGAGGGTGGTGTAGTGGTCGCCACAGTCAGTCGACAACAGTGCCCTCCACCGGTCCGTCGTCGTTCTTCTTCATCATTGAACGCGCGTTGTGGGAGGTGATCTCGATCGTCTCAAGCGCACGCGTCACCGTTTCGTCGTCGTGGGCCAGCCCGGCGTTCAAGTGGTCACGGATGACCCGGGCCTGGACCTCGACGATCTTGAAGCTGTGGTCCAGTTTCGTGTCGCGGGCCAGGGTGGCCTCGTCGACCAGACCGGTGGTCCCCTCCTGGATGCCGTTGGCCCGGTTGAATTGCTGGTGGGCTTCGGTGATCCGGGCGCCTGCCTTGCGCGCGGCGGAACGGAGGCTGAACACGACGAAACTGAAAATCAGCAGCCACCCGAGGGAGATGATCGCGACGAGCCAGCCGACGACGTCGTTCTGGTTGGCTGCGAAAACCACTGCCACGAGGAAGACGATAAGCATGATGCTCATCCCGATAGTGCTCATGCGCACACTGAGGCCTCGGCCGGCGCCTGCAGGGACGCTGGAGGCTGAGGGTGAGTTGTTCCCTAAAGGCATCATGGTTCCTATTCTCGCAAACCTTCTCGCAAACCGGCGCACGCCGCGGGGAGCCTTCCACCGTCGGCGAACGGGTTCCGTCGAAAAGTTTCTTTTAATGGCCACCCATCCGTGATGGGCGCCACTCCGAAGTAAAAGTATGTGTGCTGACGACGGCGCGCAAATACTCGCACTATGGAGGAAATCCCATGAACAAGAACTTGCGTCTTCTCGCAGTCCCCACCCTCGCCCTCGGTATGGTCGCCATGGCTGGTGCGCCAGCAATGGCCGCCCACGCTGATGGTTCGTACACCGCCGACTTCGTCCAGCTCAGCGGCACCACCGGTTCCGCCACGTTCGCGCTGGAGATCGATGACAAGACCGCGACCGTAGACCTTCAGGTCTCCGGCCTCGGCGAAACCTTCATGGATGCTCCGTACCCCCACGTACAGCACATCCACGGCGGTGCGATGGGCGAATGCCCCACCACCGAAGCTGACGAAAACGGTGACGGCATCCTGTCCACCACCGACGGAGCAGCTTCCTACGGCGGCATCCAGACCACGCTGACCACCAGCGGTGCAACCGGACCCGAAGAGGGCCTGAACCTTGAGCTCGGCGGCCAGGGTGGAAGCTACTCCATCCAGCGCTCGTTCGAAATGAACGACGCAACCCTTGACGCTCTCGAAGCCGGCACCGCAGTCGTCGTCATCCACGGCCTGGATCCAGCAACGTCCAGCAGCGAAGAAGCCTTCAATTCACCATCTGACCTGGACCCAGCATTGCCATTGGGCGCCACCTCGCCTGCACTCTGTGGCGTTGTGACCGCTTCCCAGATGGGCGAAATGCCTGAAGGTGGCGCCGACACCGGTGTTGCACAGACCGGCTCCAACGACATGGGTATGCTCGTCCTCGGAGGTGGCCTCGTTCTGGCTGCTGCCGCTGGTGGCACCTACGTTGTTCGCCGTAACGCTGCAGCCCGCGCATAAGGAATAGTCTGATTTCATGATCAGCACCAAAAACGGTCGCCGTCGAGGCTTTGCGGTCTCGGCGGCGACCGCCCTTTTGATACTCACCGCTTGCGGCACCGAGTCATCCCCCGAAAGCACGGGGATCGCGGCGCCGCCATCGAGTTCCTCGGCTCCGGCGCCCACTTCGGCCCCGGCTCCGAGTCCGACTCCTTCGGAGGAACCGGCCCCTACGAGCGCTGCGCCCGCCCCCGAACTACCGGCCGTGCTGGAGGCTTCCGCTCCGGTGTCGTTCAACATTCCGACGATTGATGCCCAATCGGACCTGCTGCATTTGGGACTCCGGGAGAACGGCTCGCTAGAGGTGCCGCCCGATGGACCTGGGGCACCAGCGAGCTGGTACAACCAGTCGCCCACCTCCGGTGAACGAGGCCCGTCGGTCCTGCTTGGCCATGTCAACGCTACCGATGGTGGTCCAGGCGTCTTTGCTGACCTGCGGGCGCTGCAATCTGGAGACGAGATCAACGTGGTTCGCGAGGACGGGTCAACCGCAGTGTTCGCCGTCGACCGCGGCGAACAGTACGAGAAGGACAACTTCCCCACCCTCGAGGTCTACGGCAATACCGACGCCGCCGAGCTCCGCCTGATCACCTGTGACGGGTACAACCCTGATACTGGCGAGTTCGACGACAACTACGTGGTGTACGCCACCCTGGTCTCCTAGGCGGACGCACCATAACCGGTACCTGCCGGTCTGGTGCGACGCCGACGGAGATCCGCCCGTCGTCGTCGTTGGTGTGACGCGGACTGAACCCCTCGCCGCGCCACACCAACGACCGTGCTACTTCAGGAAGAGTTTCCGCAGGCGGCTGGTGGTCAACACCATCCCGACGAGGATCATCACCAGGTAGTAAAGGATGTGGATGCTGGTGGCGACGGTGAAGGTCCCCACGCTAATCTGCCGCAGCAGTTCGACGCCGTGCCAAAGGGGCAGCGCCTGAATGAACCACTGGATACCCTGCGGGTACACGCTCAGCGGGTAGAACGTCGCCGAGAACAGGAACATCGGCAGCATCACAAAGTTGATCCAGTCCATCTGCTGGAACGTCTTCAAGTAGCTGGTGATCCCCATCCCAAACGACGCGAACCCGAACGCGATCAGCACCGATGCCGGGACCATCAGCAGCGCCCACGGCGTGGTGATCAGCCCCATCAGGCCCATCACCGCAGTGAACCCGGTGGCATACATCGCCCCACGCAGCAGCGCCAGGAAGATTTCCCCGATCGCCACATCCAGCGGGCCCAGCGAGGTGTAGAGCATCCCCTGGTAGAGCTTCGCGAAGTTCATCTTGAAGAACACATTCCAGGTGGAGTCGTACACCGCACCGTTCATCGCCGAAACGGCCAGCAGGGCCGGCGCAATGTAGGCAGCGTAGCTGATCTCCTCGCCGCCGGGCCCGACGACGGTGCCCACCAGCGCGCCGAGACCAACCCCCATGGAGACCAGGTACAACACCGGTTCGAAGAAGCCGGACACCATGATCAGCCAGTTGCTGCTCTTCGTCGCCCGCAACCCCCGCGCGATCACAGCCTTCGCGTTGCGGGAATAGAGGGCACTGAACCGGCGGGTCTGCGGGGTGATCCGGTAGTCCTCGTCGGTCAGCTGCCGGGCTGAGCGCCGGCCCGGGGAGTGGGTCAGGTGTTCGGTCACTTTCCCAACCTCCGTGCGTAGGTCCTGCGGGCGAGGCGCCAGCCAACGACGGCAAGCGCCACCAGGTACATCAGGTGAAGCACTGCCAGCCAGGCCGGAACCGGGTAGCCGTAGGTGAGCAGGCGGCCCAGCTCGGTACCGTGCCAGAGCGGTGAGGCCCAGCCGATCCACTGCAGGTAGATGGGCAGCGTGTCCAAGGGGAAGAAGGTACCGGAGAACAGGAACATCGGCGTGACCAGGAACCGCATCACGAGGGCGAACTGGCCCTTGTCCTCCTGCACACTGGCCGAATAGGCCATCAACGGCAGCCCGAAAGAGAGACCGCAGAGCACCGCCACCGGGACGGCCGCCCACCCCCAGGGTGACGGCGAGGCGCCGAACGCGGCGACGATCCCGAAGTAGATGGCGCTCATCAGGATCAGCCGCAACGTGATCGCGATGATGTAGCCGTTGACGATCTGGTGCACACCGAGCGGTGAGGCCAGCGGGCCGTAGTAGACCCGACGCCATTTGAAGCCGTCCATCACCGGGTAGGTGAACTCGCCCGCTGCGGTCATGATGGTGGCCGACGCGAGCAGCGCCGGGGCGATGAAGGCAAGATAGCTGACCCCGCCGAAGGCGTCGGCACTGTTCTGGTCCACGAGGCTGGCCAGGCCGACCCCCATGGCGAACAGGTACATCACCGGGTTGCCCACACTGTAGGCGATTAGGGTCCACCGGTACCCGTTCATTACCCGGAGGGCATGCTCGGCGTAGTACCAGGAACCGAACCGCCGGGCGCGCTCGGCAGAGACCTGTGGTGAGTGGGCGCGCAGCGGCGGGAGCGGCGTCGTCGTCGTTGTCGACCTTTCGGTACTGCTGACGGTAGCGGGTGGGCCGGTGGGGTCAGTCAACGAGGCTCCTCCCGGTCAGGCGCAGGAAGACGTCCTCCAGGGAGGACCGCCGGACCAGCGAGGTGATGGGGTGCAGGCCGCGGGCGGCCACCTGCTCGAGGGCGGCTTCGCCGTCGCGCGTGTAGATGAGGACCCGGTCGGGCAGGGGTTCCAGCCGGTCGCCGATGCCCCGCAGTTCGGCGGCGACGGTGGTGTTGCGTTCGGACCCAAACCGGAGCTCGAGGACTTCCCTCGTGGAGTGGTCGCGGATCAGCTGGGCGGGCGAACCCTCGGCCATGATCTTGCCCTTATCCACCACGACGATCCGGTCGCAGAGTTGCTCCGCCTCGTCCATGTAATGGGTGGTCAGGATCAGGGTGACTCCCGATTCCTTCAGTCGGAACAGCCGGTCCCAGAGGATGTGGCGCGCCTGCGGGTCGAGGCCGGTGGTGGGCTCGTCGAGCAGCAGAATCTTCGGTTCATTGATGAGGGATCGGGCGATGGTGAGCCGCCGCTTCATCCCCCCGGACAGTGAATCCACCTTGGACTTGGCCTTGTCGGTGAGTTGGGCGAACTCGAGGAGTTCATCGGCCTTGGGCTTCAGGTAGCTCAGCGGCAGACCGAAATACCTTCCGTAGACCATGAGGTTATCCCTGACCCGGAGCTCCTCGTCGAGGTTGTCCTGCTGCGGGACCACCCCCAAATGCGCCCTGACCTGCGGCCCGTGCTGTTCTGGATCGAGGCCCATGATGGTCAGCGACCCCGAGGTGCGCTGGGACACGCCCCCGATCATTCGCATCGTGGTGGATTTACCGGCACCGTTGGGCCCGAGCAGGCCGAAGGATTCGCCGGCCGGGACATCGAAGGAGATGTCGTCGACCGCAGCGAAATCTCCGTAGTGTTTGGTGAGATTTCTGGCGGAGATGACGTAGTCGCGGGTCGTTGGGTTTGGCACCTGCCCAGCCTAAAGGATGCAACCTATTGGGAAAAGCCAACCGCGCCCTTTTGAGGAGCGGAATAAACAGCGTCCTGCTCGGCGTCTAGTGCCCGACGGCGATCCCGGCCTGACGCTCGGCGGCCTCCACCACGTTGGAGAGTAGCATCGCCCGGGTCATCGGGCCCACGCCGCCCGGATTCGGTGACAGCCAGGCGACGGTAGAGGCGGCGGCCGGTTCGACGTCGCCGGTCAGCGTCGCCTTGCCGGTCGCCGGGTCTGTGACCCGCGTGACGCCGACGTCGAGCACGATGGCCTCTGGCCGCAGGTCGGCCGCCTTGATCATGCCGGGGAAGCCCACGGCCGCGACGACCACGTCTGCCTGGCGCAGCAGGGCCGGCAGGTCCACCGTTCCGGTGTGGGCCAGGGTGACCGTTGCGTTGATGTCGCGGCGGGTCAGGAGCAGCCCGAGCGGGCGGCCGACGGTGATGCCCCGGCCCACCATGAGGACGTTCTTTCCCTCCAGGCTGATGCCATGCCGGCGGAGCAACTCGACGATGCCGTGTGGTGTGCAGGGCAGCGGCGAGTCCAGCGGGCCTCCGACGTTCAGCACCAGTTTTCCGAGGTTGACCGGGTGGAGACCGTCCGCGTCCTTCTCCGGGGCCATTCGTTCGAGGATGGCATTCGCGTCAAGGTGTTTCGGGAGTGGCAGTTGCACGATGTAACCGGTGGTGGCGTCGTCGTCGTTCAGTTCGTCGATGACCTTTTCAAGGTCAGTCTGCGAGATGTCGGCGGGCAGGTCCCGGCGGACCGAGGTGATGCCGACCTGCTCGCAGTCGCGGTGCTTTCCGGCGACGTAGGAGTGACTGCCGGGGTCGTCCCCCACCAGGACGGTGCCGAGGCCGGGGGCGACGCCGTGTCCCTTGAGTGCGCTGATACGGGTGGTCAGCTCGGCGCGGATGGCGGCGGCGGTCTTCTTGCCGTCAAGGATCTGTGCGGTGGGGCTCATACGATGATGCCAGCTTCCAGTTGCTCGAGGACGAATGCCTTGCCGCGGTCGCAGCAGCCGGTGAAACAGCATTCGTTGGTGGGAATGTCATAGTCGGGTGAGGCGGCCGCGGCGGAGGCGAGCGCCCCTTCGGGGAGGTCGTCTACCACTGTTCGTGATCCGGGTAGAGCGGGAAGTCGGCGGTGAGGGTCAGCACGCGGGCGCGCAGGGCTGCGACGTCGGCGCCGGGCTTCAGCGCGGTGGCAATGATGTCCGCCACCTTGGTGAATTCCGTCGCGCCGAAACCGCGGGTGGCCAGCGCCGGGGTGCCAATGCGCAGCCCGGAGGTGACCATGGGTGGGCGAGGGTCGAACGGAACGGCGTTGCGGTTCACGGTGATGCCGATCGAGTGCAGCAGGTCCTCGGCTTGCTGACCGTCGAGCTGCGAGGCGCGCAGATCCACCAGGACCAGGTGCACGTCGGTGCCACCGGTCAGCACTGTGACACCGTGTTCGCCGACGTCGCTGGCCGTCAACCGCTCGGCGATGATCCGGGCACCCTCCAGCACCCGCTCCTGGCGCTCCTTGAACTCCGGTGACCCGGCGATCTTGAACGCGGTAGCCTTCGCCGCGATGACGTGCATCAGCGGACCGCCCTGCTGGCCCGGGAACACCGCCGAGTTGAGCTTCTTGGCCCATTCCTGCTTCGCCAGGATGACACCCGAGCGGGGACCGGCGAGGGTCTTATGCACGGTGGAGGTGACGACGTCGGAGTACGGCACCGGGCTCGGGTGCAGGCCCGCCGCGACGAGTCCGGCGAAGTGCGCCATGTCGGTCCACAGCAGGGCACCCACCTCGTCAGCGATGGCCCTGAACGCGGCGAAGTCGAGCTGCCTCGGGTAGGCGGACCAACCGGCGATGATCACCTGCGGCCTCTCGGCGATGGCCTGGACACGGACCCGCTCCATGTCCAGGCGGTGGGTGTCCTCTTCGACGCCGTACGCAGCAACCTCGTAGAGCTTGCCGGAAAAGTTCAGCTTCATGCCGTGGGTCAGGTGGCCGCCGTGGGCCAGGGAAAGACCCATGATCTTGTCGCCGGGCCTGATCATGGCGGCGAGCGCAGCAGCGTTGGCCTGGGCGCCGGAGTGTGGCTGGACATTGGCGAACTCCGCGCCGAACAGGGCCTTGACCCGCTCGATGGCGAGTTTCTCGGCGACGTCAACATGCTCGCAGCCGCCGTAGTAGCGGCGTCCGGGGTAGCCCTCGGCGTATTTGTTGGTCAGGACCGACCCCTGGGCCTGGAGCACTGCCCGCGGCGCGAAGTTCTCTGAGGCGATCATTTCGAGGGTGTCGCGTTGGCGTGCCAGTTCGTCGGTCAGGACGGCGGCAATCTCCGGGTCAATCTCGGAGAGCGGCGCGTTGGTGACCGCTGAGGTGGCGGATCCGGTGGCGTGCAGGGGCGACGTTGTCACAGTGAACTCCTGGGTGGGTGTGCGTTTCTTCTGGTCAGGCTACCCGCTGAATCCATCGTCCGGCACTGATATTTCGGCCGCACGAAAGCGTCAGCAAGCAAGTACTTGACCATACGTCCCAGGCGTGCGATCCGTGGTCGGCTCTGCGCGCCGTCGTCGTCGGTCTGCCCCTGAACGGAACCTGCGGTCCGGAGCCAACCAGCGAGGACGATGCCTGCCGCTTCCCGATGGTGACCCATCTGACGCCAGTCGCGGCACTTCCGAGTGTATCCCGAGGCACCGTTCATTCGAAGTACGCTTGATTTGTGACTACCTCCTCCTTCATCCTGACCCTCTCCTGTGGCGACCAGCCCGGCATTGTGCACGCGGTGGCCGGCGCGTTGGTGAGTTCGGGCTGCAACATCACCGAATCGCAGCAGTATGGGAGCCCCGACACCGGGACATTCTTCATGCGGGTGGCCATGAGCACAGCGGCACCGCGGACGTCGCTGGAGGCTCACCTCGCTCCCGTCGCCGAAGCGTTCAACATGACCTGGGCGCTGCACGACGACGGCGCCCCCGCCCGCACTCTGATCCTCGCCTCGAAGTCGGCGCACTGTCTCAACGACCTGCTCTTCCAACAGAGGTCGGGGACCCTGCCGATCGAGATCCCCGCAATCGTGTCCAACCATACGGAGTTGGCCGACCTTGCCGCGTTCTACGGCATCCCGTTCCACCACATTCCGGTGACCGCCGACACCCGGCAGTCGGCCGAGGACGCCCTCCGTGACGTCATCGCCGAACACGAGGTGGAACTGGTGGTACTGGCCCGCTACATGCAGATCCTCAGCGACCGGCTCTGTTCGGAACTGGTGGGCCGGGCCATCAACATCCACCACTCCTTCCTGCCATCGTTCAAAGGGGCCAAGCCGTACCACCAGGCGCACGCCCGCGGGGTGAAACTGATCGGGGCAACTGCCCACTATGTGACGCCGGCCCTGGATGAGGGGCCGATCATTGAGCAGGAGGTCATCCGGGTAGACCACGCCCGCTCGGCCGAGCAGTTCGTGGCGATCGGGCGCGACGTCGAAGGCCGCACCCTCACCCAGGCCGTACAGTGGCACGCCGAGCACCGGGTGCTGCTCGACGGTGGCCGGACCATCGTCTTCAACTGACCCCCGGCGTCGCCTCCCTCCCATTGTTACCCGCACCACCCCCGGGCTCACCCGCCCCGCACCCGGGACCAAACTAGGCATCGGGGGGCAACCTTTCCCTCCCGTGTGCCCACCTTGACCCCCGCGGCCCGGATTGCTCACCCCATTCGGTGCTTTAGCTGACGGAAAGCAACCGTCGCGGCTTCGGCGGCTGGCAGGCTAATCCGGCCTGCAGCAACTCAGCCTTGAGCAACAGCGGGGCCACCGCCGTCGGCCAGTCCCACCTCACCACCCGCAGCCCGGTGGAACGGATCCGGTCCTCGCGCAGCTTCTCGTCGATGACTGCCTGCGCCGGCGTCCGGCCC
Organism: Arthrobacter glycogeni; assembly: GCF_054511155.1. NCBI lineage: Bacteria > Bacillati > Actinomycetota > Actinomycetes > Micrococcales > Micrococcaceae > Arthrobacter > Arthrobacter glycogeni. The sequence goes on along the minus strand of NZ_JBTNDE010000006.1, from coordinate 115,184 downwards.
TGCAGATACTCTGGTTTGAGGTACTTACCCCGGCCGTCGAACTCTCCGACCAGACCGTGGTCCTTCCAATAGAAGTCGACCCAGGCGGACCGGCCGCTATGGTCGATGACCTCGTGCTGAAGCTCAGGCGCCGGGAAACCGAGCTGGGCCAGATAGACCCGGCTGAGCGATTCGCCAGGGAACATCGCCTGCCCATCGGCGAAGTTCAGGACCTTCGTTGCGCGACGTCGTTGCGGGGCGGATGGAAGCAATCCGATCCGGCGAGCGACCTCGTCCCTGGTGACTGGCCGGGAGCCTGACTCGGGCGCGAGCGGTTTTGGGTTGAGTAATCGGTCCATCACCGCCACCGCCCAGGGGAAGTCGAAGCACAGGGCAAGCTCGACGGCCGTGGCAACCTTCCCGGTCACGTAACGGCCTCCGAACCTGACGAGTGAAAGCTCCGCAGGGGTCCGCGCTAACCGCTTGACCCCGTTGGAGCTCTTCCGTCCGCTTCCGACCGGCACCATCACCTGAACGGTCGCCGGCAGGGCGGGCCTAGGCAGGCCCCACAGGAGTCCTGCGGTTTCCCCACCGAAGACCGGCGCGAGTTTCGCCGTCCGCCGGACCGCGTCGAGCCGGACTCGATACCGGGCGTCGTCGTCGAGCTCCCCCCACTTCCTCGCCTCGACATAACACCCGTGCCGAATCCGTAGTAGCTCGCCCTGTACCGTCCGGCGCGCCAGCTGCCTGGGCCAGGTTTCGTCGAAGGGGTCGTCCGCGATGGAGATGATGCTTAGAGCCATGGCTCCAGCTAATCCGTTGCGTTCCCCCGGAGGAAGCGCCTTCCGCCGGTATGTGGATAAACTGCGCAGTCGTCCGGCAGGACCGGCAGGGTCAACCCGGACCGGCAGGATCAACCCGGACCGGCAGGGTCAACTTTTCCGTCCCGTCCGTCCACCTTGACCCCCGCAGTCCAGGTTGCTCACCGCGGTGGCCCCGGCAACCCAGCCAGCTAGGCTGAGGTCCATGGCCCACATCATCGAGATCTTCGGCAAAACTCCCACCATCAGTGACTCCTGCTTCATCGCTCCGACGGCGTCGATCATCGGCGATGTGGTCCTTGGCGAGGACTCCAGCGCCTTCTACGGCGTGTCGGTCCGCGGCGACACCGCCGCCATCCGCGTGGGCGACGGCACCAATCTGCAAGACAACGTGGTGCTTCACGCGGACCCAGACTTTCCGACGACGGTCGGCAACCGGGTCAGCGTCGGCCACACGGCCGTGATCCACGGCTGCACCATCGGCGACGACTGCCTGATCGGCATGAGCGCCACCGTGATGAACGGCGCGGTCATTGGCGCCGGGTCGCTGGTTGCTGCGGGGGCCCTCGTGTTGGAAGGAATGCAGGTCCCACCCCGCTCGCTCGTCGCCGGGGTGCCGGCAAAGGTCAGGCGCGAACTGACCGACAGCGAGTTCGAGAAGGTCCGGCAGAACGCATCGTCCTATCAAGTGTTGGCCACATCCCACCGCCAAGCGTTAACTTCTTGACTACAAGGTGGCTGTGTAGCACCCTGTAGTACATGCCCGCAGGACGCCCGAGGACCAAGCGTGACTTCGACGGTAATCCTCCCAGCCCGGGTTCCCAGTCGGCTCTCCGGCAGCGCAACCAGCAACGGATCATCAGTGTCCTCGCGGGCGGCCCGCAGACCCAGGCGGAGCTGGCACGGCAAACAGGCCTCTCCACGGCGACGGTTTCCAACATCGTCAAGGCAATGGTCGACGTCGGACTCGCCACCACCGCACCCACCACCAGTTCGGGACGCCGGGCGCTGTCTGTGATCCTCAACGACAACGGGTCGCTTGCGGTGGGCATCGACATCGGCCGCCGCCACGTCCGGGTGGTCTTGGCGGGACTGGATTACCAGGTGATGCAGGATGAAGCGACCGCTCTGCCGCTGGGGCACTGCGCCAGGGAAGGGCTCGACGCCGCCGAACGCCTCCTCGACCAGCTCCTCCTGCGTGCGGGCACCAGCCGCGCCTCCGTGCTCGGCGCCGGGGTGGGGATACCCGGCCCCATCGACCGCCGCACCGGCACCGTGGTGCAGGGCGCCATCCTGCCCGAGTGGGTGGGAATCAACATCCTCGCCACCTTCGGCGAACGGCTCGGATTCCCCGTCTTCATTGACAACGACGCCAATCTGGGCGCCCTCGCACAGGTCACCTGGGGGCCGCACGGTGCGATTGAAAACCTGATGTTTCTCAAGGTCGGCTCCGGCATCGGCGCTGGGCTCATCCTCGGCGGCACGGTCTACTACGGCCACGTCGGCATCACCGGTGAACTGGGCCACAGCACCATCGTCGAACACGGCCTCGTCTGCCGGTGCGGCAACCGAGGCTGTCTGGAGACTGTCGCGTCGACCAGCACCATGGTGGACCTCCTGAGCCGCCGCGCCGAGGGCCTGATCAGCGTCGACGAACTGGTGAACCTCGCACTGGCCGGTGACACCGCCGCGCTCCGGGTGATCGATGATGCCGGCCTCGCCCTGGGCAAGGCGGTAGCCAACGTGGCAAACCTGATCAACCCGGAACTCGTGGTGATCGGCGGCCCGCTGACCAGGCTCGGCGACATCCTGCTCGAACCCATCCGCCGAGGCCTCCTCCGTCATGCAGTCCCCGTGGTGGGCGAGTCGACCGCGGTGCTCATGTCAGCCCTCGGAGACCGCACCGAGGCGCTCGGGGGCGCCGCCGTCGTCCTCTCGCAACCGCACCTTCATAACGTTTAGCTACCAATGAAAGCCGTTCTGTGTTCAAGACTTGACTCCAAACGGCTGGGCAGGGTTAACTTCCTATTCTGGCCTGTCAGGGTCAGGGAGAGTCAATGCCGTCACTCGGGAGGATGCGTATGGAGCATCACAAGATCCTAGAAATGCGTTCAATCACCAAAGAATTCCCGGGTGTCAAAGCCCTCGACCAGGTTTCCATCACCGTCGAGGCTGGCGAAATCCATGCCATCTGCGGCGAAAACGGAGCCGGCAAGTCCACTCTGATGAAGGTCCTCTCGGGTCTCTACCCGCACGGCACCTACGACGGCGCCATCATCTTCCAGGGCGAAGAGGTGGAATTCAAGGACATCCGGTCCAGCGAAGCAGCTGGCATCGTGATCATCCACCAGGAACTCGCGCTCATCCCCGAACTGTCGATCGCCGAGAACATATTCCTTGGCAACGAACCAGGGAAACGCGGAGTCATCGACTGGGATTCCGCGAACGCGCAAACGCTTGAGCTGATGGCCCGGGTGGGGCTCCGCGAGGAAGCCAACACCCCGGTCAAGGACATCGGTGTGGGCAAGCAGCAACTGGTAGAGATCGCCAAGGCCCTCAGCAAATCAGTGAAGCTGCTGATCCTGGACGAGCCCACCGCAGCATTGAACGAATCCGACTCGCAGCACCTGCTTGACCTGATGGCCGGGCTACGCTCCAAGGGCATTACCTGCATCATGATCTCGCACAAGCTCAACGAGATCGAGCAGATCGCCGACTCCATCACGATCATCCGCGACGGCAAAACCATCGAGACGCTGCATGTGAAGAACGACGGCGTCGATGAGGACCGGATCATCCGGGGCATGGTGGGACGATCCCTTGAATCACGCTTCCCCGACCACACCCCGAAGATCGGCGAGACCTTCTTTGAGGTCCGCAACTGGACTGTCGGCCACCCGGCTGTTGCCGACCGGCTGGTCTGCAAGGACTCCAGCTTCAAGGTCCGCAGAGGCGAAATCGTTGGATTTGCGGGACTGATGGGCGCAGGACGCACCGAGCTCGCCCGCTCCATCTTCGGACGCTCCTACGGTAACTTCATCTCCGGCGAAATCTACAAAGACGGCGAGCAGGTCACCCTCAAATCGGTACCGTCCGCCATCAAACACGGGCTGGCCTACGTCACCGAGGACAGGAAGACCCTCGGGCTGAACCTGCTCGACGACATCAAAACCACCACCGTATCTGCGGCGCTGAAGAAGATCACCCGCGGACTGGTGGTCGACAACGACGAGGAATTCGTCGTCGCCGAAAAATACCGCAAGTCCCTGCGCACCAAGACACCGTCGGTCAACGAAGGGGTCTCGAAGCTCTCGGGTGGTAACCAGCAGAAGGTGGTTCTCGCCAAGTGGATGTTCACCGACCCAGACCTGCTGATTCTCGACGAACCCACCCGGGGGATCGATGTGGGCGCCAAGTACGAGATTTACGGGATCATTCAGCAACTCGCCAATCAAGGCAAGGGAGTGATCGTCATCTCCTCGGAGTTGCCGGAACTCCTGGGCATCTCAGACCGTATCTACACCATCTTCGAGGGAGCCATCACGGGCGAACTAGCCCGTGGCGAAGCCGACCAGGAATCGTTGATGAAACTTATGACCGCCCGCAGGAAGACTGCCTAGCTTTTAGGACCACCCCATGACCTCCCTCAAACAACTCTTTGGCGGCGATACGCGGCAATTCGGGATGATCTTCGCCCTGCTCGCCCTGGTCGTCTTCTTCCAGATCATGACCGGCGGAAAGACGCTCACCTCCGGCAATATGATGAACCTCTTCAACGGCAACTCGTACATCCTGATCCTCGCGATCGGGATGGTGCTGGTGATCATCGCCGGCCACATCGACCTGTCGGTCGGTTCCATCGCAGCGTTCGCCGGGATCGTCGTCGCCCTGGTGATGCGGGACTGGGACTTCCCCTGGTACCTGGGGATCGTCGTCGGCCTGGTCCTGGGCGCGCTGATTGGGGCGTGGCAAGGCTTCTGGGTGGCGTATGTCGGCATTCCAGCCTTCATCGTCACCCTGGCGGGCATGCTGCTTTTCCGGGGCGCCAACCAGTTTGTCGGCCAGTCCAACACCGTTCCCGTCCCTCAGGAGTTCCGGTTCATCGGTGCCGGGTACCTGCCGGAAATTGGGCCGAGCTTCGGGTACAACAACCTGACCCTGTTGCTCGGGTTTGCCCTCGTCGCCGCGGTGATCTACAACGAAGTACGCACCCGCCGCCGGTTCGCGAAGATCGGCGCCGAAGCACCCCCCGTCTGGGTCTCCGTCGTCAAAATGTTCCTGCTGTCGGCGGTCATCCTGTACGCGACCTACCTGTTCGCCACCGGTAACCCCGGTACCTCGTTCCCCGTCCCCGGGCTGATCCTCGGTGCGCTCGTCATCATCTATGGCTTCATCTCCACCAAAACCATCATTGGCCGCCACGTATACGCAGTCGGTGGCAACCGCCACGCCGCGAAACTGTCGGGGGTCCGTAGCCGTCGGGTCGATTTCCTCGTCATGATGAACATGTCCATCCTGGCCGCACTGGCCGGCATGATCTTCGTCGGACGTTCCACAGCATCGGGACCGTTTGACGGCGTCGGCTGGGAACTCGATGCCATTGCCGCGGTATTCATTGGCGGCGCCGCTGTCACGGGTGGTGTGGGCACGGTCGTAGGGTCAGTCATTGGTGGGCTCGTCATGGCTGTGCTGAACAACGGTCTGCAACTGCTCGGCGTCGGCGCCGACCTGACTCAAATCATCAAGGGCCTCGTGTTGCTGGTCGCCGTCGCCTTTGACGTCTACAACAAGAGCCAGGGCAAGCCCTCCATCACCGGCATGATCATGAAGAATTTCGGCAACAAGGGGAAACCCGAACTGCCGACAGCCACCGAGACGGTCATTTCCAATGACGTCTCGGCCCGCTAACCCAAACCAACACTTCAGCAGTTAGTCACTTAGTTCACTAAAGGAGCAGTAATGCGCAAGTACGCACGTTCACTAGCGGCAATCGCCGCGATTTCAGCACTGGCCATCTCTGGTTGCGGCCGCGATGCCGGGACCGAAACCGAAGGAGAAGGCGGATTTGAGGACGGCGCAGCGATCGGCGTCGCCCTGCCCCAGAAGACGTCGGAGAACTGGGTGCTCGCTGAGGGCCTGTTCAACGATGGTCTGACCGACGCCGGGTACGACCCCGATGTTCAGTTCGCCAACGGTGGCGTTTCCGAGCAGCAGAACCAGATCAGCTCCATGATCACCAACGGCGTCGAGGTTCTGATTGTGGGAGCCATTGACGGCGCCCAGCTGGGGACCCAGCTGGCCCAGGCGAAGGAAGCCGGCATCACCGTCATCGCATATGACCGGTTGCTGACCAACACGGAAGACGTCGACTACTACGTGGCCTACGACAACTTCCAGGTGGGCGAGCTGCAGGGCCAGGCACTGCTCGACGGCATGGCTGAGCGCGGCGAAGGCCCGTACAACATCGAGCTGTTCGCTGGCTCACCCGATGACGCCAACGCCCAGGTCTTCTTCGACGGTGCAATGAGCATCCTCGAGCCTGAGATCGAATCCGGCAACGTCGTCGTCACCTCCGGTCAGACCGAATTCAACCAGGCTGTCACCCAGGGCTGGGAAGCCGGCAACGCGCAGACCCGCATGGACACCCTCCTCACCGGTACCTACGGTTCCGAGGAACTCCACGGCGTCCTCTCCCCCAACGACACCCTGGCCCGCGCCATCCTGACGTCGGTTCAGGCCAGCGGCAAGGACCTCCCCGTCGTGACCGGGCAGGACTCCGAGGTCGAATCGGTTCGCTCCATCATGGCCGGCGAGCAGTACTCCACCATCAACAAGGACACCCGCGCCCTCGTCGCCCACTCCATTGAAATGGTTCAGGGACTCGGCGCAGGTGAGGAACTCGAGATCAACGATCCCGATTCCTACGACAACGGCGTCAAGGTTGTTCCCGCGTACCTGCTGGAACCACAGATCGTCACCAAGGAAAACGCTGCTGCAGCCTACGAAAACGATCCAACGCTTTCCGAGATCGTCAACGAGTAACCAGCTTGTCTTAAGTAGCCCGGTCCCGATGGGGCCGGGCTACTTTTTTGCCGGCAGGCAGGCAAAGATAGAACGATGAACTCCCTCCAACCTGCCCGGCAGATCCCCCAACCGCCCTGCGCCGCACCCGGCGCCGCCGATCCGTTCGCAGCCACCGGCGAACCGCTCCGCTGGGGAGTCGTCGCCACCGGGCGCATTGCCAGCAATGTCACGCATGATCTTGCGGGGCTGGAAGACAGCGTCCTGCAGGCGGTCAGCTCCCGGTCCCAGGCGTCAGCCCAGGCCTTCGCCAAGCAGTTCGGTTTCGTGTCGAGCTACCACGACGCCGACGGCGTCACCGGGTACCAGCACCTCTTCAACGATCCCGACGTCGACGTCGCCTACATCGCGACGCCCCACGCCCAGCACTACGAGGTGGCCAAGGCCGCCCTCGAGTCGGGGAAGCACGTCCTGTGCGAGAAGGCGTTCACTGTCAACGCGCGGGAGGCCGCGGAGCTAATCGACCTGGCCCGCGCCAACAACCTCTTCCTCATGGAAGCCCTCTGGAGCCGCTTCCTGCCGAGCGTCAACCGGGCCTGGGAGATCATCCACTCCGGAGAGCTCGGCGACATCCAGTGGGTCCAGGCCGATCTTGGCTTCCCCTCCGACCACGGGCGCGACCACCGGCTGTGGGACCCGGCCGCCGGCGGCGGAGCACTGCTCGACCTCACCGTCTACCCGCTGACTTGGGCGCTCGGCGCGCTCGGCTTCCCCTCAGCGGTGACGGCGACCGCTGTCCTGAACGACGACGGCATCGACACCCAGAACGGGCTCACCCTCACCTACCGGAACGGTGCGCAGGCCCAGCTGACGTCGTCGTTGGTGTCCTCCGGCCCCGGCCAGGCGACCGTGTCAGGTTCGGCCGGCTGGTTGCGGACCGGGTCGGTACTGCACAACCCGCGGGAGCTGACCATTCAGCCGCATCAGGGCGAGCAACGGGTGGAAACCTTTGAGCAGGCCGGCCGCGGCTACGTCTATGAGCTGCGCGAAACCACCCGCTGCATCCAGCAGGGACTCACGGAGAGCCCCACCATGCCGTGGGCCGACACGTTGAACACCATGCGGCTCCTCGACGGAGTCCGGGACCAGCTGGGGCTGCGCTACGCCAACGACGGGGACGGCGACGGGGAGTAGCTCCGAGATACGGCGGGCATGAGAAGCAGCGGGGCACAGACGCAGCCGACCCTGAAACCAGAGAGACCCGGCGGATTTCCGCCGGGTCTCTCTGTGTCTATTCAAACGTGTCTATTCAAGCGTGCCTGTCCGAGCAAGTACTAGCTCAGGCGTGCCTTCAGGTTGTCATCGAGGGTCGCAAGGAAGTCCTCGGTGGTCTGGTACGCCTGGTCCGGGCCGACGAGAGCCGCGAGGTCCTTGGTCATGTGACCGGCCTCGACGGTCTTGATGACCACATCCTCGAGGGTCTCAGCGAAAGTGATGACCTCGGGGGTGTTGTCCAGCTTGCCGCGATGCATCAGCCCACGGGTCCACGCGAAGATCGACGCGATCGGGTTCGTGGACGTGGGCTTGCCCTGCTGGTGCTGGCGGAAGTGACGGGTCACGGTGCCGTGAGCTGCCTCGGCTTCGACGGTCTTGCCGTCCGGGGTCATTAGCACCGAGGTCATCAGACCCAGCGAGCCGAAGCCCTGGGCGACCGTGTCGGACTGGACGTCGCCGTCATAGTTCTTGCAGGCCCAGACGTAGCCGCCCTCCCACTTCATGGCGGAGGCCACCATGTCGTCGATCAGGCGGTGCTCGTAGGTGAGGCCGGCAGCCTCGAACTGGTCCTTGAATTCGGCGTCGAAGATTTCCTGGAAGAGATCCTTGAACTGGCCGTCGTAGGCCTTCAGGATGGTGTTCTTCGTGGAGAGGTACACCGGGTACTGGCGCTGCAGGCCGTAGGCGAAGGACGCCCGGGCGAAGTCACGGATCGACTCGTTGAAGTTGTACATGCCCATGGCCACGCCGCCCTCTTCAGGCATGGTGACGACGTCGAACTTCATCGGCTCGGAGCCATCGGCGGGCTCGAACATCATGGTGACCTTGCCGGGACCCGGCACCTTGAAGTTGGTGGACTTGTACTGGTCGCCGTGGGCGTGGCGGCCGATGATGATGGGCTTGTTCCAGCCCGGCACCAGACGCGGAATGTTGGAGATGATGATCGGTTCGCGGAAGACCACGCCGCCCAGGATGTTGCGGATGGTGCCGTTGGGCGAAACCCACATTTTCTTCAGGCCGAACTCTTCGACGCGTGCCTCATCGGGGGTGATGGTGGCGCACTTGACGCCCACACCGTGCTCCTTGATGGCGTTCGCGGCGTCGATGGTCACCTGGTCATCGGTGGCGTCGCGGTTCTGGATGGAGAGGTCGTAGTACTTGAGGTCGATATCCAGGTACGGGTTGATCAGGCGGTCCTTGATGAACTGCCAGATAATCCGGGTCATCTCGTCGCCGTCGAGTTCGACAACCGAACCCTGAACCTTGATTTTCGTTGCAGGCGCGTCAGTCACACGGTCTCCTTGCGATGGTGGGCCGGCGGCCATTGTGATGGACGCGGCTCGGCCCGCGATTTGTACTGGTTTTATCCTGCCCAACTATGCCACAGGCCACTATTGGTGCCCTAAATGGGGGGCAGCCCTTCGGCTCGAACAATATTTCCCCAGCGGTCCATCATGGCGCCGGGTGCGATTGCTTTTCCCCACCGGTCGGTGGCAGGGGCGGGCCGCAGCCCGCGGGTATCGGGCGCCGGATTGTGGCCGGGTGCCTGACCGGCGGTCGGGTAAGACGCCGCCTGACCACGAAAGGCTTTTGGGGTGAGCGCGGCGGGCAGTCCGTGAGTCCCGGGTCGGGTCATTCCGGGGACCTGCGGCGCCCAGGCGGGCAGGTTGAGCGGACGCAGATCCGCCAGATTGGGGTGGCGCACCGGGTCCAGCCCGGCGTCCACCTTCTTCTGGTGCCGGCTCGCGGCGCGGAAGTTCCTGACGGCAAACACGCCGGCAATAATCCACAGGAACACTCCCGGCGTGGCGCCCAGGAACAACGTCAAGACGGCGAACAGCACCACCGCCAGACCGAGGAAGGCGGAGATCATCCGGGTTCCCGGCGACACTCCGCGCGCGAAAGCCGAACCGATCAGCGCCATCCCTGCCGCAAGGGTGAGAATCGATGCGATCTCCATGGGCCCCGCCGTCTCTGTTATGCCGGCTAGTGGAAGAAGTGCCGGGTGCCGGTGAAATACATGGTAACGCCTGCCGCAGTCGCCGCGTCGACCACCTCCTGGTCCCGCACTGACCCGCCCGGCTGCACCACGGCGCGCACGCCGGCGTCGAGCAGGATCTGCAGGCCATCAGCGAAGGGGAAAAACGCGTCCGACGCCGCCACCGCGCCTCGTGAGCGGTTGACCCCGTCGCCGGCCAGGGTATTCGCCCGTTCGACGGCGAGCCTGCAGGAATCGACCCGGTTGACCTGGCCCATGCCGACCCCCACGGCCGCCCCACCGTCAGCGAGGAGGATGGCGTTGGATTTAGCGGCCCGGCAAGCGGTCCAGGCGAACGCGAGGTCGGCGAGGGTGCGCTCATCGGCGGCGGGTCCCGCGGCGAGGGTCCAGGTTTCCGGTGCATCGCCGTCGGCCTTCACCGTGTCGGCCAGCTGCACCAGCACTCCACCGGATACCTGCCGGATCTCCGCCGGGTCCCGCCGGTACCCCTCAGGCAGGGTCAGCAGGCGGATGTTCTTTTTGGCGGACAGGATGGTGACGGCTTCGGGGGCGAAGTCGGGGGCGATGACCACCTCAGTGAAAACGTCCTTCACTGCGGTGGCCATGGCGGCGGTGACGGTCCGGTTGGCGGCGATGACGCCGCCAAAAGCCGACACCGGGTCGCAGGCGTGCGCCTTGGCGTACGCGTCAGCGATCGGGTCGTCGGTGTCGGTTGCGCCGACCGCCACACCACACGGGTTGGCGTGTTTGATGATGGCGACCGCGGGCTGGTCGAAGTCGAAGGCAGCGCGCAGGGCGGCGTCCGCGTCTACGTAGTTGTTGTAGCTCATGGCTTTGCCGTGCAGCTGGTCAGCCTGGGCGATGCCCGGGGTGGCGCCCTTCTCCACGTACAGGGCGGCGTCCTGATGCGGATTTTCGCCGTAGCGCAGCACCTCGGAACGTTCCAGGGCGATACCGGCGTAGGCGGGCCAGGAGTCGCCGTCGGTGGTGCCGTCCCCGAACTGGGAGGCGGTCCAGGCGGCCACCGAGTTGTCATAGGCGGCGGTGTGGGAGAACGCGAGCGCAGCCAACCGGCGTCGTGCGCTGAGGTCGAACCCACCGGCGTCGGCGGCGGCCACCACGTCGCCGTACCGCGCCGGGTCCACCACAATAGCCACCGAGGGGTGGTTCTTCGCCGCCGAGCGCACCATGGCGGGCCCGCCGATGTCGATCTGCTCGACGACGTCGTCCTCGCCAGCCCCGGACTTCACCGTGTCGACGAAGGGATAAAGGTTTACCACCACGAGGTCGAAGGGCTCCACCTCGAGCTGGCGGAGCTGCTCGACGTGGTCCTCGCGGCGGCGGTCCGCCAGGATTCCGGCGTGCACCATCGGGTGCAGTGTCTTGACCCGGCCATCGAGGCATTCCTGGAAGCCGGTCAGCTCGGACACCTCGGTCACGGGGACTCCCGCGGCGGCGATGCGCTTGGCTGTGGACCCGGTGGAGACGATGCTGACGCCGGCGCGGTGCAGCCCCCTGGCCAACTCCTCCAACCCCGTCTTGTCGTACACCGAGATCAGTGCCCGGCGGATGGGAACTTGGTCAAGATGGTTCAGGCTCACGCGGTGGCTCCAGGATTTTCGCTGCGGGTGGGATCGCTTTTAGTCTAGGTCACGGGGCCTACCGCCCCCAGCTCTCGTCGACCCCGACGCTCCGGCGGTACAGTGTCCCCGTGAGCACCGAAACCGAAGTACCCACCGGAGACCAGGTGGTGCAGGAATTGCCGTGGCGCTGGAGGGTGCAGGGGAAGATTTTCCTCATCGGCGGCCTCGGCTTCATGTTCGATGCCTGGGATGTGACCCTCAACGGGTATCTGATCCCCCTGCTGTCGGACTACTGGGACCTCGCGCCGGGCGAAGCTGCGTGGGTGGCGACGTCCAACCTGATCGGCATGGCCATCGGCGCGTTCGCGTGGGGGTCCATAGCCGACATCATCGGCCGGAAGCGGGCGTTCACGCTCACCCTGCTGATCTTCTCCATCTTCACCGTCCTGGGTGCATTTTCTCCCGACTTCATCTGGTTCTGCGTCTTCAGGTTCATGGCCGGGTTCGGGCTGGGCGGCTGCATCCCGGTGGACTACGCCCTGGTCGGTGAGTTCACGCCGCGTAAACACCGGGGCCGCGTGCTCACCGCGATGGACGCCTGGTGGCCGATCGGGGCTGCCCTGTGCGGGGTGGTCTCGGCTCTGCTGATGACTGCCTTCGGCGACTGGCGTTACCTGATGCTCGTCATGGTGCTGCCCGCTCTGCTGGTGTTCTGGGTCCGCCGCTCGGTGCCCGAGTCCCCGCTGTTCCTGGTCCAGAAAGGCCGACGGGCCGAGGCGGAGGCGGTCATCAACGATCTGGTGGACCGCACCGGTGCCGCCCGCACACCGTGGCGGCTTCCCACCCCCGCCGAAGCGCCGAAACTGTCCATCGGCTCAATCTCCGGGCAGCTTCCCGCGCTGTGGCGGTTCGACTGGCGGATCACCCTTGCCGCGTGGGGTCTCTTCCTGAGCATCCTCCTGGTCTACTACGGCGCCCTGACCTGGATGCCCCAGATTCTGGTGCAGGCAGGCTACAAACAGTCGGTTGCCTTCCTCACCACCGCCGGGATGACAGCCGTAGGTTTCTTCGGCGTCGTCGCTGCTGCGCTGCTCGTGGAGCGGGTGGGCCGCAAATGGGTCCTCGCCGTCTCGGGCCCGCTGTCCGCCGTCGTGCTGGTGATCTTCGCCCTGACAGTCGAGCTACCCGCCGTCGCGACAGCCTGGCTGCTGCTGTTCGGGTTCCTGATCCAGGTCGCCATCCCGGTGCTGTACACGTACGTATCGGAGCTCTACCCCACCGAGCTCCGTGCCTCAGGGTTCGGCTGGGCGTCAACAGTGTCCCGCGTCGGGGCAGGGCTGGTGCCGCTGATCTTCGGTTCGCTGCTCTGGCCCGTGTTGGGACTGCCGCTCACCTTCGCTGCGACCGGGCTGCTGGTGCTGGTGGCGGTGGCGTGGATGGCGTTCAACGCGCCGGAGACACGCGGCAGGGCGTTGACAGACGGCTAGGCAGGCATTGACACCGGGTGTGACGTGCACCACGCTGAAATGAGGATCAGTCAACCCGGAGGTTTATATGTTCGCCCGCCGCGCCACCGCCGTCGCCCTCGCCACTCTCCTTGCCGCGGGTACTGCCGCCGCCCCCACCCAGGCCAGGACCGCCGATCCAGACTCCCCCCGGGGCCTGAACTCGGTGCGCGGGCCCGTGACCGACGAGAACTTCTATTTCGTGATGGCGGACCGCTTCGCCAACGGGGAGGTAGCCAACGACGACGGCGGACTCGGCTCCGATCCGATGGTGTCCGGCTTCGATCCCACCCGGAAGGGCTTTTACAACGGCGGCGACCTCGCCGGTCTGCTCGATCAGATCGACTACATCGAAGGCCTCGGCACCACGTCCATCTGGCTGACTCCGAGTTTCAAGAACAAGGCGGTCCAGCCCGAGGACAACTCGGCGGGCTATCACGGGTACTGGATTACCGATTTCACCCAGATCGACCCGCATCTCGGCAGCAACGACGACCTCAAAGCGCTCATCGACGAAGCACACAGCCGTGGCATGAAGGTGTATTTCGACATCATCACCAACCACACCGCTGACGTGATCGGCTATGGAGAGGGCGCCCGGATGCCCTACGTCTCCAAGGATGCGGCGCCCTACACCACAGCCGACGGTGACACCTTCGATGACCGGGACTTCGCTGGCACCGGGACCTTTCCCGAGCTGGACCCGGCGTCGTCGTTCCCGTACAGCCCGGTTCTCGAACCGGGCGAGGAGACGCTCAAGGTTCCGGCCTGGCTCAACGACCCGGCGCTCTATCACAACCGCGGCGACACCACCTTTGCCGGGGAGGATTCCTTCTACGGGGATTTCTTCGGCCTCGACGACCTCTTCACCGAACACCCCACGGTGGTGGACGGGATGAAGGAGATCTACCAGACGTGGATTGCCGACTTCGGCGTCGACGGCTTCCGGATCGACACCATGAAGCACGTCAACGACGAGTTCTGGCAGGAGTTCGGCCCCGATGTCCTGCAATTCGCCAAGGACGAGGGCAAGGACGAGTTCTTCATGTTCGGCGAGGTGTTCGACACCACCAAGAGCTTCACCTCCCAGTTCACCACCCGCAACAAGATGCAGTCGGTGCTGGACTTCCCGTTCCAGGAAGCGGCGCGGAATTTCGCGTCACGGGGAACTGACGCCTCGGCGCTCGGTGAGTTCTTCGTCGGGGACGACTGGTACACCGACGCCGACTCGAACGCCTACTCATTGCCCACCTTCCTGGGCAACCACGACATGGGCAGGATCGGCGGCTTCATCACCGCCGACAACCCCGACGCCGGGGACGCGCAGTGGCTCGACCGCAGTGAGCTCGCCCACGAACTGATGTATTTTTCCCGGGGCAACCCGGTGATCTACTACGGGGATGAACAGGGCTTCACCGGTCCGGGCGGTGACCAGGACGCACGGCAGACCCTGTTCGCCAGCCAGGTGCCGGACTACCTGGACGACGACCTGCTGGGAACCGACGCGACGCACGCCACCGACAACTTCGCTACCGGACATCCGCTGTACCGGAAGATCAGCGAACTCGCCGCGATCACCGAGAAGCACCCGGCGCTGCGCGACGGCGCCCACCAGAACCGTTACGCAGCGGAGGGCCAGGGTATCTACGCGTTCTCACGGATCGACGCGAAACGTCAGCGCGAGTACGTGGTGGCGCTGAACAACAGCACCGAGCCGCAAACCGCGCAGATCCCCACCTATGTCGCCGGTAAATCATTCCAGAAGGTATACGGCAATGCGGACCGGAAGGTGAAGAGCTCGGGGACCGGCACCCTGACCGTTGAGGTACCCGCGCTGTCCACGGTGCTCTATCAGTCTTCCGGGCGGATTCCCCGCTCCGACGAGGCGCCCGCCGTCACCTTGCGCGAGCCGGTGCCGGCCGCTGATGACAACGGCCGGATGGAAGTGGGAGTCGACGTCGAGGGATCCTCGTTCTATCAGGTGAGCTTTGAGGCGCGGACGGCAAACGGGGGGTGGACACCGATCGGTACCGACGACAATGCCCCGTACCGGGTGTTCCACGACACCAGCGCACTGGAGCCGGGCACCGACGTGCAGTACCGGGCCGCGGTGCTGGACAACGGCGGGCACACCGCTGCCAGCTCGACCCGTACCGCGGTGGTCCCCGCTCCGAAGGTGACCATCACGTCGCCCGCCGAGGGCAGCAACGTACAGGGCGAGGTACGCCTCAGCGCGGTAGCCGATCCCGAGAAGCCGTCCCACGTGGTCGACTTTGAGCGCAGCGTCGGCGGCGGCGACTGGCTGCCGCTGGGCTCGGATGATTCGTCCCCCGCCTACACGGCGGTGGATGACCTCTCCGCCCAGGAACTCCCCGACGGCACCGAACTCAGGTACCGGGCGCTGCTCGACGGGGTAGCCAGCGACATCAGAACCGTGACGGTCGGTCCGGCGCAGGTCGCTCCACCGGAGGCTGTCTCGGTTCCGGGTAGCTTCAATGCCGCACTGGGGTGCGACGGCGACTGGCTACCGGACTGTGCTGAGGCGCAGCTCAGCCTGGATCCGGCGGATTCCCTGTGGAAACTGGCGGTCGCCGATCTTCCGGCCGGATCGTACCAATTCAAGGCGGCGCTGAACCGCAGCTGGGACGAAAATTATGGCGCCAGCGGTGTCAGGGGCGGCAACAACATCGTGCTCGACCATCCGGGTGGGGCTGTGACATTCACCTACGACCACGCGACCAAGCTGGTGACCACCGGATAGCGCGCTACAACCAGCGGTTCCGCTTGAACGCCAGGTAGAGGCCGACACCTGTGGCTGCCATCAGCACCAGGGCGAACGGGTAGCCGAAGGCCCAGTGCAATTCTGGCATCACGTCGAAGTTCATGCCGTAGATGGCGGCCACCAAGGTGGGGGCGAAGAGAATCGCGGCCCAGGAGGAGATCCGTTTGACCTCCTCATTCTGTGCCAGGGACGTCTCGGTCAACCGTGTCATCTCCTCATTCTGGCGTTGGGCAACGAGTGTCGAGTGAACGGTGAGGGCGTTCTGCAGCAGGGTGCGGAACGTGTTCACCTGTTCAATCAGCCGGATCACATGGTCCAGCACGTCACCCAACCGACGGTTCACCTCAGGGTCAAGATGGTACTTCTCGGAACCGCGCTGAAGATTCTCCACCATGAATTGCAGCGGCTGGGTGGCCCGCTGGAACTCGATCACCTCGCGGTGCAGATCGTAGATACGCCGGGAGACGCCCGGGTCGCCGCCGAAGAGCTCGTTTTCGATCTCGTCGATGTCGTTCTCGAGCCCGTTCACCACCGGCTCATACTCGTCCACCACCTCGTCGAGGATGGCGTAGAGCACCGCGGCCGGCCCCAGCGAAAGCAGTTCGGGGCTCTCCTCCAGCCGGTTGCGGACCCTTCCCAGGTTGGGTGATTCGGCGTGCCTGACGGTGACCACAAAATCCTCGCCAATGAACACGTGGAGCTCCCCAAACTCCACTTTCTCCTCATCGTCGAGGTAGCGCGCCGGGCGCAGCACCACAAACAGGGTTGACCCGTAGCGTTCCAGTTTGGACCGCTGATGACCCTTCAGGGCGTCTTCAACCGCTAGGTGGTGGAGGGAAAACTCGTCGGCGACCGTGGTGAGCTCCTCGTCGTCCGGTCGGTATAGGCCGATCCATGCCATACCACCGCTGGCGCGCATGATTTCGAAGGTATCGTCGAGGGAATCCGGGTTTGGTTCTCTCTTGCCATCGACGTAGACGGCGTTGTCGATGAGTGCCATATCAGCCCTGTTCCTGGCTGAGTCGGCGGAGGGTCTGGATGAGCAGGGTCCGCTCCTTCACCTTGATGCGTTCGTGGAGGGACGCCTCGGTGTCGTCGTCGAGCACCTCGACGGCGGCCTGCGCAAGGATGGGCCCAGTGTCGACGCCGGCGTCTGCGATCATCACCGTGCACCCGGTCACCTTGACTCCGTAAGCCAGGGCGTCCCGCACCCCGTGGGCACCGGGGAAGCTGGGCAGCAGGGCGGGATGCGTGTTCAGGTAGCGGTGGGGGAAGGCGTCGAGGAAGCCCTGGTCGACAATCCGCATGAACCCCGAGGACACCACGTAGTCCGGTGCATAGGACGCGACCTTCTCCGTCAATGCCGCGTTCCAGTCGGCGCGCCGGTCGAAGGACCTGAAGTCCACCACAAACCCGTCGATCCCGGCAGCGGTGGAGCGCTCCACCCCGTAGGTGTCCGGGCGGTCGGCTCCGACGGCGGCGATGGTGAGGTCAAGGGTGCCGGTGTTCACGGCGTCGATGACCGCCTGAAGGTTGGATCCGGTGCCGGAAACCAGGACTACGATGCGCATGGGTCAACCATAGGCTGCGCTCTACCCTAGGGTTAAACCATGAACGAGAGCCCCCGCCCCGCCAAGCCAGCTCCCGCCACGCCCGGCCCCGGGTCGCCCGGGTCGCCCGGGGAAAAAGAGCTGGCCAGGACGCGGACCTACTTCAGGTGGTTCCTGCTGGCGATGCTCGGTGCCATCCTGACCGGCACGCTCCCCTTGCCGTGGAAGGTCTTTGGCCTGGTTTTCGGTCTGGCCGCTCTGGTACTCGGGATTTTCGCCCTGGTGCGGGCGGTGCGGGACAAACTCCCGGGGATGCTGCGTGTCACCACGGTGATCGGGCTGGTAGCAACGGCATTCCTGGTCGTCGGAACCGGCGCCCAGGTGGCGTTGTGGCCGGTCACCGCCGACTACGAGGACTGCATGAGCACGGCGCTCACCAACGCGGCGCAGAGTGCGTGCCAGGATGACCTGATGAACCTTGGCGGGCTCCTCCCGGGCTCCTAGATTCTGCCGCAGGAAAGTGGCGGCCCCGCACCTGAGTAGCGGCCCCGCACCTGAGCGGTTGCCCCACCACTTGTTTGCGGGTCAGCCACTCGTTTGCGGGTCAGCCACTGTTTTGGCGGCCTTCCCGCTCCAGCAGCGGGCCCGCCGCGTAGCCGATGACGGCGCCGACCGCCACCTCAGCGGCAATCAGGAGTGCCACCCACGCCGGGTTAGGTCCCAGATCCACCAGCCGCCCGAGGCCCAGCGACGCGCGGGACACCCACGCGAGCACCCCTGCCGCCACACCGGCGGTGACGCCGATCAGCACTGCGGCTGCCAGGGTGGAGATGCTGGCAGTGAACCACCGCGCCTCCATCTTGATTTCCAGCCACTCGTCGAAGTGATTCTCGCCTTCCCTGAAGAACCACCAGCCGGCCAGCAGACCCGCCAGGACGGGAATGGCGAGCGCCGCCAACCCGTATTCGAGGGTGCCCGGCGGCACCGCGCCAAGGACCGGCAGGGCAGGCAACGGGCCAGCACTGGTGGTCAGCGGGGTAATAGCGCTGCCGGAGCCGAGCGCGAAGCCGGTGCCGGACGCCCAGGCGAGGGTCCACACCACCAGGTTGGGCAGGAAGCCGAGCTGCGCGAGGGTCAGGGCGCCCCCGCCGACAATCCCCGCGTCAAGGCGCTGGTAGACCGCCGCCAGCTCCGCCCACCGCAGCCCGAACGTCACCGCCAGCAGCAGCGCTGACAGCCCGAGGGAGACGGTAAGCGCCACGAAACCGGCCCGCACACCCGACCAGGCGTAGGATCCGGCCCACCGGGAGTGCTGGCTGGTCTTCGCAAGCCAGGCGGCGCGTTCGACGCCGATTAACCGGCTCCACTCCCCTGCCTCCCGGTAGGCACCAATCACCAGTCCCAGGCCCGCCGACACGAGTGGGATCAGAGCGCCGCCGGCCAGCGGGACGGTCACTTCAGCAGTGGTGGAGAGGTAGGCAACGCCGGCCCCGATCACCGAGTAGATTCCGAGCGCCCCAAGCAGTGCCTGCCACAGTTGGTCGGAGTACGACGCCCGGGCAAGGCGTCGGCCCGCCCGCCACGCCAGTAGGAAAGGGATCAGGGTGAGCCCCAGCGGCACGACGGCGAGGAGTCCCGTGACACCGGTCCCGTCCGGGTCTGCCGCGGAAAAAGCTATTTCAAGGGGTACCCCGTGGATCAGGAGCCAAGCCTGCCCAACCAGGTGCAGCATGGCGGTGGCCGTACGGTCGGCGAACCCACCCGCTACCCAGACAGCGGCCAGGGGGACCAGGATCAGCAGCCCAGAGATCACTGCTGACTGCGCCAACTCGAACACACCCTGCAGCCACAGGGGCATGGGCAGGGCACGCCGACCGGGCATACGGAGTGGAAGCTTCATCTCCTCAATGGTGCCACCGGCTGCAGCCTCCGACGTTCAGCGACGCGGCCCGGCCGCCCGGTTCGAGGACACGGACCCCGCGTTAGACAAGAAGATCCAGCAATCCCTTGACCAATGCGGCTGCGGCACCAACGAAAGCGATCACAATCACAAAGAAACGGGCGTGATCGTCCTTAATGAACCGGGAGAGCTTCTCGCCGGCGAAGATCCCGGTCACGATCACGACGCCGATGGCAGTCCACATCCACCATTGCAGCGCTGGGGCGTCCGAGGGGTCGAGGCTGAGTTTGACCGCCAGGGTGACCAGCCCGATCACCACGAAGAACGGCTGCAGGGTGGCGGCAAAGGGCCGTTGCGGCCAGCGGGACAACAGTGCGTACGCGCTGACCGCCGGACCGCCGACCCCGGCCATGGAATTGGTCAGGCCAGCAGCGAACCCCGCGATGGCCTTGGGCGTATTGCCGCGCACCACCACCGACGAGCGTTGCAGTACCAGTGACACCGAGAGCGCGACGAGGACGACGCCGCCCACTGTCACCGACAAGGGTGCGGACGGCAGCATCACCGCGGCGATGGACCCGGGGACCGAGCCGAACACGGAGGGGATCACCATCCACCGGAACATGTTCCAGTCAATGTCCTTCCAGACCCGCCCCACGATCAGGGCCGAGGACACCACCCCGCACATGTTGACCAGCACCACTCCCTCGTGCGGGCCCAGGATGATGACCAGGAACGGCGCAATCAGCAGGGCAAAACCCAGGCCGGCGATCCGTTGCGCGATGGCACCGAGCAGAATGGAGAACAGAACGATGAAGAAGATGCCGGTGGTCACAGGTGACACAGTACGCTGGGGCAACTGTTTTCCGGTTGTCCGTGACGGGCGCCCCCAGCGTGGGCCACTAGGCTTGGAGGATGCCTACAGCCACTACAGCACTCCAGATTGCCGACTGGCGACAGCAGGTTTTCGACCTCTATGCGCAGGTGCGTGCTCGCGCGCAGTCCGGGTCGCCGTCGTCGGCGCATACCCTGTGGCGTGCCGGACGGGACCGGCTGTTCGCCACCCATCCCGCATCGCCGCTGGATGCGACGGCGGCCGCCTCCTTCGTCGGCCTCGCGGTAGCCGGGTACCAGTCGGACTACCGGTTTGAGGCAGTGATCGACGACGACGGTGTGGGCGAGGAGATGACCGTCCCCACCGGGACGGACGGGACAGTGACGTTCCAGCGGCTCGGCACCGTGGGGCTCGACGGCGTCGGGCGGCTGGCCCTGTGGCGGCTCGCCTCCTACGGGGGCGGGCTGTTCCTGCCGGTGCGCGACGGCTCCGCAGGCCAGCCCGGCGGAACCTACGGGGGCGGGCGTTATCTGCTGGACACCGTCAAGGGTTCGCATCTCGGGGTGGTCGGTGACCGGCTCATCCTCGACCTGAACTTCGCGTACAACCCGTCGTGTGCCTATGACGAGGCGTGGGCCTGCCCTCTGCCGGGGGTGGACAACCGGGTTGACGTCGAGCTCCGCGTCGGCGAGCTGTACTCCACGTACTGAAGGGCGAACGACGACGCCGCCGGGGGTCAGGGGGCGGGACGCTCGGTGCGAAGCAGGCTTTATCATGGAGCTAAGACACCTGGTACCCCTCTGGAGGCTCACATTACGGATACTGCCGCCCAACACGATATCTATTTCGGCGCGCCCGAACCCGTTAACGAGGCCGAAGTCCTCGAGTCGGCGTCGCGCGCCGCCGTCGCACGCTTCACCGATCGCACCGACATCACCACCGTCAAACGCCGGTTCACGCTGATCAACCAGAGCGTCACACCGCACCAGGCGATGGTCGAGGATCTGCTGTTCATCCGCGCCGCACTCGAGGACGCCGCCATTGAGTACCTGCTGGTGCGCGGCAATGACGAACGTCCGGTGATCGCTATTGACCTCAAGCACCGTGAACGCTTGCGGGACGCCCTGGTGGCGGCCTGCGAGACCGAACCGTTCTACTCCCGCACCGTGGACACCAAACGCCGGACCACCCTCCTCGTCACGGACGGTTCCCTGTCCCACAGCGCCAAGGCCCGGATTTTCCGCCTGTTCCGCCCCCGGATCGAACCGATCGGCGGGCTCGCCTTCGGGCCGTCCGCTGGAGTGCAGATTGAACTGTGGAAGCTCGACGGCGACACCATCGAACTCCCCGTCGAGAATTCCCTGACCCGCCGCACCCTCCCCTCCTCCGAGGTGGTCCGCGGGTCCGTGGAACGGCACGGCCTGATGTGGCCAACCATCGACAACATGTTCGCCGATCACGCCACTGACATCGACTTTGAGATTGACCTGGTGTTTTCCTGGGTGGACGGCAGTTCACCCGAGTACCAGGCGGCCAGGGCTGCCCGGATGCAGGGCGCAGTGGTGGGATCTGGTGACGACCACGAGGCACGGTTCCGCCAGATCAACGAACTGAAATACGCCCTGCGGTCGGTGTACATGTTCGCGCCGTGGGTCCGCCGGATCTTCATCGCCACCGACTCCGCCGCCCCCGAGTGGCTGGCCGATCACCCCTCGGTGACCCTGGTCCGCTCTGAGGAACACTTCAAGGACCCGTCGGTCCTTCCAACCCACAACTCGCAGGCCGTTGAAAGCCAACTGCAGCACATCCCGGGGTTGTCAGAGCATTTCCTCTACTCGAACGACGACATGTTCTTCGGCCGTCCGGTGTCCCCCGACATGTTCTTTTCCCCCGGCGGGATCACCAAGTTCATCCAGGCTGACATCCGGATTGGACTGGGCGACAACGACGCCGAGCGCAGCGGCTTCGAGAACGCCGCCCGGGTCAACCGGCGGCTGTTGCATGAGCGGTTCGGCAGGATCACAACCCGGCACCTCGAACACACGGCGGCGCCCCTGCGGCGCAGTGTGCTCCTGGAAATGGAACAGGAGTTCGCTGCCGAGTTCGCCGCTACCGCGGCCTCACGGTTCCGGGCCAAGGACAACATCTCGGTCACCAACTCCCTGTACCACTACTACGCTTTGCTGACCGGCCGGGCCGTGACCCAGGAGTCGGCGAAGGTGCAGTACATCGACACCACCATGCGGTCAGGGCTGCGCGGCCTGAACAAACTGCTGGACAAGCGGCACACCGATTTCTTCTGCCTCAATGATGGAAGTTTCCCCGAGGTTCCCGCCGAGGAGCGCGCCCGGCTGGTCACTGACTTTCTGGAGAAGTACTTTCCCATCAAGGCGCCCTGGGAAAAATGACCGGAGCAGTGGCCCGGGTGTTGTAGTAGGGCGCCTGTCTGACGCCCCGGGGCGTCAGGCGCCGGTGAACTGCCGGGCGGGTGCTGCGTCGGCGATCCGCACCCCGGCGGCGTCGAGTCTGCGGCGTGTTTCACGCAACGGCACCGTCTCGCCCACCGGCCGGTACGCGCCGATCGGGACCACCGAGTGGACGATCGTGTCCTCATAGACGTGCACCAGGTTGTACGCCTGGGCACCGTCCTGCCCGCGGGTGCCGCCGCCGTCGTACCCCAGATCCTGGGTGTAGCAGGTGGCCGACGCCACCGACACTGGAACGCCGGCGAAGGTGGCAGTGGTCGAGTAGTGCAGATGACCGGCCAGGATGCCGCGAACGTCGGAACCGCGGACGACGTCGGCGAGCTGGCGTTGGCCGCGCAGTTCCACCAGGACCGAGAGGTCCTGGACGCAGGGAATCGGCGGGTGGTGCAGGGCAAGCAGGGTGCCGTTGGGCGCCGGTGTCAGAAGTTCGTTCGCCAGCCAGAGCAGCTGCTCGTGACTGAACTCGCCGTGATGGTGGCCGGGCACCGTGGAATCGAGGGTGATGATGCGCAAGCCGTTGACGAGGTAACTACGGTCGATCGGCGCAGCGTCGGGAGCCTGATCGAGCAGCCCCACCCGGAAATTGGCCCGGTCATCATGGTTGCCCATCGCCCAGATCACGTCGGCGCCGAGCTTCGCCGCTGCGGGTTCAACGATGGCACGGAGTTTTGCGTAGGCGTTGGCTTCACCCTTGTCGGCCAGGTCTCCGGTGAAGACCAGCGCCTCCGGCCGGGCCCCCGAGTCTTCCAACTCGGTAAAAATCTGGCGTAACCGGGCTTCGCTATCCACCGCCCCGTACAGTGGCCCGGGCCCACCGAGCAGGTGGGTGTCGCTGAGGTGGAGGATAAACTGCTGCGGCCGAGGATGCTCGGCCGTCCGGTAATTCATGGTGACCCTCTAGGTAGCTGGCGGTAACCGTTTACAACCTAATTGACCTCCATCAAAGCAGAGATCACACTAATAGCCGGTGAACACAGCCCGGCAAGTCGGATAACGCTTCACGAGTGGCCGCGCGGCCGGGGGGTTTCCCGGCCGCACGGCCTCCTGGCCTGCTTGCGGACTAATTGCCGCCTGTTTGCGGACTACTTGCGGATCAGCGAGGTTTCGGTGAAGCCTCCCGGCGCCACATACACCTTGCCCTTGTCAGGGCCCTTGTCCTTGCTCCTGTCCTGGTCGGTGCCCTTACCCTTGCCTCCGGGCAGCGCAACCGGCTGTCCGGCCGCGTCGTAGGCCTGCTGTTCCAGCCAGTACCCGCGCGGCACATCCACTCGGTGCAGCGTCTTCTTCTCGGCGGCACTCACATAGATGGTCGACTCCCCCGCTGGCCCGTCCACTGTCACCGAGGAGATCAGCGGTTGGAGCAGCAGCGCGTCGATCGAAGCGGGACCGTCGACGGCGGCGCTTACACTACGCTCGCCCCGCCGCAGGTCGCGTTCCAGGCTGAACGGCTGCAACTGCCCCGGCGCGTCGGTGATGCCCTGCTCCCCCGCCCCGCCATTCGGGGTGGTGCCGAGCTTCCGCTTGCCGGACCAGGTGGTGGTCCCTGATTCCTCAATGGTCCGGTTCACGATCGGGTACACGTTGCGGTCCTGCTGATGCGCGGGCACCGGGATGCGCAGGCGCGCGCCTGCAGTCAGTTGCGCGTACGCACCGCCGGAAATATTCGCTTCCCCGGTCCACGCCGACTCGGCGGTGACCATGCTGCCGTCGCCTCGGATGGTTCCGGTTTCCGCTTCCACCACGGTGAGTCCATCCGTCGCCACTGTCCGGTTAATGCCCAGGGCGTCCGCCTTCAGCCCGGGGTGGGCGTCCAGGACCAGCATGGACAGCAGTCCGTGGATGGTGGACTCGGCCCCCGAGTTGCGATTCACGGTGCCGTCGGCCTGCACGCCGTCGAAGGTGACGCCGGTTGCCGGGTTGTAGGTGGGTTCGCCGCTGCGATTCGCGCCGAAGTACCAGCCGCCCATCACCGCCGCCAGCTCATAGAGCCCGGTGGCACCGGTCGCCTCAGCCGTCGACACCAGGCTTTGCAGCCGCGAGTCGACCCCGTACGCGATCTGCACCCGTTCGGAGGGGGTGGGCGTCCACGCGTTGTCCGGCCCGCCGGCGGCGAGCAGTTGCGCGGTGAAACCGGCGGTGTCCTTGACCGCTGCGTCAGCCAGCTCCGGCCGGCCCAGCACCACCGAAGCGTCCGCGACGGCCGCCGGCGCCATCCCGCCCCAGGCGTGCCAGAACGTCTGCGACTTGGTCCACGGCAGGATGGCGCCGAACGGCCAGGCCCGGGTGTCTCCCGCGGACATCCCGGCGATGCCTTCACTCAGCTGGGAGAGGGCCGTCCGGGCCACCTCATCCGACGGCTCGGCGCCGACATACGCTGCCAGGCCCAGCACCGCCTCGGCCGACGCGTCAGCACCGTCGGCGATCAGCCACGCGGGAACCGCTACGCCGTCGGCCACGTCGTACTGGCCGTACTGGCTCAGCGACTGGCGGTTGAGCGCGCCCAGCGACAGGTGCAGCCGCTCCTTGAGGAACGCCGCGAACTCGGGGTCGGCCTCGCTGAACGCTGCGTAGCCCTCTCCGAGGGCCCACACAGTGCGGGCCACCCAGTACGATTCAGCCGAATCGGAGGGGTCCGGCAGTTCGACGGGTTCGGCGCTCGGGTTGAGGTCGCCGTCGGTTTGCTGCCAGAGCACCACGTTGCCGGCGTTGGGTCCGTCGGTGGTCTGCAGGTAGGCCAGCGACCGCAGGGTCTGGAAGGCCGACTCCCTGCTCGCCTCACTCCCGGTCTGCTGCCAGTGCCTGAGGTAGACCACAGCGGTCCGGGAAATGTCGTCGGCGTTGTAGGCGCCTTGGCTCCAGTCACCTTCGGCGTTCAGGTTCCCACCGCCGATTTTCCGGTAGGTGCCGTCGTCGTTCCGGTCGGCATACGTCCAGGGTGCCAACGCCGTGGGCCGGTCCCCGGATTGGTAGGTGCTGTGCCCGGCGATGTCAGGGACCGGCACCTCGTCAAGCAACCAGTCCAGGTGGGACGTGTTGGTCAGTGGCGCTGTAGCGGTGGGCTGGATAGCCGGCGCAACAACTGAGGGAACTGCCGGTGCCGGCGCAGCGGCCACCGGCGCCATCCCGACGCCGACGATCGCCAGCGAGACGCCGACGGCAAGGCACGGGACGCGTACCGCCCGGGCGGTCATGGCGCAACCCGATCGAGGCGGGCCACACCGATTTTGGAGTCGGCCATGCCGTAGAAGACGAAAAGCTGCCCGTCGATTTCCTCGATGGCCGTGGGGAAGACCACGTTCGGCACGATCCCCGACTTTTCGTCCTCGGTTTCCGGCGCCAGCAGCGGCTCCCGGCTGCGGGCGATCACGATGGACGGGTCATCGGCGGAGAGGATCATCGCCGCCGCCGAATAGTTGACCTTCTGTTGATGATCGAACGCTGACTTCTCCAGCGCACCGGCCACCCCGTGGTGGATGATGAGCCAGCCCTCGTCGACCCGGATGGGGGGCGGGCCGCCACCGATCTTCAGTTCCTCGAACTCGAACTCGCTCATCGCCACGAGGGTGTGCTTGCCCATGTGGACCAGGTTCCGGATGTCCTTCTCGACGTCCTCGACCGCGACATAGGAGATCCAGATGCCGGGTCGGCTGTCGGTCATCCCGGCGGGCAGGTGCTCGCCTTCACCCTCGCGGATCCAGCCCAGGTCCCACATGGGCCGGTGCAGGAGCGCATAGGAGGGGACGCCGTCGGGGTCGTTGACCGGTTCGGGGAAAAACACACCGTCCTTGTTGGGGAACAGGTTCAGGTCCATGGACAGTTCGGCCCGGTACTCGAAGAAGCAGGGGCCGAGCCGCTGCCAGGACCGCAAATCGGTGGAATGGGCAAACGCCATCCGTGGTCCCATCGGCCCGTACGCCACATAGGTCATCAGGTGCAGTCCGAGTGAGGGCACCCATGTGGTGCGGGGGTCCTCGGTGCCCGAGTTGTTGGTGCCCCGTTCCCAGCCCTCGTCCGGACCGAACACAACGCCCAGCCGGTCGACGCCGGTGGGGACCCCGTTCTCGATGATGATTTTGGCGAGCCCCACCCGGGACACGTTGCCCTTGGAGACCAGGCGGGGCAGCAGGTACAGGTCGCCGTCCGGGCCGCGACCGCTGGCCGGGTTGAGGACTCCTTCGGCTTCGAGGTCGTTGCCCTCCTCCGGGCTCATGATGACGCCGGCACGGGTCAGCGTGAACGGCACGGTGGGTAGCAGGGTGGTGGTGGAAGCAGTGGTTTGCGTAGTCATTGAAGGTTAACCCTTTGCGCTTGATCCGATATTGGTGGAAATGAATTGGCGTTGGAAGACGATGAAGAGTGCGACGGCGGGCGCCGCGAGCACGCACGCGCCGGCCAGGATGGCACCGAACGGGTTGGCTGCGGTGGCCGCAACATTGGAGATGTAGTTGGCGAGGGACACGGCGAGCGGTTGGAACGCGGTGTCCTTGGTGACCAGGAACGGCCACAGGAACTCGTTCCACGGCCCGATGAACGTGAGCAGGATTGCCGTGACGATCGCCGGCCGCACCAGGGGAATGGCGATCTGCAGCAGGATGCGCAGCTCGGATGCCCCGTCGATCCGCGCCGCCTCGAACAAGGAGGCGGGCAGTTGCAGGAAATACTGCCTGAAAACGAACACCGCGGTGGAGTTGATGGCAAACGGCAGGATCATGCCGAGGTAGCTGTCCGCCAACCCGTAGTCCCGCACAATCAGCACGTACAACGGGATCAGCAGCAGCTGGAACGGCACCATCTGGACCAGGAGCAGCAGGGCAAACACCACCCCGCGGCCGCGGAACTGCAGTTGCGCCAGGGCGTAGCCCACCGGGATGCCGAAGATCACGGTGCAAAGGATCACCCCGCCGGTGAAGATCCCGGAGTTGATCAGGCCCTGAATGAGGTTGATCGACTCGTTGATCAGGACGTAGTTGGCTCCGGTGATGTTTCCGACGTTCGGGAACGCCCCTCCCACCGAGGTGTCGGGTTGGGTCTGCAGCGACCCGATG
The DNA here is from genome assembly GCF_054511155.1 of Arthrobacter glycogeni. Taxonomy (NCBI): domain Bacteria; kingdom Bacillati; phylum Actinomycetota; class Actinomycetes; order Micrococcales; family Micrococcaceae; genus Arthrobacter; species Arthrobacter glycogeni. The sequence goes on along the minus strand of NZ_JBTNDE010000006.1, from coordinate 87,403 downwards.
AACATGTAGTAGAACGGAAACAGGAACACGAATGCACCGACGGCAAGCAGGATGAAGCTGAACGGCCGCAGCCCGCGCTGCTTTTCGGTCGGTGAGGCCCGCGGTGCCGGGGACGGCGTCACGGCCGGCGCAGCCGACGTCGTGCCGAGGGTTGGCTGGAAGTCCTTAGCCATGTCAATCGTCCTTTCCACCGATAAAGCGGCGTTGCAGGAAGGCCAGGAGCAGGACGCCGAGCACCAGGATGACGCCGAGGGCGGCAGCGGTATCGGGGTTGCCCTGCAGGATCCCCTGCTGGTACATGAGGAACACGGGCGACGTCGAGGCGCCGTCCGGTCCGCCGCCACCGGTGAGGAGGTAGGGCTCGGTGAACAGGTTAGCGCCGGTGATGGTGGCGAGCAGCGTCACAAGGAAACTGGCGGGCCGGACGCTGGGGACGGTGATGCTCCAGAACTGCCTGATTTTGCCGGCGCCGTCCACCGAGGCGGACTCATAGAGTTCTTCGGGGATATTCTGCAACGCAGCCAGGTAGAGCAGGATGAAAAATCCCAGCTGCTTCCAGGTCACGTACAGTGCCACGGTCGGCATGGCGAGCCCGGAGTTCACGAGCCACGACGGGTCGGGGGCCAGCGGGCCGAGGATCGAGTTGATCAGGCCGTTCTGGGAGAACAGGAACAGCCACACGCCGACGACGGCAACACTCGCCGTCACGTACGGCACGTAGTAGCTGACCCTGAAGAACGTGCGGAGGCGGGTGACCCGGTTCAGCGCGTTGGCGAGGACCAGGGACAGCACGACGGTGAGGGGCACATTGATGATCAGGAAGACGCCGATGTTCGCGAACGAACGGCCGACGTCGGGATCCGTGAGCACCGCCGCGTAGTTGTCGAACCCGACAAACGGGCGTTCCACGGCGACACCTGGCGCGGTGAAGAAGAAGTCGTGGAAGGAGATGTAGACGGCGTAGCCGAGGGGAAACGCGAGCACCGCGAGGATGAAGAGGACGTAGGGTGCACTGAACGCGAGCCCAAGGGGTTGGCGTCCCAGCAGTCTGTTGCGCCGGCGGGGGGCGGGACCCGGGCTGGTGCCCGGATCCCGCGGCTTACCGACGGTGGTTGAAGCAGTCACCGTCGGTCCGCCTACTCTTCGGTGGCGAGGGTGGTGATTTCCTCGGCGGCGGTGGTGAACGCGTCGTCGACTGTTTCATTGCCGAAGATCACCGACGCACCGTAGGCGTCACGGAAGGTCTGCCAGATTTCGACCGAGTTCGGCACGTTGGGAACCTCGACCGCCCGCGACGCCTGGTCGGCGAATTCGGTGTAGGCGGGGTTGGCTTCGAAGTACTCGGCGTAGGCGTCGCTCAGATCGGCGCGGATGGGCATCTGGCCGGTCGCTTCGAGGAGCGCCCCGTCCTGTTCCTCGCTGGTGGCGAACTTCATCAGGTCCCAGGCGGTCTGCTTGTTGTCGCAGGCCGAGTAGATGGCCATGTTCTTGGCGTCGGAGAACGTGTAGCTCTCGTCCCCCTCGGCGAGGCCCGGCACAGGCGCTGTGCCCCAGTTGACGTCGTCGCCGTAGACCGGGATGGCCCACGGACCGGAGATGGCGATGGCCGCCTTCCCATCGACGAAGGAGTCACCGGTGTACGCCTCCTGCGAGGACAGGCCCTCCTCGTACATGGTCTGCCACATCCCCGCGACAGCCTTGCCCTCGTCGGTGTTGAAGGCTGCCTCGCCGTCGGCCACCAGCTGTGAACCGCCGGATGCTGCGGCGAAGAAGGGGTAGAAGTCAAACCAGGACTGGTAGAACTCGCCGGCCGGGGACGGCCACATGGCGTAGTCGGCGGCACCCGATTCGACGAGGGTGCGGGACGTTTCGAGGAGCTCATCCTGAGTGCCGAGCGCCGGGTTCTCGGGGTCAAGGCCTGCCGCTTCGAACATGTCCTTGTTGTAGTACAGCACCACGGGGTTGGATTTCCAGGGCAGCTGGTAATACTGGCCGTCAGCCGATTTGTATTGCTCGGCGACGTCGCCGCTGCGGGATTCGACGTACTCGACGCCGTCCTCGAAGGTGTCCAGCGGAACCAGGCCGCCCATTTCCTCGAACTGCGGGACCGCCACGGGCGCCGTGTTCATCACGATGCAGGGGGCGTTGCCGGCGGTGATGGCCGCCGCGATAACCTCTTCGGAGCTGGTGCCCGCGGGAATCTCCTGGGCGGTCACCTCCTGGTCCGGGTTGTCTGCGTTCCAGGCTTCAACCATCGCCTCGCCCCACGCCACTTCCTGCTGGTTGTTCGAATACCAGATGGTGATGGGGCCGCTGGTCAGCTCTCCATCGCCGGCCGCGTCGCCGCCGCCCCCGCCGCAGGCGGCGAGTCCCAGACCCATCATGGCGGTGGCCGTGATGGCCAATGCTCGGTTGGTGTATCGCGTCATTGCGTTTTCTCCTAGATCACTTTCACAGCGCTTGGTGTCACTGTGGTTACTGAGTTATTTACTGCCGGTGGTACTCCGGCCGTGGGGCGCCGCGGTGGACCCGCGGGTAATAAGTCCTGGTGCAGGAAGGACGACGTCGTCGCCGTCGTGGGTGCCTTCGAGCTGGTTCAGCAGTACCTGCGCCGCGGAGCTTCCCCACAGCAGCGGGTCGCTGCCGATGCTGGTCAGCGCTGGGTTGAGGTACTGGGCGTATTCGGTGTTGTCGTAGCCGGTGATCGACAGGTCATCGGGAATCCGCAGCCCGTGCTGCTGGGCATAGGCCTGACCCGCCGTCGCCATGATGTCGTTCGCGTAGACGATAGCCGTGGGCGGGCTGTCCCGCGCCAGGAAGTCAGCCGTCGCTGCCACCCCCTCCAGGGCACCGAAGTCCGCCTCAATGAAGAGGTCATGGTCCAGCCTGTTGAGTTCAAGGGTGTTGGCCCACGCGTTACGCCGGCTCAGACCGTGGATGTAGTGCTGGGAGCCGCCCACATGGGCGATTCTGGTGTGGCCCAGGTCGACGAGGTGCTGGACGGCATGGCTGATGCCCTCGGTGTCATCCATGCAGACCGCGGGAAACGGGGACGGCGTGATGGGTCGATTCAGGGTGACCGCCGCAAGTCCCAGTTCGAGCAACAGGGCGATCCGGGAGTCGTTGGTGCGCATGTCGCTGAGGATGACGCCGTCCACGCGCCCTTCGTGCGCCAGACGCCGGTAGCTGGCTTCCTCTGCCCCTGTTTTGGTGGCCACGGTGAGGACCAGTGAATAGCCCCGGTCGGCCAGGGTGGTCTCGACGCCGGCAATGAACGAGGGGAAGAACGGATCCGTCCCCAGCAGCCTGGGGTCGCGGGCCACCACCAGACCCAGCGCGTAGGCCTTGGAGGAGGACAGGGACCTGGCCCGCAGGCTCGGCGTCCAGCCCAGGGCGGCCGCGGTGCTGAGGATCCGACGACGGGTGTCCTCGCTGACCCCGGCCTGCCCGTTCAGGGCGTAGGACACAGCACCTTTGCTTACCCCGGCGGCCCGGGCTACGTCGCTGATCGTTACCGCCATCTCCGTCGCCGTCCTTCGCTTGCTGAGTCAAAGAGTGATGCGCATCACTTAACCGGTTAAGTAGACTTAACTAAACCGGTTCAGTGGCCGATAGTCAAGGATGTCTCGAATTCACAGCGGATTCGATGGGTGGCGCAGCCATCTTTAACGAGGCCCAGAGCGAATCTAGCTCTGGAGCATTGAGCTCAAACACGTACAGTTATGCAGGTTCACCGCCGAACACGGCGTACTACAAGGAGATCAGATGAAATCGTTTGCATGTGGTGATGTGGTTCCTGGTTGCGACGCCAAATGGGTGTGCAGCTCGGACGACGAAATCCTGGCCCAGGTTGGCGCCCACGCCGCCGCAGTTCACGGGCTGACGTCGTTGCCCGACAGTATGGTTCACTCTGTCCACGGTGCCATTCAGCCAGTTAGTTGATTCCTGCACGCCCGTCCCAGTCCGGGGCCACCGCCGCCCCGGACTGGGAGGAGCTGCTGACGATCGCCTGCCGGGGCGAAGGCCTGGCTACCGCCTACCAGCCGATCATCGATACCTCACGTGGCTCAGTGGTCGGCTACGAAGCGCTGGCGCGGTTCCCCGGGTTTGAGGAGAAGAACCCCGAGGTCTGGTTCGCTGCCGCACGCCGGCACGGCCGGGGCGCTGACCTCGAGTCAGCTGCCCTCCGGGTCGCTCTGCGGGCGCGCCAGGACCTGCCCACGAACAGTTTCCTGACGCTCAATGTCTCTCCCGAACTCCTCACCTCGGAAGCCATCCGCAGCGTCTGGCGCCAGGAGGGCGACCTTGGTGGGCTGATCGTCGAGCTCACCGAGCAGACTCCCATCGATTCCTACCTCGAATTGGAACCCGATCTGCACCAGCTGCGGTCGGCGGGCGCGCTCATCGCCGTCGACGACGCCGGTGCGGGCTACGCCGGGCTGCGGCACCTGCTGCAGTTGCGCCCGTCAATGATCAAGATTGACCGGGAGCTGATTCAGGATGTTGACCGCGACGAAGCCAAGCGTGCCCTGATTGAGATGCTCGGAATCTTCGCCAGCCGGGTGGACGCCTGGATTCTCGCGGAGGGCGTGGAACGGGTGGAAGAACTCGACACCCTGGTCAGCCTCGGCGTTCCCCTTGTGCAGGGCTACCTGTTGGCCAGGCCGGCACCACCGTGGGCGGGCATCGACTTTGAGCTTGCCCACCGCCTCGCCGCCCGGCAGCCGTCCGCCCAGAAGTCCGTCCTGCGCGACGTCGTCGAGCCGGCCCCTGCGGTCCTCGGCATGGCTGAGGCGGTCGAGGCATTTAACCAGGACCCAGGGCTGGGGTCTGTTGCCCTCATCGACGCCGACCTGCGGCCTATCTCACTGCTCACGCCCGATGCGGCGTCCCTGGGAGTGGTGAGCCAGGGTATGCGTGCCAACCTGGACACTCCCCTGGCTGACGCCCTCGACCGGTCCATGACCCGCGAGGCCGTCTACCGGTTTGAGCCACTCCTCGTCATCGACAACGCCGGACGGTTCGCCGGGATCGCACGACTCGAACGGATGATCACCGCGCTCACGGCAACCGAGCCGTAGCGGACCGGATCAGGCCGTGGCGGCCCCCTAGTCTTCGGAGCCTAGCGCTCCCTCGGCCTCCGAGATGAAGCCCTGCTCCACCATGAAGTCGAAGGCGACGTCCGCGGGTTCCTCGCCCTCGACATCCACCCGCAGGTTCATCGCCCGCAACGCTTCGTCGGTCAGGGTGGGAGCGATCGCACGGAAAACGTCCTCAAGTTCCGGGTGCGCCTCGAGGGTCTCCGTGTAGAAGACCGGCGCCGCGTTGTAGGCGGGGAAGAAGCCGAAATCGTCCTCGAGGACCGTCAGGTCAAGGGCGTCGATCCGCCCATCGGTAGCGAACACCTCACCGAAGTTGCAGTCCCCGTTATCCGTGGCTGTGTAGACGGCACCGGTATCGAAGATGCTGATGTTGTCATCGGGTACACCGTCCGGGGCGCCCCGCTCCATCCCGTAGTGGGCGAGCATCGGGTTCATGCCGTCGGGCCGGGAGTTGAACTCAGCCTCAACGCAGAAGGTCCTCTCCTCCACCGGCAGTTCAGCGATTTCAGAGATCGAGCTGATCCCGCCGAGCTCCTCGACCGCCTCGCTGCGCACACCGATCGCGTAGGTGTTGTTCAAGGGTGCTGTGTCGCCCCACGTCAGCCCGTTCGGCAGGTCAGCTTCGTAGACGGCATCGAACTGCTCCTCCTGGTTGGGGAATCCTTCGCTCATGCCGAGGTAGGTCAGCCAGGCGGTACCGGTGTACTCCCAGACGATGTCCGCCTGCCCGGCGAGCATCAGCTCCCGGACGGGTTGGCTGCCCGGAACGTTGGTCAGGTCGGTGACATCGAACCCCGCGGCCTGACCGGCCAGGACGGCGATCTTACCGAGGATCAGCTGTTCGGTGAAGTTCTTCGAAGTGACAGTCAGCGGCTCGCCGTCGACAATTTCCTCGATGCTGCCCGGTCCTGCCAGCGGAACGTAGGAGGTGGCAGGCTGCAGCCCGCAGCCGGTGGCCAGCAGACCGGTGGAGAGCACCACGGCAGCGCCTGCGACGCGCCGCAGGGCCCGGCCGCCAGTCGTTGCTCGGGCGGAAGGTGTTCGGGCGGAGCTTGTTCGCGCGGAGGGTGATGAGTGCATCAGAGTCCTTTCGGGCGGGCAACGTGCTCGACGACGCGCCCAATCCAGTCGACCAGAAGAGCGAGCAGTGCCACCAGGACCGAGCCGATCACCAGCACGCTGACCAGGTTCAGGTTCACCCCGGTGATGATGAGGATGCCCAGCCCGCCGCCGTTAATGAATGCCGCGAGTGCAGCGGTGCCCACCAGGAGCACCAGTGCGGTGCGGATCCCGGCGAGCATCACCGGGACGGCAAGGGGCAGCTCCACCTTGAACAGGACCGCTGCGGCACTCATTCCCATTCCCCGCCCGGCTTCGACGAGCCGGTCGTCCACCTGGTTGATACCAATCATGGTGTTACGCAGCACCGGGAGCAGGGCGTAGAGGACCAGCGCGGTGATGGCCGCGTTGAACCCAAACCCCAGCCAGGAGGCGAGGAGCACAATCAGACCGATGGCCGGCGCGGCCTGCCCGACGTTGACGACGGCGAGTACCGGTCCGGTGAGCCGCCGGAACGGTCCACGGGTCAGGAGGACACCCAGTGGGATGGCAAGGATAAGCACGAGGACTGCTGACACGGCTGTCAGGGCGAGGTGTTCGAGCGTGTAGCCGAGCAGCGTGTCAGGGTTGAGCGTATTCAGTTCAACTTCCGACAGGTCTGCGGTCAGCGCCCAGGCCACCAGGACGGCGAATGCCGCAAGGATGCCCGCGAGCTGGTAGACCAGCGGCCGCCAGGAGGTCCCTGCGCTGTCCGCCCGCGCGGCGATCACCTGGGGAGTCTGGGCGGGTGCGGCAGCGCTCACTGGCCGTGCCCCGGGGTGATACCAGCTGAATCGCCGTCGCGGTCGTCGTCGCGATCGGCGTCGTCGTAGCGGGTGTCCTGCTCCTCGACGGCCTGCAAAGTGCCCGTGTTGACGCCCACCGGTCGCCCCGACGAGTGCGCCGACCGGGCGTGGGCGTGGGCACGGCCGATCGCGTCCATCACCGTTTCGACGTCGATCACCCCGAGGAAGGTGTCCCGCTTCCCGGTGACCAGGGCGGCGCCGGCGCTGGACACGAGCATGGTGTCCAGGGCGTCGTTAAGGGTGGCACGGTCGCCGACGACAGGGAGTTTGGCGTCCCAGTCGTCGCTGACCCGGTCGGTGCGGGAGAGCTGGCGGCGGGTCAGCCACTGGATGGGGCGGTTCTTCCCGTCGACGATCACCGCGTGGTCGTGCTTCGCCTCGTCGAGCCGGGACAGCACGTCGCTGCCCAGGTCGCCGATCTGCGCGACGACGGCGTCGGCCAGCACCACTTCGTTGACCCGGGTAAGGGTGAGTTGCTTCAGTCCGGCGCCGGATCCGATGAAGTTCTCGACGAACTCGTTCGCCGGGTTGGCGAGAATCCGCTCGGGGGTGTCGTACTGCACCAGTTGCGCGCCGTCTGTGAAGATCGCGATCCAGTCGCCGAGCTTCACCGCTTCGTCGAAGTCGTGGGTGACGCAGACGATGGTCTTCTGGAGCTCTGCCTGGATGTTCAGCAGCTCGTCCTGCAGCCGCTGCCGGGTAATCGGGTCCACGGCACCGAACGGCTCATCCATGAGCAGGACGGGCGGGTCGGCAGCCAGGGCACGGGCCACTCCCACGCGCTGCTGCTGCCCACCGGAGAGTTCCTTGGGGAAACGGTCACGGTACTGCGCGGGATCCAGTGAGACCAGTTCGAGCAATTCGTCGACCCGTGCAGCGATTTTGTCCTTGCTCCAGCCGAGCAGTTTCGGCACGATGCCGATGTTGGCCGCAACGCTCATGTGAGGGAACAGCCCGCCAGCCTGGATGACGTAGCCGATCCGGCGTCGGAGGTTGTCCCCGTTGATGTCGGTGACGTCGTCGTCGTCAAGGACGATGCGACCCTCGGTGGGCTCGATCAGCCGGTTGATCATCTTCAGCGTGGTGGTCTTGCCGCACCCCGACGGGCCAACCAGCATGACGATCTTGCCGGCCGGGATTTCGAGGGTCAGCCCGTTGACGGCCGGGGAATCCTGACCCGGGTAGCGTTTGGTGACCTTGTCCAACAGGATGCTGGCGCCGGTGATGCCGTTCCCCGCACTGTCAGGGGTGATGGTTGCTGTGGGAATGGTCTCAGACACGGATACCTCGCGGGGTGGTTAGTCGGCCGAGGCCGATGAGCAGGACGTCGAGCACAAGGGCAAGAATGATGACGGCGATGACGCCGGTGGCAACCGACTCGATGGCATTGGCGCCGCCGAGCCGGGACAGCCCAGAGAAGATGAAGCCACCCAGTCCCGGGCCCAGGGCGTAGGCGGTGATCGCGGCGATGCCCATCACCATCTGCGCGGATACGCGGATACCGGCGAGGATGACCGGCCAGGCGAGGGGCAGTTCGACCTGCAGCAAGGTGCGGATACGGCTCATCCCGATCCCCCTGGCGGATTCCACCACTGCGCTGTCGATCCCGGACAGCCCCACTACCGCGTTGCGGAGGATCGGCAGGGCCGCGAAGAAGGACACAACAATGACGGCCGGGGTGACGCCGAACCCGAAGGGGGCGATCATCAGCCCGATGAACGCGAACGAGGGGATGGTCAGCCCAACCGCTGAGATGCTGTTGGCGAGCGACTTGAAGAGGCTGCTGCGGTACACCAGTGCTGCGATAACTACGGCAATCACCGTGCCGAGGATTAAACATTGGACGACGAGGGAAAAGTGCTGCCAACTTGAGAACAGGATCTGAGGCAGCCGGTCTCCAAAGAAATCCAACAAATCTATACCCTCTTCACATTGGTTACGTGTCAGCCCGGCAGCAAATATCCGAAAATTTGAGGCGCCAAGAATCGGCCTCCTTTACAGGATACCCACAGCAATGTTGAGGAACCGTCACGCGACGGTCACGATTGGCAGTCGATAAGTGGCGACTGCGTGGTGAAAGCGGTGGGTTTACGCACATAGCGGGGACCGGTGTCCCATTTTTTTAGTGCATGCAGTGCAATCAATGCATGCACTTTCAAATCCGGAAGTGCATGCATTGCAGGCACTGCATGCACTTTTTAAAAGGGAGATACCCATGCCGAACCTCACCATCCGCCAAGTGGACTCGGACGTCGTGGACCAGGTCAAGGTGATAGCAGCACAGAATGGCCGATCAATGCAGCAGGAGTTGCGTCTGCTCGTTAATCGCTTCGTGAGCTTACCGGTCGAGTCCCGCCGCGCCCTCCTTCCTATCGCGGCACTACCGCTGCCCGAGTGGTACATCAAGCTCTGGCACATCCGGACGGACATCGGCAGCGTTACCCACACTGCCTTGCCGGTGCGACGCTCCCAGTTCAGGCACCTGGAGATGCCGAGGACGGTCAGGCAATGAGCATTCTCGACTCGGACGTTCTTCTGGCGCTCATCCGTTCCACTGAGGACCAGGAGGTCGCCGACTGGGTGAAGCAGTTTCCATCGAAGCCCCAGACCACTTCCCTGTCAGTGGCCGAGGTGACTGCGGCGGTTTACGCCAGCTCCGATCCCATGAGGCATTTCGCTCAGGAGCGTGCCCTGGAGACGCTGCTTGGCGGTCTCTTGCACCGCAGGGTACTGCCCCTGGACGCCGACTGCGCATCAATCCTGGCGAAACTTTCGACCGCACAGGATCCCAACGGCTCGTTCTACCCCTTGGGAGTGCTGATTCAGGCTGCTATCTGTCGCCAGTTTCGGATGCCGCTGGTCACAGGAAGGTCCGGCGACTACCAGGGCCTCGACCTTGAGTTGCATCCGCTGCTGTTGGATACAACTGCCGATGCCGAGGCAGGGTGAGTACAGCCAGGATCCAGCTAGTGTTGCAGTCATGGACTCCCCCATTGAAAACTATCTCAAGCGTATCCACCGGGAGATCTCGGAGCTCAAGGACGGGAAGCCGTACAGCACCATCCCTGCCATGGCGAACGTGGACCCGAACAATTTCGGGATCTGCCTCACCACCGTAGACGGCTACATCTACGAGGTCGGTGATACCCGGGACGAGTTCAGCATCCAGTCAATCTCCAAGCCGTTCACCTACGGGCTGGCCCTCGCCGATCTGGGGACGGAAGCGGTCGACGAGAAGGTGGACGTCGAGCCGTCAGGGGATTCGTTCAACGAGATTTCCCTTGCCGAGGGGTCGGGGCGGCCGTCCAACGCCATGATCAACGCTGGCGCCCTGACCGCCACCTCTCTGATTAAGGGGTCGGGCGGCAACGGCCGGTTCAAGCGAATCCTCAACACGTACTCGGCGTTCGCCGGCCGGCAGCTGAGCGTCAACACCGAAATCTACGAGTCCGAACTCAAGCACGGCCACCGCAACCGGGCGCTGGCCCACCTGCTGCGTTCGTTCAACATCATCGAGGACGATCCGACGCCGGTGATCGAGGACTATTTTCGCCAGTGCTCGGTGCTGGTGAACTGCCTCGACCTTTCGGTGATGGCGGCGACCCTGGCCAACAGCGGGCGCAACCCGCTCACTGGCCGCGAGGTCCTGGAAATCGGCCCTATCGAGCGGGTGCTGTCGGTGATGACCACGTGTGGCATGTACGACGACGCCGGCGCCTGGATCAGCACCGTCGGCATGCCGGCCAAGAGCGGGGTGGGCGGCGGCACCATCGCTGTGCTTCCCGGCCAGGTGGGTCTCGCCGTGTACTCCCCTCCCCTGGACGAGCATGGCAGCAGCGTCCGCGGCATGGCCACCAGCCAGCGCCTCTCCCAGGACATGGAACTGCATTTCGTCAGGGCCGCCCGGACGGGTAAATCGGCGATCAGGTCCACCTATGACATCTCGGCGTCGCCCTCGGGGATCCGCCGCAACGACGAAGCCATGGATATCCTTCGCGACAACGGCCACCGTGCCCGGGTGATCGAGCTCAACGGTGATCTGCTCTTCGCCGGCACCGAGTCGATGATCCGCGAACTAAGCTCCCTCGATCAGACGGTCGAACTGGTCATTCTCGACCTGCGCCGGGTTGACGAAGTGGCCGACGTATCAATGCGTCTGCTCGCCGAAACGCGGGAGAACCTGGTCAGCGACGGCAGGGAACTGGTCCTGATCGACAGCGACGGCACCCTCGCCGACACGTTCGAGCACGTGGACCGGGAGGTCCCCACCTTCGACACCCGCACCGCTGCGGTTGAGTGGTGCGAGGACCGGCTGATTGCCGCCTACGGCGATGACCTGCACCTCCCCTCGGTGGTCACTGTGACCGACTGTCCTGCGCTGAGCCCGCTGACCAGCGAGGACGCGGCTGCGCTTGCGGGCCGGATGGAGGAGCGGGAGTACGACGACGGCCACGTGATTCGCCGCGTCGGGCAACGTTTCGCCGGCGTGTTCTTCATCCTGTCCGGGAAGATCACCACCTCGGTCCCGGGACCGAGCGGGGGTCGGGTTCGCCTGACCACCCTGAGCGCTGGCATGACCTTCGGGGAACTGGCGCTGGGCAGCGACGACCGGCAGGAAACCACTGTGAAGGCCGAAGGCGAGGTTAAGGTCATGGTGCTGACCGCAGATGCCATCGCCCTGCTCGAAACCGAGGACCCCCGACTGGCCGTCGAACTGTGGAAAGCGCTCACCCGCGATGCCTACACGCGGGTGGATCTCTACCTGCGGGAGACCGCTGTCCGGGTCCGCGACTAGTGACACACTGATGAGCGCACGGTTCGAGGAGCTCGACTGGCGCGAGACCCGCCTGGGCGAGATCAGCCTGCGCCGCCGCTGGGACCCGACCTTCGATAAGGAGGTCTACGAGGTCAAACTCGACGACGACTTCCTGATGTCCAGCCTTTTCACCGTGGCGGAGATCGAGCTGACAGTCCTCGCCCTTGCCGAACTGCCCGGGGACGGGCTCGACGTCGTCGTCGGCGGACTCGGCCTGGGCTACACGGCGCAGGCAGTGCTCGACAGTCCGCGCGCCCGCACGCTACTGATCGTCGAGGCGCTCGGCGAGGTCGTCGAGTGGCATCAGTCGGGGCTGATCCCGGCCGGCAAATCCCTGACCGCGGATCCGCGCTGCCGGTATGTTCATGGGGACTTCTTCGCGATGGCCGCGTCGCCGGCGGGATTCGACCCGAACGCACCGGCGCGGCTGTTCCACGCGGTGATTCTCGACGTCGATCACTCACCGCGCCACGTGCTGCACCCCAGCCATGCGGCGTTTTATGATCCGGCGGGTACGCGGAGGCTCGCCGGTCATCTGCACCCGGGCGGGATTTTTGCGCTCTGGTCCAACGACCCGCCCGACGACGACTACCTCGCCGTGCTGGGCGAGGTGTTCACCGAGGTGGGCGCCGAGGTGGTCAGTTTCGACAACCCGCTGCAGGGCAGGGAATCGACCAACACCGTGTATCTGGGCCGCAAACCCCGATAACGTGACGCTCCCCCGGGTCTGTTACAGCCTTGCAATCCGCTCGATGTCCTCGCGGAATTCCTGCGCCACGGATGCCGACACGGTGGTCCGCGTTTCGGCGATCGCCGTCAGGTAGTCCTCGCTGGACGGCCCCGCGGCGGGCGTGCCGCCGTCCGCCGACCCGAAGACCGCCTGCTCCAGGGCCCGTTGGGACGCCTTGCGGGCCGCGAACTCGATGTCGGCTGGCGAGAAACCGTCGGAGGTGTCGACCAGCCGGGCGATGTCGACGTCGGCCGCCACCTCGGACGGGATGTAGCGCTGCCAGATGGCGTGGCGGGCGGCTTCGTCGGGCAGGCCGATCGGGATGACATAGTCGAAGCGGCCGTGGCGGAGGAACGCCGTATCAAGGGCCCGGATGAAGTTCGTGGCGCACACCAGCAGCCGGCCGGGCCGCTCCCGGAACGCCGGAATGATCTTGAGCAGTTCGTTGGTCACCCCCTGTAACGGGGACGGCGGCTCGCCCTGCCGCTGGGCGGCGATTTCCTCCACCTCATCGATGAAGACCACGGCGTGTTCCAGGTCGGCGATCTCGAGGAAGGTCTCCCGCAGCGCGCCCGCGAGGCCCTTGGAGTCAGCGGCAAGCCGCGACGGAAACACTTCGACGAAGGGCCACTCGAGCCGCGACGCGATGGCCTTCGCGAATGTGGTCTTACCGGTCCCCGGCGGGCCGAACAGCATCACAGCGCGGGGCGGAACCACCCCGTACTGCTCGGCGAGGTCGGGGTTGGCCAGCGGCAGGACCAGCCGGCGTTCGAGCAGTTCCTTTTCCCGCTGCATCCCGCCCACGTTGTTCCACAGGTTCCGCGGCATCAACCGGCCGCCGAGTTCGCTGAGCAGACCCATTTCCTGCCGCTGCACGGGGATGTCCCGTTCGAAGTACCTGAGGTGTTTGCGGTCCTGGAAACCCGAGTTGAGGAGTGCATCCACCCGGTGTTCGGCGTCGGGCACCAGGGTGGAGAGCTTGGTCAGGCCATGCGGCGCCATCCTGCCCTCGATGGCGGCGAGCAGCGCACTCCCGATCCCGTGGTTCCGCCAGCCCTCGTCGATGGCGAAAAAGACAATCCAGCCCTGGTCGTGGGCGGCGCGGGCCACCGCCGTGCCGACCACCGTCTCGCCGTGGACGGCGACGACGGCGTGGTCCTTCTGGCAGGAGGCGAGAACCTCAGCGAGGGCATACACCGGTTCGACGCCGGCGCTGCGGGATTCTTCCCACAGGTGCAGGATCGCGTCCATGTCTGCAGAGTGAAAGTCCCTGATTCTCCAACCGGTCATACGGGTGACTCCTTCGTCGTGGGCTGATCGTGTCGTCTGCAAAACGTGCCGTGCGCTGATCATGGCACACCGCCGGACGGTACCGGAGATTGTGACTGTCTGAGGCGGCTGCCATGATGCTGTGATGCACCTCGACCGGTTTCCCTCCGCCGTGTGACCGCCCACCCGGCGTATCCGCTGGCGCCAGGGCAGTGGCCGGGGACCCTGCCGCCCGTGGCACAACTGCTGGGCGACGGGCTGGGCCTGGGCGCGGCGACCTGAGCATGTCGCGGAAGGATTCCGAGTTTCACTCAATGTCCCACGGCGAATCTTTCCTGGAACTCGCCGTGGACCGGTTCCGCGGACCCTGCCTGTGAGTGCTGGACGAGCCGGAGTCGGCCCTGTCGTTTGGTGGCTGCCTGGCGTTGCTCGGCATCCTCAAGGATTTGCTCGCCGATGGGAAGTCACAGGTGCTGTTGTCCACCCACTCGCCCCTTCTCGCCGCCTTACCCGGGGCGTCCATCCTGGAGATCGGGCCATGGGGGTTCCGGGAGATGCCGTGGGAGGAGCTGGACCTGACAATGAACTGGCGGAGCTTCATGAACGCGCCCGACCGGTATTTGCGCCACCTCTGACCGCCGTCGCCGGTCAGCTAGGCTCTTGATTATGCGTCTACACCACCCGAAGCACCTTTTTGGCTTCGCCCGAACAGTTGTTGGTCGAGCGGCCCTGGCGCTCGCGGCACTGCAGGCGGCCGTTGCTGCGACGCTGGTGATCATCGACGCTGTGCAGAAGAAGATCAGGACCAAGCGGGTAGGGTTCCCCAAACCCGGCATCTTCGAGGGCCACGTGGCCGGCTCCACAACCACCGTCTACACCTACGGCGAAGACCTGTACGAGGCGATGCTTCAGGCGATCAGGTCCGCGCAACACCAGATCCTGATGGAGACGTACATCTGGAAGGGCGACGACGTCGGGCGCACCTTCCGGGATGCGCTCAGTGAGGCCGCCGCACGGGGCGTGAAGGTATACGTGATCTATGACGGATTCGCGAACCTGGTGGTCCGACCGTCGTTCTACTCGTTCCACCCCGACGTCCGGGTTTTCAGGTTCCCTGTGCTGCGTCCTTCAGTGCTGTTCACCAATATCCGGGGTACCGGTTTCGATCACCGCAAACTACTGGTGGTGGATGAAGCCGTCGGGTTTGTGGGCGGCTACAACATCGGGAGTCTCTACGCCACCAAGTGGCGGGACACCCACCTGCGGATCGCCGGACCGTCCGTCTGGGAATTACGGGAAGCGTTTGTCAGCGTGTGGAACCTGTCGGCGGCGAAGTCCCGACCCAGGCTCGATGACATCAGCGCCGACTTCTGGGAGCCGCGGCTGCGTGCGGTCAACAACATCCCGGCGAACCTGGTGTTCCCGATCCGCGGCGTCTATCTCGACGCGATCAACCGCGCCAAGCATCACATCTACATCACCACCGCCTACTTCATCCCCGACCAGCAGATCCTCAACGCCCTCCTGCGGGCGAGCAAACGCGGGGTGGACGTCCGCGTGATCCTTCCCGAGGAGTCCAACCATGTGCTCTCCGACTGGCTGTCCCGCGGATTTTATACGTCCATGCTGGAGAACGGGATCCAGGTGCTGCTGTACCAAAACGCGATGATTCACGCGAAGACCGCCACCGTGGATGGCCAATGGTCAACGGTGGGCACCGCCAACATCGACCGATTGAGCCTGACCGGGAATTACGAGATCAACATCGAGATCTTCGACGAGGGCCTGGCTCACAGCATGGAGCAGATCTTCGCGATCGACAGCGGCAACAGCCGTATCCTCACGATCCAGGAATGGGAACGCCGGCACATCGTCGCTCGCGTCAGCGAGGCAATCCTCGCCCCCCTCCGCCCCCTCCTCTAGCCGAGCGCCCACCTTCCCTCTTCCGCCGTTGCATGATCTGCGCAGCTCTGGCGGGTTGGCTTCAACAATTGTGCAGCACTGGTGGGTTCGAGCGTCTCCTACCCGCCACAGCTGCGCAAAAGTTTCCGCCGTCCGGCGAGGAACACGCCCGACCTACCCTCGTCAGTTTCTGAGCCCGGCTCAGGGGGCCGCGAACCGGTCCAGGTACCCCACGCGGGATTGGTGGACATGTCCGGCCATGAGGCGTTCGGCGTCGGCCGGGTTGCCGGCGTCGATCGCTGCCATGATCAGGCGGTGCTCGCTCCAGGACTGCTTCCCCCGATTGTCGACGTCGGTGGCGTAGAGCCACTCGATCTTGCCCGAAATCTGGCGCAGCAGGGCCGTCAGCGAGGCGCTGCCGCTGAGATCAGCGACCCCCAGATGGAACCGGATGTTCAGTTCCGGCAGCGACTCGAGGTTCCCTCCGACGACGGCCCGGTCGCCGTCGTCGAGCAGGTCAGCGAGTGACCGCCGCGCCTTCCACCAGTCGGCGCTCGGCTCCCCGGCACTGAACTGTGCGGCCGCCCGCCGCGCCGCCCGGCGTGCGGTCGCAGCCTCAAGCGCCTCGCGCACGGAGAAGAGATCGTCGGCGTCGTCCAGCGGGATCTCCGAGACCGTCGACCCTGCGTACGGCTTGGACTCGACGAACCCCTCCGCCTCGAGCGCACGCAGCGCCTCGCGCACCGGGATCCGGGACACCCCATAGGTGGCGGCAAGCGCAGCCTCGGTGACCCGGGTGCCGGGCCGCAGGGAACCGAAAATGATGTCATGCCGGATTTCGTCCTGCACCCGCTGTTTCGGGGCAGGATCCACCGGTTTCGGATCAGGCGGCAAAGGCGGCACCGGGGATCGCTCCCAGCAGTTCACGGGTGTACTCGGATTCGGGCCGGTTATAGACCTGGTCCACAGTTCCCGCTTCCATCACTTGGCCCGCCTTCATGACCACCACACTATCGGCAATCTGCCGGACGACGGCGAGGTCATGGCTGATAAACAGGTAGGTCAGCCCCAGCCGGTCCTGCAAATCGGCGAGCAACCGGAGAATCTGGTCCTGCACCAGCACGTCCAACGCCGACACCGCCTCATCGAGGATGAGCAGCTCCGGTTCCAGTGCCAACGCCCGGGCGATGGCCACACGTTGGCGTTGCCCGCCGGAGAGCTCGTTGGGTCGGCGTTGCGCCACGGTGTGCGCCAGGCCTACCTGGTCCAGCAGGTCGGCCACCTTGCGACGGCGGTCGCCTTTATCTCCCACCTTAAAGATCCGCAGGGGCTCGTCGATCAGACGTTCGATGCTGAACGTGGGATCCAACGATCCATACGGGTCCTGGAAGACCGGCTGGACCATGCGCCGTAGTGCCCTGCGCTCCTGGCCGCGGCTGGCAGTGATGGTCTTGCCGTCGATCAGCGCGTCACCCGACGTTGCGGTTTCCAGGCCGAGGATGATCCGGGCCACAGTGGTCTTGCCCGACCCGGATTCGCCCACCACCGCCGTCGTCGTCCCGCGCTGCACGCTGAAGGAAACATCCTTCACGGCTTGCACCGTGCTGCCCCGCTGGCCGCGCAGCTTGAACTCCTTGAACAGGTCACGGATGACGAGGATCGGTTCGGGCCCGGCGATTGATGACATTCCGCCGCCAGCGGGTTCCCGACCCAGGACGGCCGCCACCGATGGCGCCGCAGCGACGAGTGCCTTGGTGTACTCCTCCTGCGGGCTGAGGAGAATTTCGCGCGGCGTGCCAACCTCAACGATGCGGCCCTCGGACATCACGATGATGCGGTCGGTGCGGTCGGCCGCAAGGCCCAGGTCGTGGGTGATGAACAGCAGCGAGGTACCCCGTGCGTCCACCAGATTCTGGAGGTGGTTCAGGATCTGCCGCTGCACCGTCACGTCAAGGGCCGACGTCGGCTCGTCAGCGATCAGCAGCTCAGGCTCCCCCGCCAACGAGATGGCAATGAGCACCCGCTGGCGCATGCCGCCGGAGAATTCGTGCGGGTACTGCCCGTACCGGCGTGCGGCGTCGGGAATCCCCGCCTCGGCCATCAACCCGACGGCGCGTGCCCTCGTCTGTGCCCGATCCAGGCGTTCGCTGCCCGGCGCCCGGTTGGACATCAGGGCGTCGGCGATCTGCGGCCCCACCTTCATGGCCGGGTTCAGGTTGGACATGGGGTCCTGCGGGACCAGGCCGAGCCGCGAGCCGCGGATGGTGCGCATCTGCGCCTCGGACGCGTCGGCCAGTTCGACGGTGTCACCCGAAGTGCCCAGCCGGATCGACCCGCGGGAAATGTAGCCGTCTCCGGGGAGGAGCTGCAGGATCGCACCGATGGTGGTGGACTTGCCGGAGCCGGACTGGCCCACGATTGCCACCCGCTCGCCCTTTCGCAGCTCGAAGCTCACGTCGTGGAGCACCGGGGTGTTGCCGAACGTCACCTCCAGGTTCTCGACCTTCAGCAGGACCTCCCTGGATCCTGCGTTCACTTCATCGCCCTGCTGCATAGCCCTGCGCTCCTCTCGGGTTGGCGGCGGCCTTCAGCACACCGGTCGCCGGGTCGCTGACCACTGCGGAGATGCGGCCCAACGCCCAGTCACCCGCCCGGGTGACCACGTGGCCGCGGGCCTCCAGACCGGTGATGACGTCCTCGCCCAGACGGTCCTCCACCACAGCTCCACCCGGTTCCCAGGTCCGCGGGAAGAAGGATCCGGGGATCGACGTCGTGTGGAGGGACGGCGCGTCGATCGCCTGCTGCGGCGAGTAGCCGCCAACGATGGTCCGCAGAATGTAGAGCAGCTGCCACTGATCCTGCTGGTCGCCGCCGGGAGACCCCAGGGCCACCACCGGCACCCCGTCCCTGAGGATCAGGGTGGGGGTCAGCGTGGTGCGGGGGCGTTTCCCCGGCCGGAGGGTCGACGGCGCGCCGTCCTCCAGCCAGGTCATCTGCAGCCGTGAGCCCAGGCAGAACCCGAGTTCGGGGATGGTGGGCGACGATTGCAGCCAGCCACCGGACGGGGTGGCTGAGACCATGTTCCCCCACCGGTCGACGACGTCGACGTGGCAGGTGTCCCCACGGGTTTCACCGCTGCGGGAGACAGTCGGCTCGCCGACGCCGGCCATCGCACCGATCCCTGCGAGCGCCGGCGGGAGGTACTCGGTCCGCAGCGGCGGGATGAACGGCTCGCGGCCCGGCACGGTGCCGGGCCGGAACTCGGCGGAGGCCCGGTCGGTGATCAGCGCGCGGCGTCCGGCCGAGTACTCCTCGGAAAGCAGGTAGTCGAGGGGGACGTCAGCGTCACCGTAGTACGCTTCCCGGTCGGCGATCGCGAGTTTCTGTGCCTCAAGAATGGTGTGGGCGCCGAGCGCCGTGGACGGGTCCAGGTGCTCGTCGTCGTACTTGGCCAGGATCGCGAGGGTCTGCAGCAGGGCCGGTCCCTGCCCCCAGGCGCCGGTCTTGGCGATCGTGTGGCCGCGGAACTCGAAGGTGGTGGCGGGCTCGTACCCGGCCTGGCAGCCGGCGAAGTCCTCCAGGCTCATCACGCCGGCATGGTCGGTGCCGGAGGAGTGGCGGTGCGGCTGGGCGGTGAAGGCGACGGCGGCCTGCGCCACGAAGCCCTCGCTCCATTCGCGCCGGGCAGCGTCGATGCGCTCCTCGCGGGTGGCCTCGGGCGCACCGGCCGCGATTAGGCGGTCCAGCACTGCAGCGTAGGCCTCGTTGGTGATCACCTCGCCGGCCTCGGGAGCGCGGCCCCCGGGCAGCCAGAGCGCTGCCGACGTCGGCCAGTGGTCGTTGAAGAGGTCAGCGACGGCGGAGATCGTCGCACCAACGCGTCCCACGATCGGGTGCCCGTTGCGGGCGTAACCGATCGCAAATTCCAGGACGTCACCGAGTTCCCAGGTGCCGTGGTCTCGCAGCAACAGGAACCAGGCGTCGACGGCGGCAGGCACCGCTGCGGCGAGCGCCCCCGAACCGGGCACCAGTTCCAGCCCCTCGGACAGGTAGTGCTCACGGGTGGCGGCAGCCGGTGCGGGGCCCTGCCCCATCAGGACGACGGGCTCGGACGGGTTCGCCGCCGTCGCAAACACGCCGGTCATGTCGCCGCCCGGACCGTTGAGATGCGGCTCCACCACATGGAGCACGAACGCGCCGGCGACGGCGGCGTCGAACGCGTTCCCGCCGCGCTCAAGGACTGCCTGCGCCGACGCGGTGGCCAGCCAGTGGGTGGACGCCGTCATCCCGAAGGTGCCCTCGAGGGTGGGCCGGGTGGTGAAGGAGGCGGGTGGTGTGTAGCTCATCGACGTCACTTTCGGTTCTTCTTGCGGGAACGGGAACTTGAGGCACTGGTGGGGTCGAGCGCGTCACGCAGGGCATCCCCAAACAGGTTGAAGGCCAGGCAAATCACGGCGATCGCCACCCCGGGGAAGATGGCGGCCGTGGGCGACCTGAAAATGTACTGCTGCGCATCCGAGAGCATGATACCCAGGCTAGGGGTGGGCGGCTGGATGCCGAGACCGAGGAAGGACAGCAGCGCCTCACCGATCACCGCGACCGGCATGATCACCGTGGCCTGCACGATGATCGCCGATGCCGCGTTGGGCAGCACATGCTGGGCCATGATCCGCAGCCCCGACGCGTCCATGGTGCGGGCACCGAGCACAAAGTCGCTCTCCTTGATCCGCAGCGTTTCGCCGCGAACCACCCGGATCATGGTCGGGATCTGCGCGATCCCCAGGGCAATGGCCGCGTTCGACAGGCTGGGCCCGCTGATCGCCGCCAGCCCGACGGCGATGATCAGGAACGGGAAGGCCAGAGTGACGTCGGTAAGACGGGAAATGACGGCGTCGAACCCTTTCCAGTAGCCGGCCAACAGCCCCAACGGGGTCCCGACGACGACGGCGAGCAACACGGACAGGGCGCCCACCTTAAGCGAGGCCTGCATACCGAAGAGCATCCGGGAGAAAATGTCGCGGCCCAGGTCATCGGTTCCCAGCAGGTAGCCCACGGTGAGCGGGTCCTGGAACGGAGCGTCGAAGTGGACCTCGGTGGGATCGTAGGGTGCGATCAGCGGAGCCAGCACAGCGGCCAGCACCACCAGCGCTAGCATGATGCCGCCAGCAATGCCCAACGGGTTCCGGCGCAGCGAACGCCAGATCCGGCCGCGTGCCGACCCGAGGCCCGCCGCGTCAGGTCCTATGCCCGGGCCTGTTCCCCTGGTGGCAATTTCAGTAGCGGCCATTAGTTGGCTCCTCCGACTCGGATTTTCGGGTTGACGACTGAGTACAGGATGTCCACGGCCAGGTTGATCACAATGTAGGAGATGGTGATGATCAGGACCACTGCCTGGATCACCGGGTAGTCGCGGGTGAACACGGCGTCGAGGGTGAGTTTCCCGAAGCCGGGCAGCGCGAAGATCCGCTCGGTCACCACCGCACCGGAGATCAGGCCACCGAGTTGCAGTCCAACGATCGTGACCACCACGATCAGCGAGTTCCGTAAGCCATACCGCATCAGCACCCGGCCGCGTCCCAGGCCCTTGGCCCTCGCGGTCCGCACATAGTCGGTGCTCATGGTTTCGATCATCGACGCCCGGGTCTGCCGCATGATCACGGCGGCCAGCCCGGTGCCGAGAATGACGGCCGGCAGGGTTAGGTAGTACAACCCGCGCAACGGGTTGGTGGCCACATCCACGTACCCCGACGCCGGGAACCAGCCGAGGGTCACCGACAAGTACAGGATCGCGAGGATGCCCAGCCAGAAGTTCGGCACCGACAGGCCGACGAGTGCAAACCCGTTGGCGAACCATTCCGGCCAACGCCCACGGAACCGCTCGGCGATGACGCCGAACAGGATCCCGACGACGACGGCGACCACAATTGCGTAGGCGGACAGCCACAGCGTGACGGGCAGGGTGGTGGCAATCAGCTCGGTGACGGGCGTGCCGGTACGGGTGGACTCGCCGAAGTCGCCACGCATGATGTTGCCGATGAAGGTGAAGTACTGGCTGGTCAGGGTGTCGTTGAGTCCCAGTTGTTCACGAATCACCTCGACCTGCTCGGGGGTGGCTTCCTCACCGGCCATGGCCAGCGCAGGGTCCCCGGGAAGCTGCCGGACGCCGATGAAGACCACCAGCGATGCCAGGAGCAGGGTCAGCGCCGACTGCCACAACCGGGCGCCGACGTAGCGGATCACGGTGTCACCTCCGCTGCTTCAGCTGAGGCTGACTCAGCTGAAGCATCGACGAACGCCACATTGCTCAGATGCACCACGCCGTCGGCGAAGGTTTCCACCCCCGCGATATCCGTGGTGTACGCGGTGAGGCTGCGCACCCGATACAGGTAAATGAGCGGGTTGTCTTCCTGGACCTTCTCGATCACCTGGCCGTACAGGTCGGCGCGTTCGCCTTCGTCTATGGTCTGGGCCGCCTGCTGAAGCAGGGCGTCGACGTGGTCCTCGCTGTACCCGGAGTAGTTGTTGCCGCCCCCGGTGGAGAGGAAGTTGAACATGTTGCCGTGGGGGTCAACGCGACCGGACCACCCAAGTTGCAGCATTTCGAAGTCGCCGCGGGACTGGACGTCCAGCAGGGTCGAGTACTCCACGGGAACGATGGTCAGGCTGAACGCGCCCTCCTCGGACACCGCGGCCTGCAGGGCCTGGGCGAAGCGCAGCGTGTCGGGTGCGTTGGAGACCTGCATCTCGATCTCGTACGGCGTTTCGATGCCAGCTTCTTCGAGCAGAGCGACGGCGCCTTCCGGATCAAACGGTGGGCACTCCTCGCTCAGCTCGGAGGTGAAGGGGCTTTCCGGGGAGACGGGTGAGCAGGCCGGCTGGTACCAGCTGTTGAACACGGTGTTCACGAGGGCTTCGCGGTCGATCGACATGGACAGGGCCATCCGCACGGCCGCCTCCTGGGCCAGCGGTGTGTCGATGGTGCCGACCGGTTCGCCGACGCCGCCGGTGTTGCCGACGTTGATGGTGAGGCCCTGATAGCCGAGGGAGCCGACCTGCAACACGCCGATCCCCTCTTCCTGGGTCAGTGCGTCAATGTCCTGCGGCGAGATGGTGTCGGCTACGTGGACATCGCCGGACCGCAGATTCGCCGCGCGGATGTTCGCGTCGGTGATGATCCGGTAGGTGATGCTGTCCAGATGGACGTTTTCGGCGTCGTAATAGAGCGGATCCCGTTCGACGGAGATGGAGGTCTGGGGGACGCGGTCGACGAACTTGAACGGGCCCACGCAGACTGGGTTGTCACCGAAGTTTTCGCCAGCGGTATCGAGTGCCTGCGGCGAGAGCATCATGCCCGCCCGGTCAGCGAGTGCCGCAGTCAGCGGAGCGAATGGGGTCTCATACGTGATTTCGACTGTGTATTCGTCGGTCGCTTCGATGCTCGTGATCGGCCCCAGCTCGCTGGCCCGGGAGGAACCCTCAAGGTTGAGGTGGCGGTCGATGGTCTTCCGGACCGCTTCGGCGTTGAACGCGGTGCCGTCCGCGAACACGGCGTCCTCCCGCACCGGGATGGACACGGTGAGTCCGTCGTCGGACACCTCGGGAAGGCCGGTGGCGAGCTGCGGGATGAGTTCGCCTGCCGCATCGATGTCGTACAGCTTCTGACACATGGTCTGCATGACATAGCGGGTGTAGAGCGACGACGACGTCGTCGGGTCGAGCCGATCGGGTTCGGCGGAGAGAGCCATCACCAGGTCCCCTCCCTCGGCGATGGTCTTGCCCTCAAGCGACGCGGTGGTGACTTCTTCACGTTCAGGAGCCGGTTCGAGCGCCTGGAGGGGCTGGCAAGCGGTCATCGCGAGGATCACCACGGCGGCACCCGCAAACACGCCGGCTGTCTTGAGCGGGGACCGGGATCGCGTGTCCGGCAGGACCGGCTGCGTACGGGGTGTGGACGGCATTTCTATCCTTGATTCAGGAGGCGGGGGCTGCATGTGGCGCAGGTCTTATGTGACCGATTGCATACAACAATAAACAGTAAGGTGTATTTTGTATACATGTAGTCCAAAATATGACAGTTCGTATAACAACGCATCGCGTCACAACGGATCGCAAAAACAGCAGTGCGCATAACAGCAGTTCGCCAAACACTGGAGGATCCCATGAAGCGTCAGCCCGTCTCCACCGAGCGACTCCACTTGTGGCTCATGCTGACCCTCACCTTTTCCACCGGGGTGGTCGACGCCGTCGGCTTCCTCGGCCTTGACCAGGTCTTTACCGGCAACATGACCGGTAACGTCGTCCTGTTGGGCATGGCCATCGCCGGGGGCAGCGACCTGCCGGTGGTTCGCCCGGCCCTGGCTCTACTCTTCTTCATGGTCGGCGCCGTCATTGGCGGGCGGGTGCTGCGCAAAGCCCCCGAAGGGTGGAGCGGACGGACCTCGTTGACCTTCCTGACGGTGGCAGCGCTCATCGGCGGCCTGTCCCTCTTCACAGCCCTGATCGATGTCACCGCCGACGAGGTGCTCGGCAGCATCACCACCAGCACGCTAGCCCTCGCCATGGGCATTCAGGCGGCGACGGCGAAGCGCCTCAAAGTCGCCGAGATCACCACGGTGGTGGTGACGTCCACCATTACCGGGCTGGCCTCCGACTCGCGCCTCGCGGGAGGAAAGAGCCCGTTCTGGGTGCGCCGCGCCCTCGCGATCTCGCTGATTCTGCTTGGCGCCCTGGTGGGGGCGGCGGCACTGCAGGTCGACCTCTGGGTGGGAATTGCGCTCTCCGCGGTCCTCACCTCGGTGGTGACACTCATTGGCCAGCTCCGGCATCATAAGGACAAGCAGGCCAAGGCTGCGGCGAAGACTGACGACGTCGAAGCCTTGGCCAAATGGTAGTCAGCAGTTCACCGGCAATTCACTGACGCGCTGTATTCCCTCCACCGGGCTGAACGAGCATGGTCAGTCGGGCGCAATTCGTGCCCAGCTGTTGGCTCAGCCCTCCACGGTTCGTCGTCCGGGGGCGAGAAGGGAAACAAGACGTGCGTAGAACTATTTCGGTCACAGCCACCCTGGCTGCAGCACTGCTCCTCGCTGGCTGTGGTGGCGGGTCCACCGAGACCAGCAATGACGAATCAACCGAGGGCGCCACCCTGGTGGTCTACACCAACTCGAATTCCGATGGCAAGGGCGAGTGGCTTGAAGCCGAAGCTGAGGAAGCCGGGTTCAGCCTGGAGATCGTCGGCGCTGGTGGAAGCGATCTAACCAACCGGATCATCGCCGAGGCAGGAAACCCGGTGGCCGACGTCGTCTTCGGTTTGAACAACATGTTCTTCGAACAGATCAAGGCGGAGGGCATCCTCGAGCCGTATACGCCCGCCTGGTCGGGTGAAGTGGATCCCGAACTGGGCGACGGCGAAGCCTTCTGGCCGCTGGTGCAGCAGGGCATCGTACTGGCCTACAATTCCGACGCCATTCCCGCGGGCGAGGCGCCGTCGGACTGGACCGATCTCTGGGAAGACGAACGATTCCAGGACCGTTACGAGTCGGTCAACTCTCTTGAGGGCGCAACGGAGCAAATTGTGATGGCTGGCATCCTCACCCGCTATCAGGACGAAAGTGGCGATCTGGGGATTTCAGACGAGGGCTGGGCGCAGGTCCAGGAATACTTCGAAAACGGTTCACCGGCCGTCGAGGGCGAGGACCTGTTCGCGCGGATGGCCTCGGACACGGTCGACCTGGGTCAGATGACCATCAGCGGCCTGCCGGCTCGCGAGGCTGAATACGGGATCGCTGCTGGTGTGGTGGAACCGTCGGTCGGGATCCCCTACGCCGTCGAACAGGTGGCGATGGTCAAGGGCACCAGCAAGCAGGACGAGGCACAGCGGTTCATCGACTGGTTCGGTAGCGCCGCGGTCCAGGGCGGTTTCGCCCAGGAATTCTCGACTCTTCCCGCCAACGAGGACGCGCTCGAGATGGCGGATCCGGCTGTCCTCGAGCAGTACGAATCTCTTCCTCCACAGGACCTGGACTGGGAGTTCATCAGGGACAACATTTCTCCGTGGGTTGAGAAAATCGAACTCGAATACATGCCCTGATGATTCGGTACGAGAATATTCAGGTCTCGTTCGACGGTTTCGTCGCGATTCCCAACCTCAACTTTGAGGTGAAGGAGGGTGAGTTCTTCACCCTCCTGGGCCCGTCGGGCTGCGGCAAGACCACCGCGTTGCGGACTCTCGCGGGGTTCGTCAACCCCAGCCGGGGCGACGTCTACGTGGACAACAAGCGCGTCACCCAGCTGTCCAGCGACAAACGCAGCATCGGCATGGTGTTTCAGAACTACGCCCTGTTCCCCAGCATGAATGTCTGGGAAAACATCGCCTTCGGACTCAAGGTCCGTAAGGAAAGTAAAGCCGGCACCGAACGCCTGGTCGCCGACATTGCAAAGAAAATGGAGCTGACCGACGAGCAGTTGGGCAAGAACATTTCCGAGCTCTCCGGCGGCCAGCAGCAGCGGGTTGCCATTGCCCGCGCCCTGGTGCTGCAACCGAAGATTCTGTTGCTGGATGAGCCCCTGTCGAACCTCGACGCGAAGCTCCGCGTGCAACTGCGCGGTCAGCTGAAGGACCTGCAGAGCCAGTTCGGGATCACCACCGTCTATGTGACCCACGATCAGGATGAGGCCCTGACCATGAGTGACCGGATTGCCGTGTTCAACAAGGGCGTGGTGGAGCAGGTGGGACCGCCCGAGCAGATCTACGACTCTTCCTCCACAGAGTTCGTCTGCAACTTCATCGGGGACATCAATGTGCTGGACGCTGCGTTGATCCAGCGGCTGAACGCCGTGTCGATGCGGAAGCTCGACCCGGCAAAGAGTTCCTACCTCAGGGTGGAAAAGGTGGGGCTGGACCGCAACCAGGTCAGCGCAGCAGCGGTCAAGGTCAACGGCCGGGTGACGGCCCGCAGCTACCACGGCATGCACAGCCGCTACACGGTCGACGTCGCCGGCAACAGCATCAAGACCCTGGTCACCGAGAACGGTCCGAGCACACTGCACATCGGCGCACCAGTGGACCTGTACATCAATCCCGACAACGTGCTCCAGTACTGAGGCCGCACCATGAAGACGTCGCTGCGGTCAATGATCCGCTCCCCCATGGTCCTGGTGACCTCGGTGGTGTTGACCTGGTTCATTGTCACCTTCCTCATCGCCCCCAACGTGGGACTGCTCGCCACGACCTTCTTCCCGAATGGTGATTTCACCCCCCGCTCGGTCGACAAACTGCTGAGCTCCGACCGGGCCATGAAGTCGCTGGGCAATAGTTTCCTTCTCGCGATTGTCCTTGCCGTGACGGTCAACATTGTCGGAATTTTCATTGTGCTCGTCACCCAGTACTTCGACATTGTGGGGTCGCGCATCCTTTGGCTGGGCTACGCCACCACCTTGATCTACGGCGGAATTGTCCTCGTGGCCGGGTACAAGTTCATTTACGGGCAGAACGGGTTCATCACCAATCTGCTGCTGAACTACTTTCCGGGGATGAACGCCGAATGGTTCACCGGGTTCCTGGCCGTGGTCTTTGTGATGACCTTCGCCAGCACGTCGTACCACATGCTGTTCCTCACCTCGGCCCTGAACAAGGTGGACTTCCAGACCATCGAGGCGGCCAAAAGCATGGGCGCGTCAACGCTGACCGTCCTGTGGCGGATTGTCCTGCCGGTCCTACGTCCCATCCTGTTCGCCATCACGATCCTGGTGTTCCTGGGAGGCTTGACCGCGCTCACCGCCCCGCAGGTGCTTGGCGGTCCCGACTTCCAGACTGTCACCCCGCTCATCCTCACCTTCTCCGGCAGCACCACCTCCCGTGACATCGCCGCCCTGCTGGCGCTGATCCTCGGCGTCGCCACGATGATCCTGCTGGCGGTGATGAGCCGGGTGGAACGCGGCGGCACCTACTTCTCGGTCTCGAAGGTCTCCGCGACCATGCAGAAGCAAAAGATCACCAACCCGGTGGCCAACGCGGTGGTGCACGTCGTCGCCTACGCCCTCTTCGTGGTGTACACGTTACCGATCCTGCTGATCGTCGTGTTCTCGTTCACCGATTCCGCGAGCATCCAGACGGCCACCCTGTCCTGGGACCGGTTCACCCTGGACAACTACATCACCGTGTTCACCACCCAGAGCGCGTTCCAGCCGTTCATCGTGAGCGTCCTGTACAGCGCGGCGGCGGCCGTCGTCGTCGTCGGCGGGCTGCTGTTCGTCGCCCGGATCCTGCAAAAGTACAGGAACGCTGCCACCACGGTTGCCGAGTACCTCCTGCACATCCCCTGGATCCTGCCGTCGACCATGATCGCGTTGGGGCTGATCCTCACCTTCGACCGGCCCAATGCCCTGATCGGCGGGCAGGTGCTGACGGGAACAGTGTGGGTGCTGCTGGTCGCCTACATCATCATCAAGATCCCGTTCACCTTGCGGATGCTGAAGGCTGCGTTCTATTCGGTCAGCGATTCGGTGGAGGACGCGGCGAGGATTCTCGGGGCGAAGTCCCTGTACACGTTCCGGCGGGTGCTGCTGCCCATCGTCCTGCCCACCGCTGCGGCGATCACCGCCCTGAATTTCAACAGCCTCCTCGATGACTACGACACCGCCGTGTTCCTTTACTCGCCGCTGTATGAGCCGCTCGGGATTGTGATCAAGAACAGCACCGACGGCGACAACATCAGCGACGCCATGGTGCTGACCCTGGTCTACACGGTCCTGTTGATGATTATCATGGGCCTGAGCATGTACGCAGTGTATGGGCGGTCGGTGACGGCGCGGCCGAAGAAGCGTCCTCGCGCTGTGGTGCTGCCCGAGGCGCCGGATCAACCCGCCACCCAGGTGGGTCGGGAGAGGCAGCCCGACGACGACGGTCGGGTGACCACCCGCTGAGCCCCTGTAGGCTCGACTTTCACGGTCCTTTGGCCGGCGCGAGAAGGAGTACAACGTGGGTCAGTCGGGCGAAGTGAATGACATCCAAGGTACGGTGCTGATCGCCGGCTGCGGGGATCTGGGCACCGAGGCGGGGCTGAGGTTCGCTGCGGCGGGGCACCGGGTGATCGGGTGGCGGCGGTCGGCGGACAAGCTGCCGGCGGAGATCGAGGGAGTCGCCGTCGATCTCACCGGCGAGCTGCCGCGGATCCCGGCGGACACCAGCATCGTGGTTTTGGCCACCGCAGCCGACGGCCGGACCGAGGACGCCTACCGCTCGGCGTACCTCACCCCTGCCGGCAACGTGCTCGATGCACTGGACCGCGACGGCGTTGACGCCCATGTTCTGCTGGTGTCCTCGACCGCCGTGTTCGGGGGCGACGACGGCGAATGGGTCGACGAATCGACTCCCGTCGCGCCCGGGACCGCCACCGCGCGCATCCTGGCCAGCACCGAAGAGCTCCTGCGGGCGCGGCGGCCGGACACCACAATTCTTCGCCTGTCGGGCATTTATGGGCCAGGGCGCACCCGGTTGATTGATCAGCTCACGGCGGGGACCGCCGTCGTGCCGGAAGAGGTTCAGTGGACCAACCGGATTCACCGCGATGACGCGGCGGCGGCCATCGTGCACCTGACCACCCGGGTGAGCGATCCGGGACCGGTGTACGTGGGCGTCGACAACGAGCCAGTCGACCAGGGCGAAGTGCTCGAGTTCCTCGCGGCCCAACTAGGCCTGCCCACGCCGCCGGTGGGGCGGTCGTCGTCGTCGCGGTCCGGCGGGAAACGGCTCAGCAACTCTCTGCTGCGGGCCACCGGGTTCACGTTCGCCTATCCCACCTTCCGGGAGGGGTACCTGGCCGTCATCAACGGGGACGGGATCAGGCACCCCTGACAGGGCTAGTGGACGGCTGGCACTCCAGCTCCGTCGAGCGGGGCCTCGGCACCGTGGGTCGGCACCTCGTCGGGTTTCCTGATGAAGAAGGCGGCGACGATGAAGACGATCGCCCCACCGAAGAAGGCGGCCTGGATGCCGCCGGCTTCGGCGGCAACCTCGGTGGCGCCGTCGTCGAGCAGGGCCGTCGCCTGGATGGTCATGACCGAGATGAATAGGGCCGTACCGGCAGCTCCTGCGAGCTGCTGGACGGTGCCGACGATCGCGCTGCCGTGGGAGTACAGGGCCGGGCGGACCGAGCCCAGTGCCGGGGTCAGCAGCGGCGTGAACATGAGCGCGAGGCCCACGCTCAGGAAGACGTGAGCCACCATGACCATGAGTAAGGGGGTGGTTTCGCTGAGCATCGTCAGTCCCCAGAAGACCAGGCTGACGATGATCGCGCCGGGCACCACCAGGACCCGCGGGCCGCGTTTGTCGAAGATGCGGCCCACCACCGGGCCGAGCAGACCCATGGTCAGCCCGCCCGGGAAGAGCAGCAGTCCCGCCACCACGGGTTCCAGCCCGAGGACGTTCTGCACATACAACGGGAGCAGAATGATGGTCCCAAACAGCGCCATCATGCTCACCGAGATCACCAGGATAGAGATGGTGAAGGTGCGGGACGTGAACGTCCGGAGGTCCAGCAGAGCCCGGTCGGCGCGCTGCAGGGTGCGCTGCCTGAGGACGAAAAGAACCAGGCCGCACCGCCGACGGCGAGTGGCAGCCACTGCGGCACCGCTCCACCACCATCGGCTGCTTCACCGAACTGGCTGAGGCCGTAGATGATCCCGCCGAAGGCCAGGGCCGAAAGGATCACTGAAAGGATGTCGATAGGGAGACGTCGCGGCGTGCTGACGTTCTGAATGCGGGTGGCGCCGAGTGCCAGGGCGCCAAGCGCGATGGGCAGGACCAGCCAGAACAGCCAACGCCAGTCCAGCACGCTGAGGATGAGGCCCGAAATGGTAGGGCCGATCGCCGGCGCTACCGACATGACGATGGCGATATTGCCCATGGTGCGGCCGCGCGAGGCGGGCGGCACCAGGGTCATCACCGTGGTCATCAGCAAGGGCATCATGATGGCGGTTCCGCTGGCCTGGATGATCCGACCCACCAGCAGCACCTCGAAGCCGGGCGCCAGTGCCGACACGAGGGTGCCCAGGCTAAACAGGGACATGGCGGCCATGAAGACCGGCCGGGTGTGGAACCGCTACAGCAGGAACCCGGTGACGGGAATGACCACCGCCATGGTGAGCATGAACGCTGTGGTCAGCCACTGTCCGGCGCTGACGGTGATGCCGAGGTCGACGGTCAGCGACTGCAGTGCAACGCTCATGATGGTCTCGTTGAGGATCACCACGAAGGCTGAGACGAGAAGCAGCGAGATGACCAGTCTGTTGCGTTTGGCGTGCTCAGTGTCTTCCCGGCCAGCGGCGGGCGGGTTTGCCGCGGCGGACGGGGCGCTATGGGGCACAGGGAATCCTTCGAAGGGTGTGCGGGTGGGAAATCCTACTAGCCGCAACGTCCGAAGGAAGAGGATCTATTCCGCCGGTAACGGGGACGGATTGGTTAGCTGAGCGAGCCCGACGTCGGCACGTACCCGAGGGTTTTGTCCACCGGGTGGGGCAGCTGGTCGCCCGCATGCCAGAGGAGGAAGTTGGTTTCGAACTGACGGGCCAGGTCCTCCAGCCAGGAGTCGGCGTCGCTCGCCATGTGCGGCGAGATGAGCACCTGGTCCATCCCCCAGAGTGGGCTGTTGGTGGGGAGGGGTTCGACGGCGAAGGTGTCCAGCACCGCCCCGGCAATCCCGCCGTCGGCGAGGACCCGGCCCAGCGCCGGTTCGTCCACCAGCCGGCCGCGCCCCACGTTGATGAGGAACGACGACGGCGCCATGGCCGCGAGCACGTCGGCGCTGACCATCCCCTCGGTCTGCGCGGTGAGCGGCGCCACCAGGACCATCCAGTCATAGACGCCGACCACTGCGGCGAGGTCTGAGCTGCTGTGGACTGTGCCGAAATCGGGGTCGGCCGTCCGCGCCACCCGGCCGGCGCCGTCGACGTCGGCTCCCGCGGCAGTGAGGAGGCGTGCGGTGCACCGACCGATGCTCCCCGTTCCCACGATGAGTACCCGGGCGCCAGCGATGTTGCGGGTGGTCCGCCGCCCCCAGACCTGGTGGTGCTGCTGGTCGCGGGTCTGGCCGAAGCCCTTGGCCGAGAACAGCATCGCACCCAGGACGTATTCGGCCATCGGCCGGTCAAACACGCCGTGCGCATTCGTCACGGTGACCGGAGATTCGACCAGGCCAGGGAACAGGAGCTTGTCGACGCCGGCCGCCGCGACGTGGAGCCACTGCAGGGAATCCGCGTGTTTCCAGGCCGGCTCCAGCGCACCAGAAAAGAAGTCCCACAGGTAGAGCACGTCGGCTCCGCGGAGAGCCGACGGCAGGCCAGGGGCGTCGGTCTCACGGATGTCCGCTACTGCTGCCACCCGATCCAGTCCCACCACGGGCCGGTCCCCCACCAGCACGGCAACGACGGGTTTGCGGCCGGCCTGCTCGGTGAAGTTCATGGTCAGCATCTTCCCACGTCCGGATGAGCGCAGTTGTGGCGGGTGTGCCCAGCTTGGGAGGCCGCCGTCGTCAACAAAAGCGCAGCAGTGGTGGGTAAACCACGCGCCAACCCACCACTGCTGCGCAAATGCGTGAAACCACCCACCACAGCTGCGCAGCCGGGGGCAGAGGTAGAGCCGGGGTAGGGGTGGCGCCCGTCCCTACGCCGGGACGGGGAAGCGGTCCCAGACGCGGTGCTTCGCGAGCAGCCCGGTCAGCGTGGTGAGCACCGGCGTTGCGTCGCCGACGACGACGCCCGGCGCGTCAGGGCTGATTCCGGCCGCAGCCAGCACTGAGGACACGTCGCCGATCCCGCCGATGGCCTTCGAGTGCCGGAACGCTTCGGAGAGGAGCAGCGTAACCCGCGGATCGATCGTGGCTCTTGGCGAGCCGGCCTTCGCGTCGCGGCTGTTGGCTGCGTCGTCGCCCGGTGTCGCAGCACCGGCGACGATCAGGGCGTCGAACTCGGTTGAACGCGCGGTCAGGTAGGTCCGCTGGACCACCAGGCCGCCGTCGAGCTTCCCGCCCGTGGGGGCAATGATCAGCGGCACCATTGCGGCGTCGTTGATCGCCGAACTGAGGCTGGCGACGGCGGCGACGTCGCTGTTCGGGTCCGCGATGATGCCGATAATCCGTCCTTCAACCGGCCAGGTGCCCCCGATTTGCGACACCGTCGGGCTTGGCTCGTGATCCTCAACCTCGACGGTCGGCGCCGGGGCGGCCAGGCCCAGGCCGTTGGCAACCTCGGCGCACAGGCGCTCGTCGATGTTGGCGAGGTGCTGCAGCTGACGGATCCGTAGGTTCTCTTCGTAAAGCTTGCCCAGTTCGAACGTGTAAGAGGAGATGACGTGATCCTGCTCCAACGCGGTGAGGGATCTGAAAAACAGCCGTACCTGGCTGAAGTGGTTCTCGAACGTGGCCGGGTTCTCCCGCACCTTGAGCGATGCCGGCAGCTCCTGCGGCACGTCGATGTAGGCACTCATGTCCTCACCGGCCAGGAACGGGCAGCCACCGTCGAGGGAGTTCGGCTTGTACGGTGCCGCTCCCCCGTGGACCGCGGTCTGGTGCATACCGTCGCGCAGCATGTCATTGACCGGCGCGTGCGGCCGGTTGATCGGCAGCTGGGCGAAATTCGGGCCTCCCAGGCGGCTGATCTGGGTATCGATGTAGGAGAACAGCCGGCCCTGTAACAGGGGGTCATTCGTGACGTCGATTCCCGGCACCAGGTGCCCCGGGTGAAACGCGATCTGCTCGGTCTCGGCGAAGTAGTTGGTCGGATTGGCGTTCAGGGTCATCGTGCCGATGATCTGGACGGGAGCCAACTCTTCGGGGACAAACTTGGTGGGGTCGAGCAGGTCGATTCCCTCGAACATTTCGTCGTCGGTGTCCGGGAAGGTCTGGATGCCCAGGTCCCACTGCGGGAAGGCTCCGGCCTCAATCGAGTCCGCCAGGTCGCGGCGGTGGAAGTCGGGGTCCATGCCGTTGATGATCTGGGCTTCCTCCCACACCAATGAATGAACGCCCTGCCTGGGCTTCCAATGGATCTTCACCAGGGTGGTGTCGCCTGCTTCGTTCTGCAACCGGAAGGTGTGGACGCCGAACCCTTCCATGGTCCGGTACGACCGTGGGATGCCGCGATCAGACATGTTCCACATGGTGTGCGCCTGCGCCTCGCTGTGCAGGGAAACGAAATCCCAGAACGTGTCGTGGGCGCTTTGGGCCTGCGGGATCTCACGGTCCGGGTGGGGCTTGGCGGCGTGGACGACGTCGGGAAATTTGATCGCGTCCTGGATGAAGAATACCGGGATGTTGTTCCCCACGAGGTCGTAGGTGCCCTCGTCCGTGTAGAACTTGGTGGCGAAGCCGCGGGTGTCCCGCACTGCGTCGGCCGACCCCCGCGAGCCGAGCACCGTGGAGAACCGCACGAAGACTGGCGTCTCGACGTCTTTGGCGAGGAAGCCAGCCTTCGTGACGCCTGCTGCGGCACCGTTGGCCACAAAGGTGCCGTGAGCACCAGCGCCGCGAGCGTGGACTACCCGCTCCGGGATGCGTTCGTGATCGAAGTGGGTGATTTTTTCACGCAGGTGGTGATCCTGCAGCAGGACCGGCCCCCGCGGGCCCGCCTTGAGCGAATGGTCGGTGTCGGCCACTCGTGTGCCCTGGGCGGTGGTGAGGAACCGGCCGCTCTGGGAGTTCACCGATTTGGCGGCGCCGGTGGGGGTGCCGGTGGGTGACACCGTCTCGGGGGAATCCTGATCCGGTTTGGGCGGCAGCGGCTCGCGGGGTTCCACCGGCTCCGCCAGGCTGGGCGGTTCGACCGACGGCGCACCGGGGATAGGTGGGTTGGTGGCTGGGGAATTCGCTTTGCTCATCGATCGCTCCAAACGCTTGGGTAGTGACAGTGACCACGCCGTTACCCTCCCAGCCTACCCCCACTACTAAGCATGCTTTGTATATGAGTATGGCTGAGCGACCCTAGACCGGGGTGAAGGCTCCGGGGGTGGCACCACCCTTTCGGCGAATCTCGTGCACCAGCCAGTCCACTAACAGGCGGCCCGCTGCTGAATGGCTTGCATCAGGGTCGTGCTGCTGGGCGTGCCAGCGCATTACGTCGTCGACGGCGGGACTGTTATCGAGCAAGCCCGTGAGGGGGCATTCACCGAGCGGCCGCGGATGTGGGGCTCCCAGACGGGCGAACTGCCAGTGATAGGCCAACCCGCCCAGGTAGGTTCGCGGATGGACCGGGTGCACATCAATGACAAACCCGGCGGCCCACGACGCCGCCTCACCGGCAGGCAAGGGACGGGTGAAGTAGTATCCCTGGCCGAGCGGGGCGCCAAGGATCACCGCGGCCTCGGTGATGCCCAGATCCTCGAGCCCCTCGATCGCGACGTTCATTCCGAAGTCCCTCCCCATCTGAATCAGGGAAGCGATCATACTCAGCGTCTCGACGGGCTTCCTGCGGATCTCGGTGAGAAGCTCGCGGTCCAGCTTGATGGCGTTGAACGGGAGAGCCGACAACCGTTTGAGGCTGCTGTAGCCAGCACCGAGGTCATCCATCGCCAGTCCCACACCCAGCCCCACCAGTTGGTCCAGGGCATCCCGCTGTATTTCCCACTCCAGGGTCTGGGATTCGAGCAGTTCCAGTCCCAGCCGGTCCGCGGAGACATGATGACGCCGCAACGCATTACTGACCAGATCCAGGCAATCCGGATTCAGCAGGGTGCTCGGGGGCAGATTCACCGAGATGTTCGCGTGCAGACCCTCCCGATCCCACTGCGCCACCCATCCGAGCGCCTGATCGAGCATCCCGACAAATAGCAGGTCCAGCTCGACGTCGGATAGAAAGGGCAGGAACTCACCGGGTGCCGCGAGGCGCCCGTCGGGCATCCGCAGGCGGGCCAACGCCTCGAACAGGTGAACAGATCCGTCGCGCAGGTCAATCACGGGCTGCATGAAAGCTTCGAGGCCACCCGAGCGCAGCTGGGCCCGGTAGCGTTCGATGACGGCACTGTCGGGGCGCCCGCCGGCGTCAGCAATTCCTGCCTGCAGGTAGGTCAGATCCGACCCAACTTCGGCGGCAGGTTCAACCGCGGCGAGCGTCCACCACCGGTCACGCTTCTTCTTTGTCTTCTTCGATTGATACAGCGCATCATCGGCGTTGCGCAGCAGTGTTGCCATGTCGCAGCCGTCTCGGGGATACAGGGCCAGTCCCATACTCATCCCCACCCTGACACTTTTCCCCGAGGCGAGGAACGGCCGCTCCACAGCGTCAAGCAGCGAGTCCAGAATCCCGGCCAGCACTTCTGGCGCTGTGGCACGGTCAATGTCCTTCACCACGAGAATGAACTCGTCGCCTCCCATCCGTCCGAGGAAATCGCCGTCGCGGAGGTTGGCCTGCATGCGCACAGCCCATTCCTTGAGCACCCGGTCCCCGGCTTCGTGGCCAAACGCGTTATTGACTGCCCGGAAATCGTCGAGATCGATCATGCCCACTGCTGCGGTCACGTAACTGTGGTCGCCTCGAGCGAATACGTCCTGGAACCGTTCGGCGAGCGCCACCCGGTTGGGCAGTCCCGTCACCGGATCGTGCAGCGCCTGGAACCGCAGCTGCTCGTGCAGGGCCATCCGCGTGTTGATGTCCCGTTGGACACTGACGAAGTGAGTGACGTGACCGGCGGCATCGCGCAACGGAACCACACTGAGGTCATTCCAGAACGCTGACCCGTCCTTGCGGTAGTTGAGGATCTCCCCGCGGAAGGCCTCCCCCGCAGCCAGTGCGGTGCGCATGACACGCTTGGTCTCCGGATCGGACCCCGGCCCCTGCAGCAACCGGCAATTGTGCCCGAGCACCTCCTCTGGACGATGCCCGGTGATGGCCGTGAAGGAATCCGAGACGTGGAGGATATTCTGGCGGGCATCGGTGATCAACGAGACCTCAGACGTAGCCGCGTGCGCCCGCGCAAACAATGACTCAGGCAATCCCTCCCCCTTGAACCGGGGTCCCCACTTCAGCGCCATTCAACTCATCCTTTGTTGTTCTTCGGCACCCACACCCACGCCTGCTACCGCCGGAGAGCGTTGCCGGGCAATCGCCGATCTGTCTCCCCAGACCGATTCCTCTACAGGAATGGTAGCGGCAATTGTGAGAGGTACGTCACCACCGCTACATTGGGGCCAGACCCACCCGCCTCAAGGAAGGACGTTGTGAGCAATCGGCAGCTACCGGAGCCAGCCCTTAGAGAGGCGGCTGAGCGCCTGTATGGTCTGCCGCTGGAGGAGTTCACCGCCGGACGCAACGCGCTAGCCAAAAGTACCAAAGACAAGCCGCTTGCCGAGCAGATCAAACGGCTGCCCAAGCCGTCGATGGCCGGGTGGCTAGTGAACATGCTCGTTCAGCGGCACCAGAGTGCCATGAGGGAGGCGCTCGAACTCGGCGTCGCGCTGCGCAGCGCCCAGGATCGTCTCGACCAGAAACTGATGAAGGAGCTCGGGCAGCAACGGCAGCGGGTCCTGACTTCACTCGGCCAGGACAGCGTCGCAGTGGCCACGGAGCTGGGTCACGGTGTGAGCGCCTCCGTCGCAGCGGAAGTGGAGCAGACGTTCCGCGCCGCGATGACCGATCCCGACGCCGCCGCCGCCGTTTCGAGCGGACGCCTCCTCCGCGCCCTGAGCGCCAGCGGTTGGGACGCCGTCGACCTCGCTGGCGCGGTGGGCGGGCCGTTTGAACGACCCACCGGTGCCGGAGCCGACTCAACCGGGGCAGGGGACGGGAACGCAGGGAACTCCGGGGCCGACGACGAGGCGACCGGGAACGCTCGCGCCGACCTTGAGGACGCCGAACGCACCCTGACCGATGCCGACGACGACGCCGAGGACGCAGGACGCCGGCTCGCCAAGTTTCAGAACCGCCGCACCGGCCTGACCGCCGAGATTGAGGATTTGCAGCGCCGTCTCACCGAGCTGAGGGCCGACCTGTCGACCCTCGACGCCCGCATCGACGACGCCGAACGGGAACAGTCGGCCGCAGTCCGCGCCGCCCGTAATGCACAGCGCGCCGTGGACAGCGCGCGGCGCCACCTTGAGAAGCTGCTCTAGCCGAGCCAGCGGTCCTTGCGCGCCGGGCGCTGCCGGGCCAGACTACAAACATCGACCGCCCAGCCCAGCCCCAGTCACGCCACGCCACGCCACGCCACGCCACGCCACGCCACGCCACGCCACGCCACGCCACGAGGAGTCCACCATGTCAGCAATAGCACCGTGTCTCTGGTTCGATGCGCAGGCCGAAGAGGCCGCTACCTTCTACGTTTCCCTCCTCGGCAAGTCGCGGATCGTTGACGTGTCCCGATATGGCGACGGCGGCCCGCAGCCCGCCGGCACGGCGATCATGGTGCAGTTCGAACTGGACGGCGTCGCGTTCCAGGCCCTCAACGGCGGTCCGCTGTTTCCCTTCACCGAAGCCGTATCCCTTGCCGTCAGCACCACGTCGCAGGAAGAAACCGACCGGCTTTGGGCCGCGTTGATCGCCGACGGCGGAGAGGAATCGAGGTGCGGCTGGCTGAAGGACAAGTACGGGTTGTCCTGGCAGATTGTCCCCACCCGGCTCGGGGAACTCCTGTCCGGTCCTGACGCCGAGGGAGCCGGGCGCGCCATGCAGGCGATGCTCGCGATGCGAAAAATCGACATTGCTGGACTGGAGCGCGCCTACCACGGCTAGCTCAACCACGGCCGAGGGCTCTTTTACTGCTAATCCGCCCGAAACCCGGTGTTAATCCGGCGCTGTCACCATTGAGGTAACCACCCGGCCCTCCCCCGAGGAATCAATGTCACGCATCGGCCTCATCAGAGTCCTCACCGCCAGCGATCCACGACTGCTGAACGTCCACGGCCGCGCCCTCCAGGAAGCGTTCGGCGTCGAGGTAATTTCGCGCGCGGTCCACGACCAGCCTGAGGGCGTCTACGACCAGCACACCCACGACTCCGCAGCCCCGAAGGTCCTGGCCCTCGCCGCCGACCTGGCGCCGCACGTGGATGGCATCATGATCAGTTGCTCGTCCGATCCTGGCCTCGCGGAGGTCCGTGCCCTGGTCGGCGTTCCGGTGGTTGGTGCCGGCTCGGCGGGCGCAGCGGCGGCCCTGACACTGGGCTCGCGGATCGGGGTGCTGGCGTTGAGCGCCGACCCGCCCCCGGCCGTCGTCGACGTGCTGGGCCGTCACCTCCATACGGTTCAGTCGCCCGACGGCGTCACCCACACCCAGGAGCTGCTCACGCCGTCGGGGGTGTACGAAACGTACCTCGCGGCTGAGCGGCTGGTCGACGACGGCGCCGACGTCATCCTTCAAGGCTGCACCGGCCTGACCAGCATGGGCGTTTCCCGTGAACTGCGCCGCCGGTACGGTCTTCCCGTGATCGATCCGGTGCTGGCCGCCGGGTCGGCGCTCACCCTCCATCTGGGCCAGGAGCCACCATCCGAGGCGAGGGCGTTCACCTCCGGCCGGGATGGGCTGGTCCCGGCCGGGGGACTTGCCAGTTAGTCGCGGAACAGTAGGTGCTGGCGTTGCGCGAGGTGATGGGTTATCTCGCGGGTGGCCGGATACAGGTCGCGATACAGCGAGTACAGCTCATCATAGTTGTCCCTAACCGCCGGATTCGGGACAATAACCCTGGCGGTGGGATTCCACGACCGGATATCAACGTGTGAATTGCCGGTTGCCAGCGCCGCAAAATAGGCGGCGCCGTAACTGGCGCCGATGGTGTTGGTCGGGACCACCTGCGGAAGACCGGTGATATCCGAGACAATCTGCATCCACAGGTCCCCCTGGGTGCCGCCGCCGACGGCGATAATCCGTTCGATCGCACCTCCCGCCGCTTCGATCTGCTCGATGTTGTGACGCACCCCTAATGCCGTCGCCTCGAGGGCTGCCCGGTAGAGGTCACCGCGTCCATGGGACAACGTGAGCCCCGCGATCAGGCCGCGGGCATCCGGGTCAGCGATGGGTGTGCGCTCCCCGGCGAAGTAGGGCAGCATCACCAGGCCGCCCGCCCCAGGCCCGGAGCGCTCTGCCTCGGCCAGCAATTCCGGGTAATCCACTGAGCCGAAAAGCTCCTTGAGCCACCCGGTGATCGCACCGGAGGTTGCCATGCCACCCGCCAGGCTCCTCGTCCCTTCAAAGGCGCCGATTGTCCCCCACAGGTTCGGGGTGAAAACCTTCCCGGGGACGGTGTGCACGAGGAACATGGTCGAGCCGTACATCAGCATCAGGTCGCCGTCGTTTTGTGCGTCCACGCTGACGGCCTCCGTCCACGCATCGATCGTTCCGGCAATCACCGGCACTCCCGGGGGCAGCCCGGTCTCGCGGGCCGCGCCCGTAGACACCGTCCCCGCGATACCCGACGGCCAGATCAGCCGCGGCAATTGCAGGTCCGGGGCGATGTGCTGCGACCACGGGTGGTACCAGTCGAGGAGATTGGTGTCGTAGAGCGGGGTGGACTGACTGGCTGAGTGATGGTCCAGAACATATTCGCCGGTCAGTTTGAACGCCAGCCAGGACGATGGCATGAACAGTTTCCGGGCTCGCCCCAGCACGGTCGGCTCATGCTCGGCAATCCAGGCGAGCTTCGGGCCAACCGCCTGCGTGGACAGCACGGATCCGCAACGGTCCAGAATTGCCTGGTCCCCACCCAGTTCACTGGTCAGCCTGGAAATCTGGGCGGTAGCGCGGGTGTCCACACCGTAGAGGATGGCCGGACGCAACGGCTGGTCGTGATCGTCAGTGAGCAGCACGCACGGGCCCATGCCGCTGACGCCCACGGCGACGACGGTGTCGGGTGAGTCAGCATTGACGGAATCGAGCAGCAGCGCCCGGCAGATGGCGGTGAATTCGTCCCACCAGATGTGAGCATCCATCTCCACCCAACCCGGGTACGGGCGCTCCACCCGATGCTCGATCACCTTGGTGCGCCGGACCGTCCCGTCCATTGCAACCAGGACACCCTTGCTGCTGCCGGTGCCAATGTCGACTCCGAGGACGACGTCAGCCACTATAGAACCCTTCCCGACCGGTCCGCTTCATGGTTACAGGTCAACCGTCCCGCAGAGGTGAACGTGTACGCCCAACTCAGCGAAAAATGCCGCCTTCGCGACGAGCGCCCTATCCGCTGTCTCCGCATCCGGCGCGTAGACCACCTGGACATGATTGGCCTTATGCCGGGCCATCAACTGGTCCCGGGACACACCGTGAAGTACCGCGTGCATGATGGGCCATTGCTTGTCGGTGGCGTCGAGCCGCCGTTGAGTCTCCTCCTCCGGAAGCTCCACGACGTGCCCGCGACCGAGGTCGAGGTGCAATTCGCCGTCCATAATGAACACCCGGGACCAGACGATGTCGCCGGGCCTGGAAACGCCCGACAAGGTCGAACCGCCCCGCGGGAAGAACACCGCCGGTTGACGCATTCCGTACGACTTCTCGTACCCCCCGTTATGCGATGCTGGCACCGAACCCGAAATTTCGAATACCCACACAAACTCACCGTTGTACTTCTCACCCCACCGGATGTCATGGAGGGTGTTGGCCGGATCCAGGCCCATCGCCGTCCAGATCCTGTTGGTGATCAGTGCGTCCACCGCAACACCCTCATCGACCTCGTTGAAGTGCGGAAGTGCGGCGCCGGGGTAGAGCTCGCGGGATCCGCTCCGGGACAGTACTGGGGGACGGGAGACATTGTTGAGCAGGCCCTCCACCAGGTCCGAGGCGGGGGTCA
This sequence comes from Arthrobacter glycogeni, assembly GCF_054511155.1. Classification (NCBI taxonomy): domain Bacteria; kingdom Bacillati; phylum Actinomycetota; class Actinomycetes; order Micrococcales; family Micrococcaceae; genus Arthrobacter; species Arthrobacter glycogeni. The sequence goes on along the minus strand of NZ_JBTNDE010000006.1, from coordinate 45,920 downwards.
TATCTTTCAGACCCTGCTGGTATTGGATTCCAATGGCGTCGGCGCCGAAATCGTCGGCGATCCGCACAGCTGCGACATACATTTTCAGTTGCTCATGCACCTGCGCCTCGGTGAGTTCAGTGGCGTCGTCGGTACCAAAGTGAAAGGTAAATCGTGCTTCGTCGAGCCAGTTGCGGACAGCCTGTGCCTCCTCGTCGGACACCTTCCCCATTTCGGCCAGAAGCGCCGACTGGGAGAGGCGTTCCTTATAGATGCCCAGCGGATTGAGCAGTTCGTCGTCGATGATGGCGTTGTACATCCCCATGCAACCCTCGTCGAAGATTCCGATGATCGCCTTCTCCGTTGACAATTGCTGGGCAAGGGCCTGCCCCAGTCTGGTTTCAGGTGTCGGGGGCAGCTGGCCCAGATCGCGTACATGGCTGAGATCGTGAACGATAGTTCCGGTCCGCAACCACTCCGCTACCTTGTCGAGCGCCCACGTATCGGTGAAGTCTTCGCTCCACAGCGACGAATAGGCAATCCCGGCCTTTGTCAGGGAGGCTGTCAGGTTCAGTAGCCCCACCAGCCCGGGAAAGTCGCCTGCCCAGTTCGCCACCACCAGGATCGGACCGCGGTGGGACCGCAGCCCGGCCAACACGTGGTGGCTGTACTGCCACACTGCGTCCACCACCACCAAAGGCGCTTCGGCGGGAATGCTGCGAAAAACGTTCATGCCGGCGCGCTGGCTGTCAATGAATCCGTGCCCGGTTTCGGGATTCACCTCATGGCCGCGGTGAACGGCGAATCCGGAACGCTCGACGGCGCCGGCGAAGTCTGCTTCAAGCTTTTGCTGGGTAGTCCAGCCCGCCGTGTTCGCGCTCAGGCGAAGGTCACCGCTGGCCACCGTGTACACGGTTTTGTCCCGCAGGACAGGCAATTCAAGTTCTTTCGGAAAGGCGTAACTGGTCATCTCATTCTCCTTTGAATAGGTCGGGTGTTGGCGCCGCAGGGCGCAGGCGTAGACCCTGCATTCCGCCGTCGACGGCTAGGGACGTTCCAGTGGTCGATCCGGCGGCCGGCGACGCCAGGTACACAATGGCGGCAGCGACTTCATCTGCCTGGACCAATCGTCCGTGTGGCTGGCGGGCGTTGAGCGCCGCACGTTCCGTTGCGGGGTCGTCAGCTTTCGCCAACAGCTTTCCGATCCAGGGGGTGTCCGCCGTTCCGGGGTTCACGCAGTTCACCCTGATGCCTTCGCCCACGTGGTCGGCGGCCATACTGAGGGTCAGAGCCAGGACGGCGCCCTTGCTCGCGCTGTACAGGGCTCGCTGCGGAAGGCCCACCGTAGCGGCGATGGAGCAGACGTTCACGACGGCGGCCGACGGCGATTCGCGCAGGTAGGGCAGCGCCGCCCTGGTCACCCGCACAATTCCCAACACATTGATGTCGAGGACGCGATGCCATTCGTTGTCGTCGTTATCGGCCACCGTGCCCTGGGCACCAATTCCGGCGTTATTCACCACGATATCCAGCCGCCCGAACTTCCCGATCACTGCGTCGATAGCGGCGCGGACCGATCCGTCGTCGGCGATATCACACTGCAGCGCCAGGTGGTCCGGTGCCGCGTCATCCGGGTTCAGGTCCAGCACTGCAACCGAAGCCCCGTCGGCGGCGAGCCGGGCGGCCGTCGACGCACCGATTCCAGATGCACCTCCAGTGACCAACGCGACGAGACCGGTGAAATCCGCCGTCACCGCCCACTCACCGGTTCTCCGGGCGCGTCGAGCTGGGATACGCCGGCAATTACCTGCCGTTGTCGTCCGAGCCCGTCGATTTCAACCTCCACCACGTCACCAGGTTTCAGGTACGGGAATCTGCCGGACAGCGCCACTCCTTGAGGCGTTCCGGTAAGCACCACATCTCCTGGCTCAAGGACGAGGTACTGGCTCAGGTGGTGCACCAGATAATCGGCAGGGAAGATCATGTCCGCCGTGCTGGAATCCTGACGCCGTTCACCATTGACCCAACAGCGGAGACCCAACCTGCCAGGATCCACCTCGTCAGCGGGGATGAGCCAGGGTCCCAGCGGCGAAAACCCGGGTGCACACTTGCCCTTCGACCACTGACCACCGGATTCCTCCAGTTGGAACGTCCGTTCGGAAACGTCGTTGGCTACCAGATAGCCCGCGATATGATCGGCCGACTGCTCGCGCGATTCCAGGTAGCTTGCCCGCCGTCCGATCACGACGCCGAGCTCCACCTCCCAATCGGTGGTGGTGCTGTTCCGTGGAAGGACAGTGGGGTCGTAGGGACCTGCCAGGGTGTTGGGGGTTTTCAGGAAAATAATGGGTAGAGTCGGCGGCTCCGAACCTGACTCAGCTGCGTGTGCTGCGTAGTTCATGCCGACACAAATAATTGCTTGCGGCCTGGCGATGGGCGAACCGATCCGGCCGGCGTGCTGCAGCTCCGGCAGCGTTCCCTCAGCCAACGCCTGCCGGGTTCGTTCAATGCCGTCATCCGCGAGGAACCCGCCGTCGATATCGGCAGTCAGACCAGATAGATCATACGTCTTTTCGACCCCTGACGAGTCTGTGTTAAGGACGGCAGGAGCCTCCACGCCTGGCTCGCCGATTCTGATCAGTTTCACTCGTTGCTCCCTAACTTCTTCCTACCTAGAACCCTGGTGTACCAAACCTGGTGGCGCCGCTTGCCGGGACACCTCGCGACGCCGTCGCCTGTCATGATCCAGAATACAGAATCTGTCGACGTTGACAAGGTAGACATCGGATGTCTAGTCTCAGGAGCACCTGGGCCACGCCAGAAGGTATCGTCCGGGGCCGCAGCAAGGGAGTCAAGTCAGTGAGTACCATCACAGCCGTCTCGATCAGCGACGTCCGCTTCCCCACCTCCACGTCGCTGGACGGTTCGGATGCGATGAATCCTGATCCCGACTATTCGGCCGCCTACCTCAGGATTGAGACCGACGCCGGGGACGGTCACGAAGGCCACGGCTTCGTCTTTACGATTGGTCGCGGAAATGACGTCGTGGCTGGCGCCCTGGCAGCCCTGGTCCCGTTCGTCAAAGGCAGGAACGCGGAGCACCTCCTCGCTGACATGGGTGCTGTATCCCGGAGCATGGTGTACGACTCCCAGCTCCGGTGGTTGGGTCCGGAGAAAGGGGTAATGCATATGGCCATCGGCGCCGTGATCAATGCCCTCTGGGACCTCAAGGCCAAGCGTGCAGCCCTGCCCCTGTGGAAACTACTCGCCCGGATGACACCGGAGGAGCTGGTGTCCCTGGTGGACTTCCGTTATTTGACCGATGCCCTCACCGAGGCGGAGGCCCTTGCTATCCTCCGTGCTGCCCACCCCGGACGAGCCGCGCGGGAAGCCGAATTGCTCGCCGAGGGGTACCCGGCGTACACGACCACACCGGGCTGGCTCGGATACAGCGACGAAAAACTTGCCCGCCTGTGCCGGGAGGCGGCGGCGGAAGGGTTCCACCAGATCAAACTCAAGGTTGGTGCCCACCTGGAGGACGACATTCGCCGGCTGAAAGTAGCCCGCGCGGCATGCGGGCCCGCCATGCGGATTGCCATCGACGCCAACCAGCGCTGGGACACTGCTGAGGCCGTCGCCTGGGTCAAGGCCCTGGCGGATTCCGATATCGCGTGGGTGGAGGAACCGACCAGCCCCGACGACATCCTGGCCCACGCGGCCATCGCGAAGGCCATCGCCCCAATTCCGGTCGCCACCGGCGAACATGCGCAGAACCGGATCATTTTCAAACAGATGCTGCAGGCCGGGTCGCTGGAAGTCCTACAGCTGGACGCTGCGCGGGTGGCGGGGGTGAACGAAAACATTGCCATCCTGCTCCTGGCCGCCAAGTTTGGAGTACGGGTCTGCCCGCACGCTGGCGGCGTTGGATTGTGTGAAGCTGTGCAGCATTTATCGATGTTCGACTTCGTAGCAGTGTCCGGCACGAAGGAGAACCGGATGATCGAATTTGTCGATCACCTGCACGAGCACTTCATCGCCCCGGTCGAGCTGCACCATGGACACTACCGGGCCCCGCTGGTCCCGGGAGGCGGTAGCGAGATGAAGGCAGCCTCCCTCGTCGAGTTTGCGTTCCCTGACGGACCGGTGTGGTCGACCGCCACCCTGACTATGGCAAAGTGACATCATGAAAAGCGAAACAATTGCGGTGCACACCCGGCTCAAACCGGGCAAAGAGGCGGACTATGACCGGATCCACCAGCATATTCCAGCCGAACTTGATGAGGCGATGCGCCAGATTGGTGTCCACAACTGGCGCATCTGGCGCAGCGGCCGGGACTTGTTCCACGTCATCGAGGTCGACGACTATTCCCGCATGCGAACGTTCCTGGCGGAGCACCCAGCCAACCTCCCCTGGCAAGCCCGGATGTCCGAGCTGCTGGAGATCGAGGACAGCTACTCCGGTGAAGACCGCGGCATTCCACTGGTCTGGGGTCTACGTCAGCGATGACCACGCTTGCGCTGGGCACCCTAGGCTACGGAGCCGCCGCGCTGGGGAACCTGTACTCGAGGATTGACGACGACGAAGCCGTCTCAACGCTCGACGCAGCCTGGGACGGCGGCATTCGCTATTTCGACACCGCACCGCATTACGGGCTCGGTCTCTCCGAGAAACGGCTTGGTGCATTCCTGCGAACCAAACTACGTTCAGACTTCGTGCTTTCTACCAAAGTTGGCCGCCTTCTGGTCGACAATCCCCAGTTTCAGCCGGGGAACAGGGACACCGAGGGTTTCGACGTTGAGGCCCGCACACTCAGGCGGTGGGACTATTCGGAGGCGGGCATCCGCCGCAGCCTGGAGGAATCGCTTACCCGGCTCGGCGTCGACTCGGTGGATGTCCTGTACCTGCACGATCCGGAAGCGCACGGGCTGGCAGCCGCCCTTTCGACCGCGCTTCCGGCATTGCAGAAGCTCAAGGCCGAGGGTCTGGTCCAGGCGGTCGGCGTCGGTTCCAACTCGGCGGAAGCCGTCGCCGCGCTGCTCGCCGAGTCCGAGCTCGACGTCGTGATGCTCGCCGGACGCTACACGCTGCTGGAACAGCATGCCCTCGGCACCGTGCTCCACCTCTGTGAGGAGCGGGGCACGCGGGTAGTCGCGGCGGGGGTCTTCAACTCCGGCATCCTGGCGAGGAGCGCGGTTCCGGAGACGGCCCACTACAACTATCAGCGGGCCCCGGCCGATCTGCTCCACCGGGCGCGACTGTTGGCTGGCATCTGCCGCCGATACAGTGTCGAGTTACCCGCTGCCGCCCTGCAGTACCCGCTGCGACACCCAGCCGTGTGCAGTGTGGTGATTGGTGCCCACGGGGCCGATCAGATGTCCAGCAATATCGCCAATATGGCCGCAGCCATACCCGAAGCACTCTGGGCGGACCTCGCCGCTCAAGGCCTGGTTCCTCCGGAGTCCAGCACCGCATGATCGACGCGCACCTCCACCTCTGGGACCTCAGCCGGGGCGGCTATGACTGGATCACACCGCATCTTGGTGCGCTGCACCGCGACTTCACGGCAGCACAGGCACGAGACGAGTTGGACCGGGCCGGTATCGCGGAGGCTGTCCTGGTCCAGGCTGACGACTCGGTCGACGATACCGCGTTCCTGCTCGCTACGGCGGAGGCTAACACCTGGATCCGCGGAGTTGTGGGGTGGGTCCGACTGGACAATTCCCGCACGGCGGCCGCCCAGCTGGAGCGGTGGATGGACCATCAGTTGTTTACCGGCGTGCGTCACCTGGTCCACGACGACCCGCGGGACGGTTTTTTGGCGCTGCCGGAGGTCCGGCGATCGCTTGCACTGGTGGCAGCGGCCGGGCTCCCGTTGGACGTCCCCGACGCGTTCCCCCGTCACCTCTCTGCCACGGCAGACCTGGCCGCCGCACTGCCCGACCTAACCGTGGTGGTGGACCACCTAGGAAAGCCGCCACCCGTTGACGCCGACGCCTGGGACAGGTGGCGGGAGCAACTGGCCCGCTGTGCTGCTTCGCCCAACACCGTGGCGAAACTCTCGGGATTGCAGATTCCTCACGCGGGGTGCAGTGTTGAACTGCTCGAGCCTGTCTTCACCACGGCCCTGGAATTATTCGGCCCGAACCGCCTGATGTACGGCGGAGACTGGCCCATGACCGTACCCTTCGGTGGGTACCAGCCGACGTGGGAAGTGCTGAAGACTCTGATTGGTTCGTTGAGCCCCGCCGAGCAGGAGGCCGTGCTTGCGGGAACCGCCACGCGCACGTACCGGAGAAACACCCTGTAGAAACGCCCCTCAGCTGGAGTGCGACCCTGAATTGTGCCGGAGCCAATCGAGGCTTGACCGTTGATGGCCCCCGCGGGTGCGGAGGCCATCAACGGTCGTTGTTTCCTATTCGTACAGAACCGGAGCGATTTCCGGATCGTCGATGTTGTCTGCGTTATAGAAGTAGAACGGGGTATCCGTGATGGGCTCCTGCTCTTCACCCTCGATCGCCTTCATCGCGGCCTCAACAGTTGCGGCTCCCATACCGATCGGGTCCTGGGTGATAGCACCGGCCATCACTCCACTCTTGATGGCGTCGGTCTGTGCCTTGCCCGAGTCGAATCCGATGATCTTCAACTCGCCCGGTTCAAGTCCGAGCTCGTTGACGCCATTGACGATGCCGATCGCGGAGCCCTCATTTGTGCCGTAGAGGCCTTTGAGGTCGGGGTTGGACTGGATCATGGCCTTCGCGATATCGGCTGATTTCAGGTGGTCGCCGTCCCCGTACTGGATGTCAACAACAGTGATATCCGGGTATTCGGACTCCATCCGTTCCACGAAACCGTCCCTGCGTTCCACTCCGGTGCTGTTGATCTGGCTGTGACCGACGATCCCGACTTCGCCGGATCCCCCGATCAGCTCAGCCATATTGTCTGCGGCGAGCGCCCCAGCGTCCTTGCTGTTGGTCTGGGCCAGGTTGACCGGGTAGTCGCTCGCACAGCCAGCATCGAACTGCACCACCGGGATGCCCGCCGATTCGGCTTCATCCATCAACGCAACACAGGCTTCGGGGTCGAGTGCCGCATAGGCAATGGCGTCGGGGGCGCGGTCGATGGCCGCCTGAAGCATCTGCAGCTGCGCATCTACTTCGGTTTCCGATGCGGGGCCCTCGAACGTCACTTCGACGCCAAGTTCCTCTGCCTTCTCTTCGGCGCCCTGTTTGACAGCCTGCCAGAACTGGTGCTGGAACCCCTTCGAAACCATCGCGATGTAAAGCTCGTCGCCAGTCCCTGCCGAGTCGAGTTCCGAATCGGTGCTGCCAGCTGAATCACCGCAGGCGCTCAGTGCGAGGGCCGAGACCATCAAACCTGCCGCGAGTGCTTTCTTTCCAAATTTCATGATTTCTCCATTTTCGTGTCCGGCTGGCATCGGTGCCGACCTTCGGTGTGGGGTGAGACGTAAAATCGTGTCGGCCTACAGGTGATGGCTGGATGCCCTGGCTGTCAAGCTTTTCGGGCGCCATCGTGATGGTTGGCCAACGGTGTTAGACCTCACGGCGGCGCCGGAGGGAATCGGTGAAGACGGCGACCAGAATCACGACGCCGACGACGACGTTCTGCCATTCGGTCTGCACGGACATGATGCGCAGCCCGTTGATCAGGACGCTCATAATGAGCGCGCCGATCAGGGTACCGAGGATGGACCCCCTGCCTCCCATGAGGGAGGTGCCGCCGATGATGACGGCGGCTATGGCCTGCAGCTCATATCCAACGCCTAGCTGGGGTTGAGCTGAGTCGAGACGGGCCGCGATGACCACTCCGGCGATGCCGGTGAACACGCCAGCAACGGTGTAGATGAGGATCTTCCATTTTTTCGTGTCCACGCCCGAGATTTTTGTTGCTTCCTCGTTGCTGCCGATAGCGAACGTGTACCGGCCCAGAAGTGTCTTGCTCAGAAGCAGGTACGCCACTATCCCCATGATGAACAGGATGAGGACCGCATTCGGCAGCCCGGGTACCAGCTGGCCCAGGGAGATGTCCCGAAAACCTTCCACGTTGCTGAAATAGATCGGGCGGACGCCGGAAATGACCAGCGCCAGACCCTGGGCAATCAGCATCATGGCGAGCGTGGCGATGAACGGGGGCAGGCCGAAGATCGATACGTTGACGCCGTTGATGAATCCCATCAGGGCGCCAGTGGCTATTCCGCCCAGCACTCCCACCAGCAGTGGCAACTCCAGGTTGACCAGCAAGATTCCGGTCACCACGGCACATAAGGTCATGCCCGTTCCGATAGACAGGTCGATGCCCGCGGTGACGATCACCAGGGTGGTGCCGAACGCCAGGATGCCGATCACCGCCGTTGCCAGCAGGATGCCGGAAATGTTACTCCAGGAGAAGAAATTTTCACTGGCTAGCGAAAAGAACAGCATTAGGACCAGCAGGGTGCCGAATGCCAGCGATTGCTGTAGCCGCTGACGCAGGAATGATGCCTGCCTGGCGCCTGGCCGTTCCGGAGCCAGCCTTGACGGCGCCGATGTCGAAGTTTTACTCATTCTGATGTGCTCCCTACTGCGTCATTCTCGTGGCATAGTCCATGATTTTGGCCTGATCGGCGCCTTCGCTGTCTATCTCCCCGGTGATACGACCGGACGCCATCACGATGATGCGGTGGGACAGCCGGAGCACTTCAGGCAGTTCGGAGGAGATCATGATGATCGATTTTCCGCGGTCTGCAAGTTCGTTGAGCAGCCGGTAAATCTCTTCCTTGGCACCAACGTCAATCCCGCGGGTGGGCTCGTCGAAAATCAGGATGTCGCAGTCCCTCGCCAACCATTTGGCAATGACTACCTTCTGCTGGTTTCCACCGGAGAGATTCTTCGTGGTGGCGAACATCGAGGGAGTCTTGATCCGGAGTTGCTCGATGTATTTCTTTGATGTCCCTTTGCCTGGACCGGTCCGCATAAACCCGAACGGATTCGCGTATTGGCCCAGGGATGAGAGGAGTATGTTGGTGTTGACATCCCGGTCGAGCAGCAGGCCGAGGGCCTTGCGGTCTTCCGATAGGTAACCCACGCCCTGGCGGACAGCGTCGGCTGGCTGGCTAATGCGGGTCTCATCACCGTTGATGAAAATCTTTCCGGCGATGATGGGATCGGCTCCGATGATCGCCCGGGCTAGTTCAGTCCGGCCGGCGCCCATGAGTCCAGAGAATCCGAGAATCTCACCTCGCCGGAGTTCAAAACTCACGTCCCGCAGCAGCTTCTTGGTACTGAGGTTCTCGACCCGCAGGACGACATCGTCGACGTTGGACCGCTGGATGCTCGCAGGCCGCGCATTCTCATCGATCTCACGGCCCACCATCATTTTGATGATCTCGTGCTGGTCCACCGTTGCTTTGTCCCGAGTGCCGATGTACTTACCGTCCCGCAGGACCGTGATGCGGTCGGCAATCCGCTTAAGTTCTTCCATCCGGTGGGAAATGTAGATGATCCCTATCCCCGAGGCCTTGAGGTCGCCTATCAGTCGGAAGAGCGTATCCGTCTCCGCGCTGGTGAGAGCCGACGTCGGTTCGTCCATAATGACGACCTTCGCGTCGAAGGACAGAGCCTTGGCAATTTCGACCATCTGCTGCTTGGCCACCGTCAGGTCCTCCACCAGGTCCCCCGGCACAATCTCGGTGATCGCCAGCCGTTGCAGTAGCTCTTCGGTCTGCCTGTTGAGACCGCGTTCGTCCAGCAGTCCCATTCGGAGTGGTTCGCGTCCGATGTAGATGTTCTGGGCGACGGTGAGGTGGGGCATCAGGTTCATCTCCTGATGAACAATGATGATTCCCAGTTCCTGAGCGTCGCGGGGGCCGTGGATCTCCACCGGCAGCCCCTCCAGGTAAATGGTGCCAGCATCTTTTGCATAGATCCCGGAGAGAATCTTCATCAGACTGGACTTACCGGCCCCGTTTTCGCCTACCAGCGCGAGGACTTCTCCACGGTTCACATCGAACTGGACATCACTGAGCGCTTGCACGCCGGGAAAGCTTTTGCTTATCCCCTCAACCTTCAACAGTGTTTCGCTCACTGACGCTCCTGCCTCATCGAAGGACACTTCTCGATCGCTTCCGCGCCCGAACCGAAGGTACCCCTGCTGACAGGCCCAGGGAGAGCGGCCTGTATCTGGATGTATCTTCAGATGATTCATAACTAGAGTAAGGGTAAATATGACGTAGCGCACAGTTTTGGTCGGATGTTTGCAAATAGTTATAAGGAGACGCATGCTCATCGGATGCCACGCACGGGTTTGGACTTGCTCACAGGACGGCCCGTCAATCGAGAACTCGATCCGACGGACCGCTAAAGCGGATTTCGACCTACTGGAAATACCGCTGATGAACCTGACAGATTTCGATACCACGTCCACCAAGAAATCCCTCGCCGGCCACGTCCTGACTGCAACCGCGTCACTCGAGCTCACCGCAGCTACGGATCTAAGCAGCGAGGACGACGTCGTCGCCGCAGGTGAGGCACTGCTTGGACGATGCCTGGAAACAGTTCACGAACTGGAATCAAGCCACCTCCGCGGTGTGATCTACAGCGCCATGAAAAAACCTATGGACCGCTTCGGCCGGGCTGGGAGCCCACGCCAACCGTTACATTCGCGATCGATTGATGGCGGTTAGATCCATCAAACCGCACTAAACATCCGACCTATACTAGGTCGTAGCTACCCGTAGCCGAACGACGCATAGCCGTGCAGGACGAGAAGAAGGAACCCCATGGCCAAGGACCCGCCGGACCCCCCGAATGCTGGTGTGATCATCGTCGGGAGCGTGACAGCCGACGTGACCACGTTTTCTGAGCGGCTCCCCAAGAGGGGAGAAACAATTCTGGGCGATCAGTTCACCCTGCTGCTTGGCGGGAAGGGCGCCAACCAAGCCGTTTCCAGTGGGCTTGCTGGAACTGATTCCTTCATGGTCGGTTGCATTGGCAACGATCTGTTTCAGGAGCTCGTCGGTGGGGGGTTGAGGACTCATGGGGTCGACACTTCCGAATTGCGGGTGGTGAACGCTCCAACCGGTATCGCTCACATCCGCGTCGATGCGTCAGGCGAGAACGACATCGTGATGGTGCCGCTGGCGAATAGCCTCCTCAGCGTGGAACAAATTGACGGCGCAATCGGCCGTCTCAGGTCCCGCGCTTCGGTACTGCTGACCCAGTTGGAGATCCCCCAGGAGATCGCTATTCACGCAGTCCGTGCCGGTCGTGCAGCAGGGCTGACCGTCATCCTGGACCCGGCACCGGCGGCTGTCCTCCCCGAGGACGCCTGGGGCACCGTGGACTATGTGACTCCAAACGAAACCGAGGCGAGCCTCATCACGGGTATTGAAGTGACTGATTTTGCGTCAGCAGTGGAAGCTGGGCATTGGTTCCTGGCCCGGGGGGTGAGGAACGCCATCATCACGATGGCTTCAGCCGGCGCAGTCCTTGTGGCGAAGGACCGCGAGACCGTCTTCCCGGCCTACTCGGTCGTCCCCGTCGATACCACTGCCGCGGGAGATGCATTTTCCGGATATTTCGGTGCGTCGCTGGCGGCCGGTCTGAGTGTCGACGACTCGATCGCGCGGGCTATGGCGGCTGGCGCTCTGGCTGTCACGAAATACGGCGCCTCGAGCAGCCTTCCCACCTCCGACGAGGTGGGTGCCTTCCTTGCAACGCAGACTGACCCGGATGGAGCATCCACATGAGAAAAAATCCCGGAATCCTGAACCCTCAACTGTCAGGGATCATCTCGGCGGTGGGACACACCGATCTCCTGGCCGTTACCGATGCTGGCCTGCCCATCCCTCGTAATGTGGAACGTGTGGATCTGGCCTACCTCCCAGGAGAGCCACCGTTCCTGAAAGTCCTCGACGCTGTACTGTCCGAGGTGGTGATCGAAGGTGCAATTCTGGCCGCTGAAATCAAGGATCACAGTCCCGAGCTGCTCGAGCGTATTCTCGAACGGCTGGAAACGGCGGGGGTCAGACCCTTGTTCGTACCGCACACCGATTTCAAGGCAATGACCGTAGCTGCCCGTGCCGCGGTCCGCTCGGGCGAATTCACGCCTTATGCCAACGTGATTCTTCAGGCGGGCGTCGCCTACGGGTGATCCACCAGGCCGAGCTGATTGACCGGGGGCGGTGGATCTCGTGATTGCCAGGTACTCCCGGGCCCAGGCTGTCCCCCGCCCTCGCGGCGAGAGAAGGTCACGGAGGAGAAGTGAACAGTGGGGACGTTAGCCCGGCCGGTTCGTTTCGTCGAAGTCAGCATTGCCCGACCGGCGGGTTGGGTCCGCCAAGAGGGCCGCGCGTAGCCACTGCTCGACGCCGCTGATGTGGACCACCGTAGCAGCCCGCGCCAGCTCCGCATCGCCACTTTCCAGGGCGGCCGCGATGGCGCGATGTTCGGCAAGGGTTCGCTCGACCGCGTTCTGCTGCGTGAGTGCGCGCCAAATACGGGCCCGCACGGTTCGGCTGTTGAGCCCGGAGAGCAGTCCCGCCAGATACGCGTTGCCAGCAGCCTCAGCGATGATTCCATGGAACCGCAGGTCGTGGTCGAGGAGGTCCTCCACCGAACTGGCATCGACGTCGTCAATCTCGGCGCCCAGCCGGGCGATATCGCCGGCTGTGATCCGGTTTGCGGCAATAAAGGCCGCTGACGATTCGAGGATGCGCCGTACCTCCAGCAGCTCCATCACCGAGGTGTCGCTGTGTAGTTCCACCATGAACGATACTGACTCCTGCAGCAGCTTGGGTTCGAGGCTGGTCACATAGGTGCCATCGCCGCGGCGTACGTCCAGCACACGGATGGTCTCAAGCGCCTTGACCGCTTCGCGCAGCGAACTGCGTGAGAGGCCGAGCTGTTCGCTCAGTTCCTTTTCGGGAGGAAGCCGGTCGCCCGCCGACAGTTGCCCGCCAAGGATCATGTCCTTGATTTTGGTGATCGCGTCGTCGGTGAGAGCCATAAACAGATCCTAGTCGTCAGCAAACCTTTCCAGGTCCGCAAGGCGTGCTACTTCACGCGTCCTTCGCCATCTTGGATGGCCTATGAATGCCGTCATCCGCGCTGACTGTGCACTCACCCGCGTACCGCCCGGCGCCGAATCGAGTAGCCACCACTCGTTACACCACCGCTGTGTTCTTTTAGCCTGTTATCCAACGGGAAAGAAGAGGACACCATGATCGACTACGCCATTGAAGCTTTGCCTCTTCATTCGCCGCGCGCCCTGGACCGGCTGGAGCGCGAACTGGAGAACCCGGTGGCGTGCCAGGCCTTCGTCCAGATCTCCATCGGTATGTGGGACCAGCGGTTCTATCGGCTGACTCGTGCCGCCGAAGCCCGCGACGAAGCCCGACTGATGGACGTCATCCTCAGTATTGAGAGCTCCAGCAAGATGCTTGGGCTCGAGCAGCTCGCCGCTTTGGCCGGGGTACTGAAGTCCCGCCTGGAACGCCACGACCTGGACGCCGTGCTTGGCCTCCTGCCGCCGCTTGAACAGTGCGGCAAGCTCAGCATGCGCGAACTGCGAGCGGCATACCCCGCCTGAATCGCGGATCAGGAATACTCAGCCGCGGCGGCTGTTGTACCGTGCATGACTAACCAGATCAGAACCATCGGATTGATTGGCAGCGGCAACATCGGCTCACAGCTGGCCCGGCTCGCCGTGGCTCAGGGATACGACGTTGTCCTGAGCAACTCACGCGGACCCGAAACCCTTACGGACTTGATCGCCGAGCTGGGGACCTCGGCCCGAGCGGGGACGGTTGACGAGGCAGCGGCGGCCGGAGACGTCGTCGTCGTGACCATCCCCCTGAAAAACATTGACTCGGTTCCCGTCGAGCCGCTCGACGGCAAGATCGTTATTGACACCGGCAACTATTATCCGGAGCGCGATGGGCAGATCGACGTGCTCGACGCCGAAACCACCACCACCAGTGAGTTGCTGCAGGATCATCTGCCGCACTCGCACGTAGTGAAGGCGTTCAACAATATTTACTCCTCCGACCTCACTACCAAGGGCACGCCGACTGGAACTCCGGGGCGCCGCGCACTCCCCATCGCCGGCGACTCGGCTGATGCCAAACAGGCAGTCGCCGCTCTGATCTCGGAGTTCGGCTTCGACACTGTCGACGCCGGGGCGTTGGCTGAGGGCTGGCGCTTCCAGCGGGACACCCCGGGCTATGGTCCAGCATTTGATGCCGGCCAACTGCGGGATGCGCTCGCCCAGGCGAAACGCTACGCGGACATGGGCTAGAAGCCAGCGCCGGTCCGCTACCAGTCGTGGATGGTCCCGTCCTTGAGCCGGTTGAAGGGGAGGTAGGCGGGCGTATAGGGGTGCGCCGCGGCGGCGTCGAGGTCCAGTTCGACGCCGAGCCCGGGTTGCTCGCCCGGGTGCAGGTAGCCGTCCTTAAAGGAGAACGACTGCTGGAACACCTCGTTGGTGAGGTCACCGTGGCGCATGTACTCCTGGATCCCGAAGTTGTGGATCGCCAGGTCCAGGTGCAGCGCCGCGGCCATCCCGACCGGTGAAATGTCGGTGGGCCCGTGGATGCCCGACTTGATCTGGTATTGCGCCGCGTAGTCGAGTATTTTCTTCAGCGCGCTGATTCCGCCGGTGTGGGTGACGGCCGAGCGGACGTAGTCAATCAGCTGCTCACGGATAAGGGTCTGGTAGTCGAACACCGTGTTGAACACCTCGCCGATGGCCAGCGGCGTGGTGGTGTGCTGCCGGACCAACCGCAGCGCCTCCTGGTTCTCCGCCGGTGTGCAATCCTCCAGCCAGAACAGGTCATACGGTTCCAGCGACTTACCCAGCCGCGCGGCCTCGATCGGCGTCATCCGGTGGTGCCCGTCGTGCAGCAGTGGCAGTTCCGGGCCGAACTCGCTGCGGACCGCCTCAAACACTGTCGGAATGTGGCGTAGGTAGGCGCGGGTATCCCAGTCCTCCTCGGCGGGAAGTGCTGCCCGCTGCGCCGGCTCGTAGTCGTACCGGGTGCCACCGGCGCTGGGCTGGGCTGCCACCCCGTAGACCGCGTCGATACCGGGCACGGCGGTCTGAATGCGGATGGCCTTATAGCCCAGGTCCAGGTGCTCCCGTACCGAGTCGAGAATTTCGGGAATGTCCCGTCCGCTCGCATGACCATACGCGCGGATACCGTCCCGGGATGCGCCGCCCAGTAACTGGTACAACGGCATCCCCGCGGCCTTCGCCTTGATATCCCAGAGTGCGACGTCGACGGCAGCGATTGCCGCCATGGTCACCGGCCCTCGACGCCAGTACGCTCCCCGGTACAGGAACTGCCAAGTGTCCTCGATCCGGTGCGCGTCACGCCCGATCAGCAGCGGCACCACGTGGTGCTCAAGGTAGGCGGCGGCTGCGAGCTCACGCCCGTTCAGGGTGGCGTCGCCGAGCCCGGTCAGGCCGTCCTCGGTGGTGATCTTCAGGGTGACGAAGTTCCGGTCCGGACTCGACACGATCACTTCTGCGCTCTTGATCTTCAACTGGGATCTCCTTGGTACGAACTGCTGTAGTTGAACAGGACTGTTCAGCGGATGGTGCTGCCGGCGGATTGCGCGGCCAGGCTCAACTCGCTGCGGTAGGGCAGGTTCTCCCAGTCTCCGGAACCGGCGACGGCGAACGCCCCGAGAGTGACGCCGCGGAGCAGACGCCCGGCAGTCGGTTCTCCGTCCAGGAAGGCGGACAGGTAGCCGGCAGTGAATGCGTCCCCCGCTCCCACCGTGTCCACCACGGGGACCGGTAGCGCCCCCTGGTGGATCGCCGGTTCCCCGGCGGCATAGGCGGAAGCGCCCGCCGCGCCCCGCTTGATGATGACCTCCCTGACCCCGCGCCGGTGCAGGCCCGCCACGGCTTCGGCTTCCGGGACACCGGGAGCCACGAGGGCAAGTTCGTCGTCGGAGGCAATGATGAAGTCGGCCAGCTCCGCCAATGGGCCCAGGATTGCCGCGGCGTCGGAAACGGTCCACAACTTTGCACGGTAGTTAACGTCAAAACTGACCAGGATTCCGCGACGCTTCGCTTCGACCGCAGCCCACAGTGTCGCCGCCGCGGCGCTGCTGGACAGCGCCGGGGTGATCCCGGTCAGGTGCAGGATCCGCGGGTGCCCGTCGAGCGACGCCCGCAGGTCGTCGATGCACAGCGCCGACCCCGCGGAACCCGCCCGGTAGTAGGCGGCACGTGATACATCGGCGATCCGCTTCTCCAACAGCATCAGCCCCGTCGGCCGGGCAGAATCGATGACGACGCCGTCGGTCGCCACAGCTTCGGCCCGCAGGGTCCGCAGCGCGAAGGTGCCCACCTCGTCGGCGCCGAGCCTACCCACCCAGCTCACCCGGTGGCCGAGCCGGGACAGGCCGATCGCGACGTTGGTTTCTGCACCGCCGAGCGACATGGTCATCGCTCCCCCGGCCCGCAACAACCCAGCAGCGCGCAGGGACGCCATCGTTTCACCGAAGGTAACCACGTCCATTTTTAAAGTGCATGCATTGCAGGCAGTGCCTGCACTTTCGCCTTCCCCAGGTGCATGCAGTGCAGGCATTGCCTGCACATTTCCTGAGGGCCTCCCTCGCCCGGCCCCCTCATCTGGGACGGGACCATCCCCGAACGGACCGCTGTCAGTGCCCTCACTCATCCGGCAACCGCCGCCCCAAGCCAAGCTCCAGGTACCGCCGTGCCCGCTGGCGCAACGCAGCGAGGTCCCCACCCGACGCCGAGTCCCCCACCAGCGGCGAGCCAACCCCGACGGCGACGGCACCGCGGGCCAGGTAATCGGCCGCTGCAGCCTCGTCCACTCCACCGACCGGCACAAACGGAATCAAAGGAAAAGGGTCACGCAGGGCCGAGAGGTAGCGCGGCCCGCCGAGGGAGGCCGGGAAGAGTTTGATGCCGGTGGCACCCTGGTCCACCGCCGTGAACACCTCGGTGGGTGTCAACGCACCGGCAATCACCGGCAGCTGGAGCCGCACCGCCGCGGCCACCGACGCCGACACCGCCGGGGTCACCACGAACTGCCCGCCGGCGGCAGCGACCCGCCCGGCGTCGTCGGCGGTCAGGACCGTTCCGGCACCGACGGTCGCCCGGTCCCCCACTTCCTGGCGCACGGCGGCGATGACGTCGACTGCGTCGGGCGTGTTCAGCGACACCTCCAGGTAGCGGATCCCCTCCTCCACCAGGGCGACGGCGACGCGGATCGAGGCGTCCCGGTCGGTGCCGCGGATAATGGCCAGCAGGCGGGAGCTGGAAAGTCCTGCAAGAAAGTCAGACATGGGTGGTCCTTTCGTCGGGCTGGGAGGCCGGCTGCCACGCGGCTTATCCACTCGGGTTTACCTGGCCGGTCTACCACTCGGCGTAGGAACCGTCGTCGTGCCGCCATACGGGTGACCGCCAGGCGTGACCGCTCTTGTCCACCCGGCGGACTGCTGCCTCGTCGATCTCGATCCCGAGGCCCGGACCGGTGAGGCGCTCCACATGCCCGTCCACAAACTTCAGCGGAGTTTTGTCGAGGACGTAGTCGAGCACCTCGGCGCCCTGGTTGTAGTGGATGCCGATGCTCTGTTCCTGGATCAGGAAGTTCGTCGTGGCGAAGCCCACCTGCAAGCAAGCGGCGAGCGCCAGCGGCCCCAGCGGGCAGTGCGGCGCCAGCTGCACATCGTAGATTTCGGCCAGGGACGCGATCTTGCGGACCTCGGTGATGCCGCCGGCGTGGGAGAGGTCCGGCTGCGCGACGGCGATCCCCGCTTGCAGCACCGGGAGGAACTCCTGCCGGTTGTAGAGCCGCTCCCCGGTGGCGATCGGGATGCTGGTGGAGCCGGTGAGGCCACCGATCAGGTGCGAGTTTTCCGGCACCGTCGGCTCCTCCAGGAAGAACGGGTGCAGCGGTTCCAGCAGCGGCGCGACCCGCCGCGTGTTGGCGAGGGTGAAGCGGCCGTGGAAGTCCACGGCGACGTCGCGGTGCGGGCCGAGCACCTCGCGGGCCGCGGCAACCCGTTCAACCACGGCGTCGATCTCAGCGACGCTGCCGAGCGGGCTCATCCTGCCGCTGGCATTCATCTTCACGGCGGTCAGTCCCACCTCAAGCTGCGCGGAGATGGCATCGGCTACCTCGGCGGGTTCGTCGCCGCCCACCCAGCCGTACATCCGGATCCGGTCGCGGACGTGCCCGCCGAGCAACCGGTGCACCGGCACACCGAGAGACTTCCCGGCAATGTCCCACAGGGCCTGGTCCAGGCCGGCGACGGCGCTGGCCAGGATCGCTCCGCCACGGTAGAAGGACCCTTTGGTCATGACCTGCCAGTGGTCCTCGATCCGCAGCGGGTCGGCGCCGATCAGCAGTTCGGACAGCTGCTCGACGGCGGTCCGCACCGTCTCGGACCGTCCCTCCACCACGGGCTCGCCCCACCCGACGATGCCGCTGTCGGTCTCCACCCTGACAAAGAGCCAGCGCGGTGGGACCAGGAAGGTTTCAATCCTGCTAATGCGCATGAATGGTGCTTTCGGTGAGGTACGCGACAATGTGGTCAACCATTGCCTGCGGCGGAAGGGACAGGTCGACGGTCAGGCCACGTTCGTCGTCGCCCAGGGTCTGCAGGCTCTCGTATTGGGACGCCAACAGCGACGGCG
Organism: Arthrobacter glycogeni; assembly: GCF_054511155.1. Classification (NCBI taxonomy): domain Bacteria; kingdom Bacillati; phylum Actinomycetota; class Actinomycetes; order Micrococcales; family Micrococcaceae; genus Arthrobacter; species Arthrobacter glycogeni. Next base: position 27,265 of record NZ_JBTNDE010000006.1, on the reverse strand, counting down.
GCATGTACTCGTGCTCGCGCGCCGAGATCCGCGCGGCCACCAGTTCCATGGTCCCGTGCGGGTGCACGACCACCAGCTCCGGGGCATGGCCGCGGAGTAGGTCCCGGTAGGCGTGCTTCAGGGCCGAGCAGGCGACGACGACGCCGTCCGGGCTCTCGTCGGCGAGCACCGCGCCGACGGTGTGCAGCCAGGGCAGCCGGTTGTCGTCGGTCAGCGGGGTGCCGGCAGCCATCAGGGCCTTGTTGTCCACAGGGTGCAGGTCGTCGCCGTCAACGAATCCGACGCCGAGACGTTCAGCGAGCAGGCACCCGATGGTGCTTTTGCCAGAGCCCTGCACCCCCATCACCACGATCGGTAGGGTTGATGTGTGTGCCATGGTCTAGCCCTTGGTCGCGCCGGCGGTCAGGCCGGACACGATGTACTTCTGGGTGAACAGGGCGATGACCATGATCGGAATAGTGACCACCACTGAGGCGGCCATCAGTCCTCCCCAGTCGATGCTGGCGTAGGCAACGAAGTTGAAGATCGCCACGGGCAGGGTCTTCGTCTCAGCACCCGAGAGCACCAGGGCGAACATGAAGTTGTTCCACGAGAAGATGAAGGACAGGATCCCGGCCGTCGCCACGCCGCCGATGGACAGTGGCAGGGTGATCCGCAGGAAGGCGCCGATGTGGGTGAGCCCGTCCACCCGGGCCGCCTCCTCGAGTTCCAGAGGCATGGAGTCGTAGTAGGACATCATGATGTACACGATCAGCGGCAGGGCCACGAACATGTGCGACAGGATCAGCACCCCGTACCCGCCCACCAGCGACAGGTTCGAGAACACGTAGTACCAGGGCACGAGCAGGCTGACGCCCGGGATGATGCGGGCCATCAGGACCACCAGCGCCGACCGGCGCATCGCGAACCGGCTCATGGAATAGGCGGCCGGGACACCGATGATCAGCGAGAGCGCGGTTGACGCGAACGCCACCCAGAAGCTGTTGAACACAAACGAGAAGTAGTTGTTGCGGCCCAGCACCGTCTCGTAGTTGGCGGTGGTGGGGGTGAAGACCAGGGTCTTGGACGCGTCGTAGATGTCCACGTTGGTCTTCAGGGAGGCAAGGAACATCCACACCAGCGGGGCGATGAACGCCAGGACCACAAGGGTCAGCGCCACAATGCGGAAGATCTTGTAGCCCTGCCGGCGCAGGGGCTTCTTCCTGCGCTTCGGGATACCGGTGGGCCGGATACTGCCCTGGGCGCGGTGGGGGGTGATCGTGCTCATGAGCTACACGTCCTTCCGGCGTCGGGTGAGAACCCACATGGCCGCAATGATGATGAGGAAGAAGAGGATCAGGACGGTTGAGGACAACCCGTAGTCGTTGTAGTCGAAGCTGAGCCCGTAGGCATAGATGTTCAGCGTCTCCACCTCATTGAAGGATCCGCCGCCGCGGCCCTTGGTGGCGTACAGCAGGTCGAAAGTCTTCAGCGCGTCGATGCTGCGCAGGAGGACGGCGACGATGATGGTCGGCATCAGCAGCGGGGCGGTGACGTAACGGAATCGCTGCCACGCGTTGGCGCCGTCAATCCGGGCCGCTTCGTCGGGCTCCTCGGACAGGGAGGTGAGGCCGGCGAGCAGGATGATGACCACCATGGGGGTCCATTGCCAGATATCAATGAAGATTACCGTGGGCAGGGCGGTCGCCTGACCGGAGAGCCAGGGCTGGGGCGGAATGCCCACGAAACCGAGAACCTGGTTGGCGAAGCCGATGTTCGGGTCGAAGATCAGCCGCCACATCATGCCGACGGCAACCGGGGTGGCGACCAGGGGCAGGAGGATGGCCACGCGGACCCATTTTTCGCCCTTGAACGGGCGCCACAACAGGAGCGCAATGCCCATCCCGAGGATCATCTGGACGGCGAGCGCCACCGAGGTGAAGGCAAAGGTGCGTCCGACGGCGGGCCAAAAGCGTTCGGTGTCGGTGAGCACTTCGGCGTAGTTGGCGAATCCGATGAAGTCGGATTCGGCGCGGACCGACCCCGAGGAGTCGGTCAGGCTCAGGTACATCGTCCAACCGAGCGGGAAGATGATGAGGATGCCGACGAAGATCATGGCCGGCGCTGCGAACAGCCACTTCCGGTGATTGTTTGCCCAGTCGGAATAGGCCTTGTAGCGGGTGTTCCCCGGCCTACGGTCCTTCGGCGGGTTGGTCCTCCGTGGGGAGGCGACAGTCATGCTCAACGTCCTTGGTCCGTTCTGGCTGGGGTGGAGCGCCTAGAGTGGAGCGCGTGAGGGTGATGCGGCCGGTGGTTGCGTCTCTCGGCGGAGGTTGTCTCCGCCGGGCGGCGCCGCATCGCAGGGCAGACTACGGGAGCCGCCGTCGTCCGCTATTCGCGTTCGTCATCCAGGAAGGCCTGGAAGGACTCGCTAGCAGCGTCAGCGGCCTCCTCGACGTCGCCGCCGGTGATGCCGACGACGATCGGATCGCCCACCACCTCGCGGGCTTCAGCAACGTTGATCACGAGCGGGCGGTCGTAACCGACGCCATTTTCGGCGCTGGCTTCGATTGCCGCAGCGAGATCCTCGGGGTAGGTCGAGGTGCCTTCAGGGTCGGCCCAGACCGAGGTGCGGGGGCCGGGGACGCCTTCCTGCTGGATCTCGAGGACCATTTCCTTGCTGGTGGCCCATTCGAGGAACTTCCAGGCGTTGTCCTGGTTGTTGGACGCCTCGTTGATGCCAAGGCCCCACGACGGCACGTTGTAGGGCTTGGAACCGGCGGGGCCGGCAGGTAGTGGAGCGAAGCCGACGTTCTCGGCGACCTGCGAGTTGGCCGGGTCGGTGGCGTTCTGGTAGAGGCTGTCGGCCTCGGTGTAGAAGGCCGCACCACCCTGGGTGAAGATGGCCATCGCCTCAGGCCAGCTCATGTCGGTGCTGACATTTTCCGGACCGTATTCGTTGATCATGCGGCCGTAGTACTCGTACGCCTCTTTGGCTTCCGGTGAGGAGATGGCCGAGTTGCCGTCCTCATCGATGAAGTCGCCGCCGAAGCTGTAGAGGAAGCTGGAGAACTGGGTGACCGCCGGTGACTTGCCGGTGCGGGCAACGAAGCCTGCGACGTCGGGGTTCTCTTCGCTGATCTGCTGGGCAGCCGCTTCAAGTTCCTCGAGGGTCTCGGGGACCTCAAGCCCCGCAGCCTCGAGGAGGTCGGTGCGGTAGTACAGCACTTCGCGCTCGGTGATGGTCGGGATGCCGACCACCTTGTCCTCGAAGGTCGTGGAGTCGACGGGGCCACTCTGGAAGTCGGCCCATTCCCACTCGGAGTTGGACTCGACGCGCTCGGTCAGGTCTGCGAGGTAGCCGTTCTGGGCGAACAGCTTGCCTTCCTGCAACGGCCGGTACATCATGACGTCGATTTCGTCGGTGCCAGCGTTGAGCTGCACGTTGTACTGGGCTGAGAGCTGATCTTCGCCGAGCTGCGTGAGCTCCACCGTCAGACCGGTTTCTTCCTCGAATTCGGGGATGGCCTCAATGATTTTGTCGGTCCACACGTGATTGGCGAGGGTGACCCGCAGAGTGTCGGAAGCTTCATCGCCGCCGGCGCCTCCGCCGCATGCTGCAAGGGTTCCGCCCAGCAATGCCGTGACCGCCAGTCCGGCTACCCGCATAGTTTTGCGCTGCACTGTTGCTCCAGTTCTCTTCGTTGAGGACACCCGCGTTGACCGGGGCCAGGAGTAGATGATCGGTTTACATCTGCTATAAACCACGATAATAGTGACAAAGATCATACTTATGCAACCTCGTTACGTGAATGGGATGCTCTTGATACGCTTCACCTCATGCAGCCAACCGCTCCCCTCTCCCCCGGTGTCGTGTCCCCTGGCCTGCACGCTTCGGTCATTGACCAGATGGGACTGGCTATCGGCGCGGGTGAGTGGGCCCCGGGATCGGTAATGCGGATTGAGGAGCTGGAGGAGCGCTACGGTGTCTCCCGCTCGGTCATCCGTGAGGTGCTGCGCGTCCTCGCCTCGATGGGCATGGTCGAATCCCGACGCCGGGTGGGCGTCCAGGTGCTCCCCGCCACTGAGTGGAACCTCTACGACCGCCAGGTCATCAGGTGGCGGCTAGCATCGCCGGGCAGGGTGGCCCAGCTGCGGTCGCTGACCGAGTTGCGGACCGCCATTGAACCCCAGGCCGCCCGGCTGGCCGCGTTACGGGCTCCTCTCGCCGATGCCAGCGAGCTTATGGGGCTGGCCGGGAAGCTGTGGGCCGCCGGGCAGGACGGGGATACCGAGCTGTTCCTAACCCTCGACATTCAGTTCCACCGTCTGGTCCTCTCAAGTTCGGGCAACGAAATGTTCGGCAAGCTCAACTCGCTGGTCGCCGAGGTTCTCACCGGGCGAACCCACTACGGCTTGATGCCCGAACACCCGCACGAGGAAGCCCTGCAACTGCACGTCGACGTCGCCGGCGCCATCCAGCGCGGCAACCCGGTCGATGCCCACCAGTCGATGCTCGCCATCATGGAACGCGCCATGACCGAAATGAGCACACTGTGGAACGAGGCGGCACACAAGTAGGATCAGCGGCGTCACACTGAGCAAAAAGAGGGATCCGACATGGAACTGATGCGACTGGGCGAGCCTGGCCAGGAAATTCCGGTGGTGCGCGACGGCGGCATCACCTTCGACCTCCGGAAGCTGACCGCCGACATCAACGGTGCTTTCCTCGGCGACGACGGAATCCGACGAGTGCGCGGAGCCCTGGCCGCGGGTGAGTTGCCGGAGCTGGAGCACGCCGCTTCCCTCCGGGTGGGTGCGCCACTGACCGGCATCGGCGCCGTCGTCTGCGTCGGCCAGAACTACGCGGCGCACGCTGCCGAAACCGGGGACCTCCCACCGAAGGCCCCCATTATTTTCTTCAAGCATCCCAACACGGTGGTCGGCGCGTACGACGACGTCGTCATCCCCCCGGGCGCGCAGAAAGTGGATTGGGAGGTGGAACTGGCTGTGGTGATCGGCAACCGGGCCTCCTATCTGGCCAGCACCGAGGAGGCCCTCGAGTGTATCGCCGGATTCACGATCAGCAACGACGTCTCGGAGCGTGACTACCAGATCGGCCATTCTGGCGGTCAGTGGTCCAAGGGCAAATGTGCGCCGACCTTCAACCCGATGGGTCCCGCCCTGGTGCCCGCTGCCGAGGTGGCGGACCCGCAGGCGCTACGGCTGTATTCAGCCGTGAACGGCGAACCCCGACAGGATTCCACCACAGCGGACATGGTGTTCAGTGTCGCCGAGATCATCAGAGACCTCTCCCAGTACATGGCGCTGGACCCGGGCGATGTGGTGAACACCGGCACTCCCGAAGGCGTCGCCCTCTCCGGCAGGTTCCCCTATCTGGGGCCCGGCGACACCATGACGATCGGGATTGAGGGTCTGGGCGAACAGCAACAGCTTGTCGTTGGGTCCTGACTTTTCCCCGCCAGATCAGCGCTCAGGGCGTAAAATTGGAGACCACAGAGATGAAGGAGGATCACCCACAACCCACCCCGCAGCACCTTGTGATGCTGCACAACGCAAGGAGAACTGTGATGGATAAAATTCCGGAGGACCCACAGGTAGTCGTCGGTGTCGACGGCTCGGGGCCCTCCATTCTCGCCTTAAGGCTCGCCGCGACCCTGGCTCCGGCCCTTGGGGCCCGAGTACACGCCGTCGCCTGCTGGGATTATCCGAAAATGTATGAGGAATACCTGCTACCGGATCCCAAGGCTTTCAAGGAGGCTGCAAACAGCCACCTCGTCGCAGCGATCGAGGAGGCTTACGGCGCGGAACCGCCTCCCGGCTTAACCAGCGTCGTCGTGCGCGGGCAGGCCTCCACCCGACTGGTTGAAGCGGGAGCAGCGGCGCAGTTGCTCATTGTGGGCCGACGCGGTCATGGCGGCCTCCGCGGCCTGCATCTCGGGTCGGTGAGCAACGCTTGCGTGGCCCATGCGGCGTGCCCTGTCCTCGTTGTCCACGACGACGGTAAGCCGCAGGTCCATCACCGCTGGAGGGACCGTTACCGCGAGAATCGCCCCCTGGAGCCATATGACCTGCTGTGACGTTCCTTCGTTTCCGCAGCTCAGCCGTTCGGGAACAGGGCGATCAGCCGAAAAACGTCATCGCTTCGTCATAGCGTGACTGTGGGACGGTCTTGAGTTGCGCCACCGACTCTTCGAGGTTCACCCGCACGATGTCGGTCCCGCGCAGGGCAACCATGGTGCCCCAGGCACGGTCGTGCACAGCATCAACCGCCGCCATCCCCAGCCGGGTGGCCAGCACCCGGTCCGACGCACTCGGCGCACCTCCGCGCTGAATATGCCCAAGGGTGGCTGAGCGGGTCTCAATTCCGGTCCGCTGTTCGATGATGGGCGCTAGCCGCTCGCCAATGCCACCCAACCGGGGCCGGTCAAACGCGTCGAGGCCGCGCTCCGAGTGGGGTTGGCTCATCTCGGCTGAGACAAAACCCTCCGCCACAACCACCAGCGGGGTCCGTCCTCGGTGGAAGGGTTTTTCCACCCACGCGCAGATCTCATCCATACTGGGCCGTTGTTCCGGAATGAGAATGGCGTGGGCGCTGGTGGCCATTCCCGCGTGTAGTGCAATCCAGCCGACATGGCGGCCCATCACCTCCGCGATCATGCAGCGGTGGTGCGATTCGCCAGTGGTTTTCAGCCGATCGATCGCTTCGGTCGCAATCTCCACCGCGGTGTCGAACCCAAAGGAATAGTCGGTGGCGGAAAGGTCGTTATCCACAGTCTTGGGGACACCGATAATCCGTACACCGTCGTCACTGAGAATCTTCGCGGCGGCGAGTGTTCCCTCGCCGCCAATCACAATGAGCGCATCCACCCCCAGGGATCGAAGATTGGCTTCGATGTGCTCTACGCCGCCGCCCTCGCCGAAAGGGCTGGTACGGGAGGTGCCGAGGATAGTTCCGCCAAGTTTCGCGATACCCCGGATGCTCATCCAGTCCAGGATGATCGAGTTGTTCTCCACCAGCCCCCGCCAGCCATCGATGTATCCGATGAACTCGTCACCATGGTTGCGGATCCCCCTCAGCACACAGGACCGGATCACGGCGTTCAGCCCGGGGCAATCCCCACCGCTGGTCAAGATTCCAATCCGAGCCATACTGCTTCTCCAACCGTAGTTCCGTCCTGTGAGGGACTGTCGCTCTGCTGACCTCAACGCAACCACCAATCCATCAGACCTGCCATGAGGACTTACCCGCCGTACCCATGGGGGATAACCAGCACGCATCGTGATGTAATGCATGAACCGATGGTGTCGTCGTACTTGTGTCCGGCTGCACGACGGTTTGACGCTCGTTTCGTCAGAGAGGACGAAAATGACCGATTCACGGCTGGGGCCGGACCCGTTGATTCACGGCGTGCTGCAGGTGGATGGCGCGCAAGAGCGGCTGAACACTGTCGCGGAACTGGCGCGAGACCTCGCCGGGCGATTTGAGCTTCAGCCGCTCCTCGAACGGATCCTGGGGAATGCCGCCACGCTGTTGGGGTGCGAATCGGGCTCCCTCTCGCTGGTCAATGAAGCGAGCGGAACCTACGCCAAGAAGGTTGACTTCGGCGTCGGCTGCCAGGAAGGGCAGACGTTCTCACTGGCGGAAGGCGTTACCGGTCTTGTGGTGCGGGACCGCTCGACAGTGATCCTTCGTACCTACAGCGAGGTGGCACAGGGCCACATTTCCCCCGGTGATCCGCGCTGGAACTGCGCTGTGATTGGGGTACCCATCCAGTGGGACGAGCGCGTGATCGGCACCTGCATCATTTTCGGCGCCGATCCGCAACGGGTGTTTACGCCCGACGACGCCGCGCTGGCTGAGCTGTTCGCCAGCCATGCAGCGATAGCACTAAAGAATTCCGAACTGCACGCCATCGCGTCAGAACGCGAGCAGGAAGCGGCGATCGGGGCGGAACGGGAACGAGCAGTACGGGACGTCCACGAGACCATCGGCCGGTCCCTGGCGAGCCTGCTCCTCAGCCTTGATGATGCTGACAAAGCGGTCCGGCGGGACAGTCTGGAGGCCGCAGCTTCCCTGCACATCGGAACCGCCCGGAATATAGCCCATGACGCTCTGGCGGAAACACGCCGCACAGTCCTCGGGATGGGCCCGGCGTCGCTCGCGGGCCGGGACCTCGACGTGGCGGTCGCGGCGGAACTGGCCTGGGCAGAGTCGATGGGCGCGGCGGAAACGCAGCTCACCGTCATCGGAACCCCCCGCGCACTGGTTCCGGAGATTACCCATCAGGCGTTCAAGATCATCCAGGAGGCGCTGGGCAACGTGGTAACTCACTCACGGGCGACGAGCGTGCGGGTTGGACTCGTCTATGAAAGCGATTCGCTAGCCGTCCTGGTGGAAGACAACGGGCGGGGGTTTGACCTGGCCACTACCCACGGCGACCACTCCGCCCTGCCCTCGGGATGCCTGGGGCTGCATGGGATGACCTCGCGTGCGGTCCATCTGGGCGGGGACCTACAGATCGATACGATGCCCGGGTGGGGCACCAAGGTCAGGGCTACCCTGCCTGACAAGGTTCCGGAGCGGGGCGGGCACCCCCAACCGCGGTGGAAGGTACTGATCGCCAACGACAAACCCCTCATCAGTGCTGGCCTGGTCAGGCTGCTTCATCTGAGCGAGCCCGCGGTCCAGGTGGCGGCAGAGGTCAGCTCCGCGGGGCAGCTGTTGGATGCTTACGAGCTGCTCCGCCCCGACGTCCTGGTGGTTGATCTGGACATGATCCAGGAAACCGATCCGGGGGTACTCGCGGGGGTCCGGAAACTCGATCCGCACGCCGCCATCGTGGTCCTGACGGATAATCCCACGGTCGACCAGGTACGGTCAGCCAAACAAGCTGGTGTGCGGGGATTCATTAACCGCAAAGCTGGCGGGGAGGCGATTGCGCGGGTCATCGTCGCAGCTGGCCAGGGTCAGGCCCTGGTGGAGGGCGACATTTTCGATTCCCTCATGGCATCCGCCACGGAAGACCCCGTACTGGACAATTTCACGGTGCGCGAGCGCCAGGTGCGTGACATGGTGCTCAAGGGCATGGCCGACAAGCAGATCGCGCGTGAACTGCAGATCTCGGCGAAGACCGTCGAGAAACACGTGGGGTCCCTGCTCCGCAAGACTGGTGCCAGCAACCGCACCATGCTGGTCAGCATGAGCGGCGCCGAGCTCCCCCGTTCCGGTCCGGACGTAGCTGCGACCCCCGGCATCCGCCGGGGGTCGCAGCTACGAACCAAATCCTCCTGAGGAGAATTCGGCTAGAACACCCGCATTGCAATCTCGGCGGGATCGCTCAGCAACGACTCAATCTCGTCGTCGAGCCGGACCAGGGTGATTGACGCACCCGCCATGTCGAGCGACGTGCAGTACTCGCCCACATAGCTACGGCCAACAGTGATGCCCTTGGCGGCCAGCTGCTTGTGGGCCTGCCCGTACAGCAGGTAAAGCTCGCTGATCGGGGTGCCGCCGAGGCCGTTCACCATCAGGGCCACCCGGTCGCCGTCCTTGAACGGCAGGTCGCTGACCACCGGCTCGAGGATTTCATCGACAATGTCGTTGGCTGGCATCATCTTGGCCCGACGCCGGCCGGGTTCGCCGTGAATGCCCACGCCGACCTCGATCTCGTCCTCGCCCAGTTCGAAAAGCGGACTTCCCTTGGCTGGCGGCGTGCACGCGGTGAGGGCGACACCCATGGTGCGCGTCACCGAGTTCACTTTCTCTCCGATCCGGATCACCTCGTCGAGATCGGCGCCGCGTTCGGCTGCGGCAGCCACTGCTTTGATCACGAAGAAGTTTCCCGCGACGCCACGACGGCCGATGGTGTAGGTGGAGTCCTGCACCGACACGTCGTCGTCGATGAAGAGAGTTTTCACGTTGATACCCTCGGCGGCCGCCATCTCCTGGGCCATGTCGAAGACCATTTTGTCGCCGGTGTAGTTGTTTACCAGCAGCAGGACACCTTTGGGGGAGGCGAGCAGCTTGGTGGTTTCGAACACATAGTCGAACGGGGGCGCCGCGAAGACGTCGCCTGGGCAGGCGGCGTCGAGCATGCCCTGGCCCACAGCCATCACGTGGGCTGGCTCGTGACCCGACCCCGAGCCCTGGACGATCGACACCCTATTCTCGTTGGGGCTGTCCGACCGCATGATGAGGTTGTATTCCGGCACATACTTCAGGGTCTCGGGGTTGGCCAGGGCCAGGCCCTCGAGCATTTCTGGAACAAATTGCTTGGGATCATTGACGAACTTTTTCATGGGGGCTCCACATCGTTGTGTTGAATTGAAGGTCAGATTGGATAGCAGGTCGCTGAAGGGGCTAGCGTGCCGCCCATTCGGAGGTGAGTCGTTCGATCATGATGGCTACAGCCACCGCGCCGGCGTCGGGCGAGCCGATGCTTCTTTTTCCGCTATAGCTGGCCCGGCCGCGCCTGGCCTCCAGGGTGCTGGTGGCATCGGCTGCGGCCCGGGCGGTGTCGCAGAAGACCTTGAGACAGCCGGCGGCGTCGGTTCCCTTGCCGAGTTCGCGTTCAAGCTCGTCGGTCGCTGGGACGATCGCGTCGAGGAGGGTCTTGTCCCCCAACTCGGCGCTTCCACGCGCTTTGATGCCATCGGTCGCGCCGCGCAGCATGGCGACGACTGTGGCGCCGTCCATGATTCCCGACGCCTTCGCCGCCGCCGAGGCCCTGAGGAAGGCTGTCCCCCAGAGCGGGCCCGAGGTCCCGCCAATACGGCTCGAGATGGCCAGCGCAATCTGCTGCAGAAAAGTGGCAGGATCGTCGCGTTTAAAGGTGTCCCAGTCGGCCAGGACTTTCTCGAAACCGCGAGCCAGTGAATAGCCCAGGTCGCCGTCGCCGACGACGGCGTCAAGGTCACCAAATTCCTGCTCCTTATCCACAGCCGTCTGCGCGATGGAGCGGACCACGAATTCGACGTTCTCAAGGTCGGTGGATGTCATGATGCCTCCGGATGGGTTGTGGCGGACGGTGAATCCAGTAACTGGCGCAGGGTGGTGAGGGAGACGACGTCGGCTACCTCAACGCCGAGGGGGTTGGCCAGCACTTCGGCGTGCTCGCCGGGATCTCCCAACGAACTGACCACCAGGGCCGCTCCGGTGAAATCTTCGGAGCGCGTGAAGCTGCTGACGGTGACAACAGTGCGCAGGCCCGCGGCGACTGCCGCGCGGAGTCCGTTCGAGCTGTCCTCGACCACCACGGCGTCGTCGGTGCTCAGGCCGAGGTCCTTCAGGGCCAGCAGGTAAATGTCTGGCGCCGGTTTCTTGCGTGGCACCACGTCCCCAGCGAAGACGGCGAAGCCTGCCGCGAGTTCTCCCCCGACGGCGTGCGTCAGCACCGCGCGAACTGCGGGCTCCGCGGAGGTGGAGGCAACCGCGAGGCCCCAGCCGGCGTCGTGCGCTTCCTGCACCAACCGGGCAATTCCATGCCGCGCCGGCATAACACCGCCGTCCACCAGATCCGTGTAGATGGCGGTTTTGCGTTTGTGCCAGGCGAGGATCGATTCGTCCTTCGCGGCGTCGTCGAGCAGTCCCAACTGGGTGCTCACCTCGTCGGTGAGGATGCTGCGCATACGTTCCTTACCGCCGCCGATCTTCACCTTCTCGGCGTAGTCATCGACGCTCCAGTGCACGGGTACCGAGAATTCCTCGAATGTACGGTTGAAGGCCGGGAGGTGGCCAAACTGTTCGGTGTCGGCGAGCACGCCGTCGCAGTCAAAGATCAGGGTGGGCATGGGCGGCTACCTGCCCTTCCCGGCGCTGCCGAACTGCTCGGCCAGCACCTTGACCATGTCGATCACGTCGCCGCGGGTGTGCTTGAACAGCGACGGCGGATCCCATTTGTTGTTGTGTTCGGCCTGCTTCAGGAAGGTCAGGCTTGATTGCATGAACGTTTCCTTCAACGCCGTGGAGATGTTCACCTTGGCGCAGCCGCGGGCAATCAGGTCCTGGAACTGTGCAGGGCTGAGCCCGCTACCGCCGTGCAGGGCGATGGGAATGGAACGAGCTTCAACAATTTCGGTGACCCGGTTGACGTCCAGCACAGGCGCGGCCTTGTACGTGCCGTGGGCGTTGCCAATGGATGGAGCGAAAACATCGATCCCAGTAGCGTCGATGAAGTTCAGCGCCGTCTCGAGACTCTGCTGCTTGGACACTTCGTCGGAGCCGTGGTCGTCCTCGACGCCGGTGATTGCTTCGATCTCGCCTTCCACCTGAGCGCCGTAACTGCGGGCCTCCCGGACCACCTCGATGGTCTGGCGTTGGTTTTCTTCAACCGGGAGCTCTGAAGCGTCGAACAGCACCGAGTTCCAGCCGGCCTTCAGGCACTCAGTGACTACCTCACGGTCTGGGCAATGGTCGAGGTGAAGGGTGACCGGTACCTCGATGCCGCGGGTCAATGACTCCCACATCTCAAAGAGGACCCGGGAGCCAATGCTGCGCACTGTCTTCACTGAGGTCTGCAGGATCACCGGGGAATTGCACTCCACCGCGCCGGCGAGCACCGCCTCCATGGTCAGATCGTTGAATACGTTAATGGCAGGCACACCATAGCGCGCCGAAAATGCCGGATCGACAATGTCCTTCAAGGGCACAACACCCACGTCAAACCTCCTTGTTAGCTGATTTACACGGTAGGCGAGAACCCTCAAGAATGGGTATGAGGGAACACCCTCCCCCTCATGGGGGTAATCACCACCACGCCCGGTTCCCCGGTCGTCGATGGGGCACATCCAGCCTGCAGACGCATTCTCACAGGGCGAGAACGCGTCTTGGCAGGGATGACCGGGGCAGCAACGCTGTCCTGAGCACAGAGCTGTGCTTACTGACATTGAGGAAGAGGAAACTCATGGCAACTGGAACCGTACTGGAAACCGTCACGCTGAATGAGGCCCGCCGCGTGATCGACGCCGCCGCTGCGAAGGCAACCGAGATTGGGCAGCCCATGGACATCGCGGTGGTCGACGCCGGCGGCAATCTGAAGGCACACGTCCGGATGGACGGGGCCAATATCGGCAGCATCACCATCGCGATCAATAAGGCGTACACGGCCATCGCCTTCCAGTGCGAGACGGGCGACCTGCAGGGGATGACCCGGCCGGACGGTCCGATCTATGGCCTGAACGACGCGCACGGCGGCCGGCTGGTGGTGTTCCCCGGCGGCATTCCGCTGGTGCGGGACGGGAGCATCGTCGGTGCTATCGGCGTCTCTACGGGATCGATCGAACAGGATCAGCAGGTAGCCGAAGCGGGCGTTGCTGCGTTCGCCGGGTAGCTGCATTCTCCGGGTAGCTGCGTTCGCCGAAGTAGCGGTGTCTTGATTCCTGCGCCGCCCGGCAAGGGGAAGACTCGACCCGCGGCATAGGTAGGCCGCAGGGGGTGACGGGGAGAATGACTAGCGTCTGGAGGACTACTGCCAACCAAAGTGTGCATGCAATGCATGCAGTGCATGCACACCGGCCGCCGAAAGTGCATGCACTGCATGCATTGCCTGCACTTTTCCGCAGCAGTACCGTCTGCCGAGGCGCGTTCGATGGTCCGGGACACGAATGCCCAAGTCCAGGCCAATATTTAGCCGGCCATGACCCGCGCCATCAGGGCGGGGTCGACGGAGCCGCCCGAGACGATCGCCGCGACGGTGGCACCGCGAGGCGCCAGGTCATGCATCCACGCTGCGGTGGCGACGGCGCCCGACGGTTCGGCGACGAGGCGGCCCTCCACAGCAATGTGGCGCACCGCGGTGAGGATCTGCTCTTCGGAGACGGTGACGACGTCGTCGACGTACCGTCTGATGTGCTCCCACGGGTGCACGCCGAGGGCCGGTGTCCGCAGCCCGTCCGCCACCGTGCGGTAGGTGAGTGTGGTGTCCCAGGTGATTCTGCGCTGCTCGCGCAGGCTTTCCGCGGCGTCAGCCGCGAGTTCGGGTTCGACACCGATCACCTGGACCTCCGGGCGTAGCGACTTGATGGCGGTGGCAATCCCGGAGATCAGTCCGCCGCCGGAAATGGGGACGAGGACGACGTCGACGTCGGGCAGTTGCTCGATGAGCTCGAGCCCAACGGTGCCTTGGCCGGCGATGATGCGGAGGTCGTCGTAGGGCGGCACCTCGACGTAGCCGTGTTCGGCAGCGAGCTCAAGCGTCCGGCTGTCCCGCTCCGATGCCGGCACCAGCACCACCTCGGCTCCCAGTGCCCGGACGGCGGCGATCTTGGTGGCCGGGGCGGCGTCGGGCATGACGATGACGGCGTGCAGGTCGAGCCGCTTGGCGAGCCAGGCGACGGCGCGCGCGTGGTTGCCCGAGGACTGGGCGATGATGCCGCGGTCGCGGGACTCATCGAGCACCTGGGAGATGGTGTTGTAGGCGCCACGGAGCTTGAAGGCACCCGTCGGTTGCAGAGATTCGGCTTTCAGGTGGAGGACGTCGGACGGTCGGTCCGGGTGCGGGAGCGCGACGATCGGCGTGCGCAACACCAGGTCCTGGATCCGCTCGGCTGCGGCCCTGATGTCGTTGAGGGTAACTAGCAGGGTGGCGGTGCTGGCGCGCGCATTATCCATAGGTGGATCCTACGTTGTCTCGCTGACGGAGGTGGCTTGACCCCTCGCGCCTGGAAACGCTGGTCCGGCGGGCCGTTGACTTGTGTATACAGTGGGCAAGCTGCCTACGCTTTCGTGGTCGGCGTCACACCAATCAGGGGGATTCATGAACAAGCGCACAACCGGTCTCGCCATTGCGGCAGCAGTAGGATTCACAGCATTATCGGCAACACCCGCCCTGGCAGTAGCACTTCCATTCGAGAACTGCGACGCAGCCAAAGCGGTAGGCGTCTTCAATATTCCCGCAAACACGCCGGGCTACCAGCTCAAACTTGACGCAGACAAAGACGGATTCGGATGCGACGCCGCGGGAAACCCACCCTACGACGAGTCGATCGTTGCCGGCATCGTTGCCGAGAACACTCCGCCAGTAGTGGTGGTACCTCCCGTCGAGCCGCCAGTAGTGGTGACGCCTCCCGTGGTGGAGCCCGCTCAGGTAAGCCAAATGCCGGTGGGCGGCGCCGACACCGGCGTGGCGCAGCCGTCGGGTCGGGATCTGGGAGCGATCGTACTTGGCGGTGGCTTGGTTCTCACTTTGGCTCTGGGTGGCGCCTATGCGGTTCGCCGGGCTGCTGCTCAGGCATAAGCTCAGCCGCCAACTGGCGACCCTGACCAGCTAGAAAAGCCCCGGTCGGTGTAAGCGTTTCGGCGCTTGCACCGACCGCGTCAGTTAAGGAGCCCGCTGCTACTCGCAGCCCACCCCGTCGCCGTCGCGGTCCAGATGCGTGCCGTAACCGGGCTGCCCCGCGTAGACGGGAGCGGCGCCCGCAGACCGCGCGGCCGTGCAGTTCGCGAACGGCGCAGCGGGCGCCGGAGCCGGTGCCGGCACGGGTTGCGGAGCGGGTGCCGGTGCGGGTGCGAGAGCGGGTGCTGGGGCGGGAGCCGGTTCAGGTGCTGGCGCCGGAGCCGGTTCAGGAGCCGCGGCCTGGGTGGGTGCCGGCTCGGGGATCGGCTCGGGCGGCGCGGTCTGGCTGGTCGGGGCCATGGTGTCCGAGCAGTTGGCGAGAATACGGGCCATGGCGTCGCGTTCAGCCTGGGTGACCCAGAGACTGTACGTCGCCTTCACCGAGATTTGCCGGGCAACATACTCGCAGCGGAACGACTGATTCGGCGGCAGCCAGGTGGCGGCGTCGCCCGCTCCCTTTTGTGAATTGGTGGGTCCGTCGGTGGCCTGGAGGTTCAGCGGATCATTGGCGAAGGCGAGGCGCTGGTCTGCGCTGAGCTGCTGGGCTCCCTTCTGCCAGGCGTCGGACAGCGCAACGACATGGTCAATCTGGACGTCGATGCTGGTGGACTGCCCCCTGAGGAAGTCAATGGTGGTACCGGTGTAGGGGTCGTTGAGGATGCCCGACTGGACCTTGCACGGCACCGAGTTGGCATGGATGATCGCCGTCAGGTCGCGGTTGAGCATGTCGTTGCGGGTGTCGCAGCCGTTGCGATCAACGTCGGCCCAGGCCTGGCCGAACAGGTCTCGGTCGTACCCAGTTTTCGGTGCCCGGCCTTTGATGGGGAGGGTATCCAGCAGATCGAGGGCACGGATGCCGTGTCCGGGCTGGTCGCCGGGTGCACTGGGGTTGCCGTCGACGGCAACCACGTCGGCGCTGTCGACCGGTGCCAGATCCGGACTTGGCGTGGGCGACGGCGTGGCGGTCGCCGTCTTGCTTGGGGTGGGTGTCCGGGTAGGTGTGGGCGTCTTGCTCGCGGTGGGCGTCGGCGTGGGTGTCGGGGTGGGCGTAGGCGTCTCGTCGGCGGCCTGTGCTGAGGTGGTTTCTTCAGCGACGGCGGCCGGAGCGGTGGTGTCGCTGGGCGGAGCGAGGAGTCCCCCGACAACCAAGGCGACCAAGGCAGCCGCCATGGTGATGGCGCCCATTTTCCGGCCCGCGATTCCGGCCCACGACGCCCGGTTGGTGATGACGACGTACAGCCCGGTAATGAACGCCGCAAGTCCCGCCATGATGACGGCGCCGCTCACCCCGCTGCTGACGAGGCCGACGACGATCAGGAAGAGAACCGCCCCAGCGGCCAGGCCCGTGGAAATCCTGATCTTGCGTCTACCCGTCGAGGGAGCGGTGTTCAGGGCGGGCGGCAGCGACGGATCGTTCAAGTGGTTCCCCCAGGTAAGTGATTGTGACCGAAGCATACAGCCCGTGCGGTACCGCGCACTGAACACTGAACCGTGAACACTGAACCGTGATCAGACCAGCCGGTCTTCCCGGGCGATGATGGCTGCCTGCGTGCGCGACCTGCAGCCGAGCTTGGTCAGCACCCGCGACACGTGGGTCTTGGTGGTTCCGGGGGAGATGTTGAGCCGCGCGGCAATGTCCCGGTTGGACAGTCCCTCGGCGATCAGGGTCAGCACCTCGGTCTCGCGGTCTGTCAACTGTTCACCCTGCACCCCCGCGTTATCGCTCCCACGCTGGCCGGAGCTGGCCTGGGGAGACAGCCGTTCGGCAGTAGCCCGCGCGGCTGAGTTCCGCGCGGCTTCGTGATCCAGGGAGACGAACGCCTCGAGCAGTCGACGGGTCGCTTCCGGTGCGATCACCGCGTCACCGGCAGCCACCCGCCGCACAGCATCGAGCAGTGCGGCCGGTTCGGCTGTCTTCAGCAGGAATCCGGCGGCTCCGGCGCGCAGCGCACCGAAAATGTACTCGTCGACGTCGAACGTGGTCAGGATAAGGACCTGTGACAACCCGGCGGCTACGATCGCCCGCGTCGCAGCGATCCCATCCATTCCTGGCATCCTTACATCCATCAGAACGACGTCGGGGCGCAACGCGGTCGCGTTGGTTATCGCGGCGTTGCCGTCGGAGGCTTCACCCACTACCTCGAACCCGGCCGCAGATTCCAGGATGAACCTCATGCCAGCCCGGATCGCCGCGTGGTCGTCGACAATGAGCACCCTGATGGAAGGGCTTGCACCGGCGGTCACGAAACTACCGTCGTGCCGGTTGCCGCCAGCGGGAGCTCAGCCGAGACGGCCCACTGGTCTCCGTCGGCACCGGCTGTGACCCATCCACCGATAGAAGCGGCTCGTTCCTTCATGGAAATTAGCCCCAGGCCGAGACCGGGCGGTCCGTTGGCTCCGGCCGGCGACACTTGCGAGGGGCTGGCAGGGAGTGTGGTGCCTGGCAGTGCGGTGGCTGGCAGTGCGTTGCGAAGGCGGATACTTACGTGGCCCTGGCCGAGCAGGAGCTGCAGGGTGACCTTGCTCCCCGGGGCGTGTTTCGCCGCGTTCGTCAGCGCTTCCTGCACTATCCGGTAGCCCACCAGCTCGGTGGCCGCGCTGAGCTGGCCGTCGCGGGGCACCGAGAGGCGGTCGTCGAGGGCGACTGACAATCCATTGGTTTCCGCCTGATCCAGGAGGGGCTGCAGGTGAGTGAGCCGCGGCAGGAGGGCGGCGCCGTCGTCGTCGGGCGCGGAATCGACCACTGGATCGGGATCCGGTGCGCGCAGCAGCGTGATCATGGTGCGCATATCCTCCATCGATTCGAGAGCTGAGCGGCGCACCTGGGTCAGCGCCGCGCGGTCCTTGGTCTCGTTGGGCGGGGTGGCCAGCGCGCCGCCGGAGTGCAGGGCGATCGCCGAGAGGTGGGAGGCAACGACGTCGTGCAGGTCCCGGGCGAGGGAATCCCGTTCCTGCCGGATGGCCTGCTGTCGACTGGCCAGCGAGAGGCGTTCGACGGCGTCGGCGCGGTCGGCCGCGACTGTCGCCAGTTCGGTTTTGCGTCGCACATCCATCGCCCACCAGAGCGGGCAAACGAAGATAGCGGCCTGTTGGAGGCCGATCAGGACGGTGACCCGGAGGTCGGCGGTGTCCGCCAGCCGGTCGATCACCGGAATCGCCACGAACACTCCGGCGATACCCCACAGCGCACGGCGCACCGGCGGCGGAACGACCAACGCCGCCGTGTAGAGGAGGTCGAAGAATGGCAGGAGAATGGCGATGCTCCCGCCGAGCAGGGCGTCGGCGGCGAGCGCAAGGAAGCCGACGCTGAGGGCGGTCACCGGTGCGCGACGCTTGAACGCCATCGCGACGCAGGACACAGTGAAGGGCAGGGCCAGCCACCACCGCTGGTCACCGGTGAGCTGCACCACCCCGGTCTGGCTTCCCCACACGCCGGTGAGGCCCAGACCGATCAGCAGTAGACCGCACACCAACGCGATGGCTGCGGTGCGTGCGTCACGGCGCAGGTTGGTGGTGTCCACCTGATAATTTGACCACGGCCCGGCTGGTGCCGGATCGGTCTAAAGATGTATCGGAGTCCCTGGGATCATCCTTTTCGCAGACGCCGTCGAGCGGCGAGTCCCCGTAGCGTCCTAGCCATGACCCTTGCACTTGCCGGAACGTTGGCCGCCCTCGCCCTGATCGATTCCACCAGCTTTGGCACCCTGATGATCCCGCTGTGGCTGATGTTGGCGCCCGGCAGGATGCGCGTCGGCCGGATCGTGGTGTTTCTCCTGACGGTGGCTGTCTTCTACTTCGGTGTGGGGCTGGCAATCACGTTCGGGGCGGAGGCGGCGATCACCCAACTGGGTGACTTCTTCAATTCCCGGCTGGCACGCAGTGGGCTCTTCGTTGCGGGGATTGCCCTCATCGTCTGGAGCTTCCGACTGGAGGCGAGGGCCAAACGGGAGAAGAAGGAGGGCGCTCCGCCGTCGGCCCGGATCCTGCGGTGGCGTGACCGTGCTGTCGGATCCGGAACGCCGGGTGCGGGTGGCGCGGGTGGCGGTGCGGGCGCGGGCGGCGTCGCGCTGATCGGGTTGGCGCTGGGCGCTGCGACGGTTGAGGTGGCAACGATGCTCCCCTATCTGGGGGCGATCGGCCTGTTGACCACTTCGGGCGTTCAGTGGCCGGTGTCCGGTGTGGTGCTCGCGGCGTATTGCCTGGTGATGATCCTTCCAGCACTGGCCATCCTGGTCCTGCGGTTAGTGGCGGCGCGACGGGTTGATCCGACGTTGGTGAACCTCGACGGCTGGCTGACCCGCAACTCGACGAACACCCTGTCCTGGGTGGTGGGGATTCTCGGCGTCCTGTTGGTGGTCAACACGGTGCGCGAGGTGCTGTGACGCGGACACTTGCGGTGACGGCATCTAACCCGTGATGATTACGTAGCGCGCAACGGGCCTCTTCGTCGAGCACTACCAGGAGTACAACGTCATCTGGAACGGCGAAAACGGCCGCACTGTCTTCTTCCAGAACGAGCTCCCCTACGATCCACCCAACCAGGCGGCCTGGCAGCACGACGGCGTCCTCGGCTGGGCCGGCTACAAGGTGGCCGACGACGTCAGGAACCACACCCTCTGGGGCGGCGGCTCCTACATTTTCACCGACGTGGATCCCACCATCCGCGCCACCCGGGGCTTCGAGGTTCCCGACACTGCGGGGGTACAGCTGAACCACATCCTCACCGTCGACCTCGGGGCCGGCACCATCGACCATGTCGTCAACGACACCGGGGCTCCCGTCAGCAACGCCGACACGGGCATCCCCAGCTACGTGGTGCAGTACCAGTAGGTCCCGGGCTGCATCACCCGGCTCAGACGAATCAACCTGAGCCGCGAACCACCAGCACCATACCGTCGCCCGAAGGGGCGGCCCACCTGGTTTCTCCGGGCGGGTCGCCCAGACCGGCGAGGACAAGTCCGGCGAGGTACCGGGCCTGCTGGTCAATGGATTGGGAGATGGTAGTAAGCGGCGGGTCAGCCAGACGTGCGGCGGGCGTGTCGTCCACTCCCACGACCGCAACTTCCGCGGGACACTGGAGTCCATGCGTTCGGAGCCCCGCCAGGACAGCGAGCGCCACGTCGTCGTTATAGGCCGCGACGCCGGTCACTGGGTCCGGGCCTTGCCGCCAGGCCTGCAGGGCGGCAGCGGCGGAGACGGCCCGATAGGTCAACCGGGCGCACCTCCGGCTCGGGCAAGCCGTGCTCAGCGCATTCGCGGCGGACACCCTCCAGCCGGTCTGCTGCGAAGTGCTCCACGCGGGAATCGGTGGGCCAGGCATAGGCAATCCTGCGCCGCCCGGTAGCGATGAGTTGCTGAGCCTGCAGTCGACCGATCCGGAGCTGACTTTCGGAGGGTCGATGGGCACCTGCCGCCTCGGCGTCGCCGGCGGCTCCCAACACCTGGATCCCGGCCTGACGCATGGCCCGGAGGTCGTCGTCGTCGAAAGGAGCGAAACCGATCACGGCGCGCGGAGTGACGGCACGCCAAAGTTCCTGCAGCGGTCGCTGCCCCCGCGCATGATGCACCAGTACTGACAGCCCCCGCTCGGCCATTTCGTCGGCGAGGTGGTCCATGAGAGTTTCAATCACGGGTCCGATCGGCCAGTCGGGAAGGATGCACAGCACCAGGTCACTGCGCCCGGTCTTCAACGCCCGCGCAGCGGCGGATGGCGCGTACCCCAGACGCGCCGCCGGTCTCCTCGGAAATGCTCACGCCTTCGCGCCCGGTCAGGACATAGCTGACCGTGGTGCGCGAGACGCCACTCTCACGAGCCACGTCGGCACTGGTGATCCCCGCCATTTAGCATCCCTTCGGACCTTGATCCCTGTCTTCCGCCATCCTGACGGCTCACTCCGTCGCCGGGCCCCTGGGTTCGTGACGCACGCCTCTGGCCCTGAAGCCGAAACCGGAGTAAACATGGCTATGAGCAAAGCACAGGGAGCCGCCGCATTGTTGGCCGAGGCGCTCGGGATCGTTCTGGGGACCGAGGAAATTCCGCTCCGACTCCGGGCCTGGGACGGGTCGGAGGCGGGCCCGCCGACCGCTCCGGTGATCGAATTCCGTTCCCGACGGGCGCTGCGTCGCATGCTCTGGTCCCCCGGCATGCTGGGCCTGAGCCGGGCCTACGTGGCCGGGGATATCGACGCCCCCGGCGACCTCTACGAAAGTTTCACCGCCCTCAGCGCCGTCGGGAAGTTCGCCGAACTCGAACCCTTCAGCCCGCCAACGCTCCGCGAGCGGGCAAAACTGCTCACCACCGCCGTCCGGCTGGGCGCCATCGGTCTCAACCCTGCTCCCCCGCCCGAGGAAATCACCATCGACCGGGCGGGCCGGAAACACTCGAAGAGGCGCGACGCCGCCGCCATCTCCCACCATTACGACGTCGGCAACGATTTCTACGCGCTCGTCCTCGGCCCGTCAATGGTGTATTCCTGCGCGGTCTGGGACTCCCCCGATACCGGTCTGGACGCGGCGCAGGAGGCGAAACTTGATCTGGTCTGCCGGAAACTCGGGCTACAAGCCGGCATGCGGGTGCTGGATGTGGGGTGCGGTTGGGGTAGTTTCGCCCTGCACGCGGCGGAGCGCTACGGGGCCGACGTCGTCGGCGTCACCCTGTCCACCGAACAGGCGGAGCGCGCCCGCAAACGGGTGGCCCACGCCGGGCTCAGCGAGCGCGTGCAGATCCGGGTGCAGGACTATCGCGACGTCGACGACGGCCCGTACCACGCGATCAGTTCCATCGGGATGTCCGAGCACGTCGGACGCGACCAGATCGCCGCGTACGCGAGCCACCTGTTCGGTCTGCTGGCCCCCGGCGGCCGGCTGCTCAACCACGCCATTTCATGGAATGCCGGGGACACCATGCGCCCGGACCCCGATTCGTTCATCCCGAAATATGTCTTTCCCGACGGCGAGATGCTCAGCCTCACCGTGATGCTCGGCGCGCTGGAATCGGCCAGGTTCGAAGTGCTCGACGTCGAAGCGCTGCGCCGACACTATGCGCTCACCCTGCGGGCGTGGGTCCAGAACCTGGAGGATCATTGGGAGGAAGCGGTGGGCCTGACCAGCGAGGGCCGGGCCCGGGTGTGGCGTCTCTATATGGCGACCAGCGCACTGGGGTTTGAGAACGGGCTGACCGGTGTGAACCAGGTGCTGGTGCAGCGACCCGGCGGGGCCGAGCCGCCGTCGCGGCGGACCATCTGACCCGTCGCGCCCCCACGATGGGGGCGCCGTGCCCGAGCACTGAAGACCCCAGGTGTACTGGTCCTCGGTGGACTCAGAACGGATGGGTTTCTGCGGGACCAATTCCCTGCGACGCCTACCGCATGAGTAGCACAAGTGCTACCGTGGTTTGATGAAACATATTGGCCTGAAAGAACTTCGCCAGCATGCCAGCGATGTCATCAAGAGAGCCGAGGCTGGTGAGACGATGACCATTACCGTATCCGGGCGTGACGCCGCGGTGCTTAGCCCAATAGCAGAGCGATCCTGGCATCGATTCAGCGAAGTACAAGACCTCTTCTCCTCCCCGACCGATCCGGAATGGGCAGACGATCTGCGAGCATTTGACCAGCCGCCTCGCGACCCATGGACCCAGCAGTGAAAGCCATCTTTGACACAAACCTGCTGATTGCCAATGATGTACGGGCTGTCCCCGAGGAAATCGGTATCAGCACGATCAGCCTCGCCGAACTTCACTACGGCGTATTGGTTGCCACCGAAGCGCAACGCGCACTACGCCTCCGCCGGCTTGCTGCAATTGAGAGCCGGTTTTCTGCGTTACCAGTCGACAGCGAGGTGGCCCGGAACTACGGATTGATATCTCACCTGGTCGCAGAATCGGGCAGGAAGCCCCAAGCGCGCAGCTTCGACCTGCTCATCGCCGCCACGGCAATGACCCATAATGCGATCCTGTACACGCGCAACATCACGGACTTCAGCGGACTTGAGTCTGTCGTCGAGGTGCGGCCCCTCTGACACCGCGATGCCAGTGGTGCTGATGGACCGTCCTGGCTTCCTATTGCCCTGCGGGGCGTCGACCAGCGCCGTACACACTTTCGACCAGGTCCACCAGCCCCTCGATGCCCGGATCGAAGCGCCGATCCGCCGACTGGCCTCCCGGTATGAGGGAACGGAGAGGACGGTGCGGACGGCGGCGGCGACGGCGACGGCCGCAGGCTTGGCGCGATTTGTGCGCAGGTTAATTCCAGTGCCAGATTAGGCAACGCGGGCCGACACCCCAGTTTTTTCCTCAGTTTCACCCGCAACCACCAACGGCACGCCGTGGCGCAACGCAAAGTGCACCCCACCGTATCCGCCGTTGGTCACCAGAACGTCGGTCTTCGGCAGGAGTTCGTCGTAGTGCAGGTAGGAGGAGACTCGAACGTTTGCAGGTAGCGGACCGTCGAGTGAGCCCGCTGGGCGTCCGCCGGTGCTGACGACGACGACGAGGACGTCGTCGTCAGCCAGGCCATCGATGGTCGGGCGGACCAGGTCGCTAAAATCCCGATTGGCAACAGTGCCCTGGGTGACATGGACCAGCGGGCGGCCGGCGTCGAGCTCGTCCCACCATTCGGGGAGTTCCGCCGTCCCCATAGCCCCCACGAGCCTGCCACCCCGGGACACACGGACCCACGAAATGCACGCTGGCCGGCAGGTCGGAGCGTGGGTACTCGAACTCGGGAACAGTGAACTGGACGAGGTGGTCGGCAGCGCGGGGCCAGTCCATAAAGAAGGTCTGGTATTGTGCGCGTCCGGGGCGCATGAAGATTTCCTTGAGGTCGTACCTGATCCCTTTGGGGCCTTTGAGACCTGCGCGGCCGGGGAAGAATTCGTCAAGTGCGCTGTCGTCGAAGTCCGTCTCCGGCGGCAATCCGATGAACGTGGTGCCTGTTCCGGTCACCCGATCCTCGAATCGCCGACCTGTGAGGAACCGGACATCGTGCCTACGGTCAACGAGGCCCGCGGCGACCGCGAGCATCGGTGTGACGTGGCCGACTAGTGGACTGGAACACACAAGAACCGATGCCATGATGACTCCCGGGAATTGGGTAAGTGCGAGCGCCATCGGCTTCACCACTTGAGCAGCTACTCCTTGTCAGGCAAGGCCAGACCGGCCATTGACGGCGGCGTGGATTTTCGTCTGCTACCCCGGACCTCAGGTGGGAGCACCATTGGAATCCTGGCCGATCTGCGGGGAGACCGGTGATCGTCTACGTCGATACATCGGCTGCACTCAAATTGATCGTCGACGAAAAGGAGTCCGGCGCCCTGGCTGACTTCCTCACCACAGCGGCCCAGGCGGGCGACCAGCTCGTCTCGTCGATGCTGCTCTACACCGAGCTTCACTGTGCGTCCCGGCGACGTCGGGGCATCCCCTCCACCGTGATCAACGCTGTTCTCAACGGAATCACGTTCGCGGACCTCACGAGGTCGGACCTGATGTTCTCGGCCGCGTTGTCCGGCGGGCTGCGCAGCGCAGATGCGATTCACCTGGCCGTGGCGCTTCGGCTGCAGACGGACCTGCCGGTCGCTTACGACGGCGAGCTATTGGCAGCTGCGGTCGACGCGGGACCCTTCGTAGTATCGCCTGGCAGTAAATCACCGCAGTGCGGCGAAGAGGCCATCACGCAGGTTGCATCTCTGCCATAGAAGAATGTTACATGTAACATTCTTCTATGGCAGAGATGCGTGATCGGGTTCGTGAACACCGACAGCGGTTGCGAGAACAGGGGCTTCGACCCCTTCAGCTGTGGGTGCCCGATGTTCGATCACTGGAATTTGCTGCAGAAGCGCATCGCCAATCGCTCCTCATGGCCGCAAGCGAGGAAGAAGCCAAGAACCAGGCGTTTGTCGACGCTGTTACTGCCGACTGGGACATTGAGGCGGACCCTCACGCATGAAACGCGGCGACGTCGTCATCGCCGCAGCTCGAGGCGGCTACACCGGCAAGCCAAGGCCGGTGATAGTCATTCAGGACGATCGGTTCGACGCGACACCATCGGTAACCGTGTGCCCACTAACAACCCATCCGATCGAGGCCCCACTGATCCGTATTTCCGTGGACCCTGCTGCCGGTAACGGGATTGAGCGACCGAGCCAGATCATGATCGACAAGGTAGTCACCATGCCGCGAGCAAACGTGGGTGATCACCTCGGCCGGCTGAGCGATGCTGATCTGACGAGACTCGATCGGGGTCTGCTGGTGTTTCTCGGGCTCGCCGGGTGAACGGATTGCGCTAGTAAGGTGAACCAGGTCACCACAACCCGCGAAAGGCAGCAATGACGCTTGCGACAGTTTTGAGGAACGGCCACGTGTTCGACGGCGAACGCTTCCTCCCCGGCCAAACCGACGTCGTCATCCGCGACGGAATGATCGAAGCAGTGGGCCGCGACGCCGGCCTGGCCGGGGCTCATGCGGATGCCACGGTGGTGGATTGTGCTGGTCGCACTGTCCTGCCCGGTCTGATCGACCTGCACGTTCACGTCATGACCTCCACCCCTGGCTCCATCCAGGCGATGGTCGAGCCCTACTCCCTGCAGTTCTACGAATCCGTGCGGAACCTCGAGGCCACCCTGCGCGCCGGCGTCACCACGGTGCGCGACGCTGGCGGCGCCGACCTGGGCGCGAAAGTGGCGGTCGAGACCGGACTCGTCAAGGGTTCACGGCTCCGCATCGCCGTCAGCATCATGTCCCAGACCGGCGGGCACGGCGATCTGTGGCACCCCTCGGGGCTCGACTCCCCCGATTTTGGCCCTCATCCCGGTCGACCGAGCGGGATTGCCGACGGCGCCGATGAGGTCCGCAAGGTCACTCGCACCCTCTTGCGGGCCGGCGCCGACCAGATCAAGATCTGCTCCACCGGCGGCGTGCTTTCGCCGACCACCGACCCGAGGCACTCCCAGTTCACCCCCGCGGAGATCGCCGTCGTCGTCGAGGAAGCTGAAATGCAGGGCAAGTACGTGATGGCCCATGCGCAGGGCACCGCCGGGATCATCAATGCGCTGCGGGCGGGAGTGCGCACCATCGAGCACGGCATTTACCTCACCGACGAGGCAATCCAACTGTTCCTGGACACCAAGGCTTACCTGGTTCCCACCCTTTCGGCTCCGCTGGCCGTGATCCGCAAGGGCGAATCCGGCACCAGCGGCCTGTCCCAGCAGGTCATCGATAAGGCCCAACGGGTAGCGGAGGACCACCGCCGGTCGGTCGCCCGAGCCATCGCCGCCGGCGTCAAGGTCGGCATGGGCACCGACGCCGGGGTCGGCGCGCACGGCGACAACCTGGAGGAGCTCGCTCTGATGGCCGACGCCGGCATGACCCTTGATCAGGTCCTGGCGGCTTCCACGTCGGTGCCGGGTGAACTCATCACGCCGGTCGGCTCGGTGGGCCGGTTGGTACAGGGGCACCTGGCCGACGTCGTCGTGCTCACTGGCCTGCTGGAATCGGCGGGGCAGTTGGTTGGTTTGCGATCCATGATCGGGCAGGTTTATCAGGGTGGCGTACTGCAGTTTCCGACGGCGTGACCCTTCCCTCGGCATGATCACCCTGGTTGCTGAGGCCGAGGTACCTGGACGGAACCGACTTCGTCTGACGCCTCACTCCGGGCGTCTCCTTAATTCGAATATTGGTTCGAGAGATTTGTCCACATAGGGCGGTCAGTCCCCGAAATGTCGGGGCGGTTTGGGACAATTGAGGTATGGACGGAAGCGCAGCTCCAGTGTTGATTCGGAAGGGATTTCCCCTCCCGGTGACGGCTCAGCGTGGAGCATTTAGTGCCGGGTCCGCCACTGTTCCGGGGTCCTACCGTGTTCCGGGGGTTGGGGCTGTCGCTGATGGTGGGATCCGGGTGTTGCTCGACGCCTTGAAGGCACTGAGGCCGGCTATG
>NZ_JBTNDE010000053.1:0-1060 GCF_054511155.1 Arthrobacter glycogeni | reverse complement strand
GCCGACCACCGCCGCCACAGCCACCCCGCCCATCAACACCGGCCGATCAGCTGCCGCTTCCCGATCAGCCGCCGGGGCGGTCCACACCGCGCCGACGCCCAACGGACCCCCAGGACCATACCCACCAGACGCCGCACCAGACGTCCCCGAAGAACCGCCCGAAGCCCCCGCGGCGGTATTCGCGGGCCCGCCGGTCGAGCCGGAATCCGCGCCGGATTCGGGAACGAATCCCGTTCCGGTAGGAGAAGCTGTACTGCTTTTCATACCTTCATTCCATCATCGGGCACTGACAAAATAAGGTCCGCAGGAAGGCACCCGGAAAAGAATTTTGAACTATTTTTCGCGGCCCGGTCACAGCCCACAGGGGGCGTGCACGAAACCCCACAACCCACCCGCCGAGGCGTCAGATCGGGCGACTCACACGCCCAATCACCCACCAGATCTCATGGGGTTGTCCGCAAGTCGTGGACAGTTGGTCAGGCGGCTTGTGCCGGCTGAGGCTTTGCTGTGGTGAGAAATTGTTCGTGTTCCACGGGAGTCGTGTAGCCCAGCGCTGAGTGGAGGCGGATGCGGTTGTAGAACTCTTCGATCCATCTACCGGTCGCCTGGATCGCTGCGTGTCGTGTCGCCCAGCGGCGCCGGTCGTAGAACTCGGCTTTGAGCGTTGACCAAAAGGATTCCTGCATCGCGTTATCCCAACAGACGCCGGTGCGTCCTACGGATTGGCGGATGCCCAGCCCCGCGCAAACCTGGTGGAGTTGGGTCGAGGTGTATTGGGTACCCCGGTCGGCGTGGAATACGACCCCTGCAGGGCCGCCACCGCGCAGGATGTAAGCCATCCGTAACGCGCGCTCGACCAAGCTAGCACTTTGGGCCGAATCCATTGCCCACCCGATCACCCGTCGCGAACAGCCGTCCCTGACAGCGCATAAATACACCCACCCCTCATCGGCTTGAATTCTAGGCATCGTCGCAACACCGGCCCGCTATGTGAGTTCCAGTAAAGCATGCAGTCGCTCTGCCGGGGTGTCCCAGTCCAGGGACTTGCGTGGGCGCTCGT
>NZ_JBTNDE010000052.1:0-1294 GCF_054511155.1 Arthrobacter glycogeni | reverse complement strand
TCGGGGGTGGACAGGTTGAAGTACGGGCCGGAGACGGGGTTGGCGTTGCCGGCCACCTGCACGTACTTGTCGGCCCAGCCGGCATACCAGACCCACAGGTCGATGGCCTCATCCACCTGGGCGGCCGCGGCGGTAGCCGAGACCCCTTCAGAGGCGGCGATTTCGTCGGCGAACTGGGCGCGGCGCCCGTCGAGGACCTCAGCGATCCGGTACAGCACCTGACCGCGGTTGTATCCGGAGGTCCCGGCCCAGCCACTGACCGCGGCCCGGGCGGCCGTGGCGGCGTCGCGGGCGTCCTTGCGTGAGCCCTTCGCGGCGTTGACCGTGTTCAGCATAGGCCCACCCTTCGTTGTTGCCACCTCGTATACCCGACCGGATTCGCTGCGGACGAACTTCCCACCAATGTAGAGCTTGTAGGTCTTCGGTACGCCTAGCCGTGCAGCACTCATTTGGAGCCTCCCAAGACGGTCTTGTTCATGATGACCGACACCACCGATTTCCCTGACGTGCCGGCCGCGGCCGGGGCCAGATAGGCGCCGAGTCCGTGGCGGCCGCCCTCCCTGCCGTACCCGGATTCCTTGTACCCGCCGAACGGGGAGGCCGGGTCAAACTTGTTGAACGTGTTCGCCCAGATCACCCCAGCGCGCAGCTTATCGGCGACAGCCAGGACCCGGCTGCCCTTGTCCGACCAGATCCCCGCCGAGAGACCGTACGGGGTGTTGTTGGCCTTGGCGATCGCTTCGGCCGGGGTGCGGAACGTCAGGATGGACAGCACCGGCCCGAAAATCTCATCCCGGGCGATACGGTGGCTCGTGGACACGTTCGTGAAGATCGTGGGCGGGAACCAGAAACCCTGCTGCGGCAGGTTACTGGCCGGGCTCCACCGGTGAGCGCCTTCCTGCTCACCCACATCGGAGAGCTCACGCATCCGGCCCAACTGGGCGGCCGAGTTGATGGCGCCGACGTCGGTGTTCTTATCCAGGGGGTCACCGACCCGCAGGGTCGACATGCGGGCCTTGAGCCGGTCGACCACCTCGTCGTGCACGGATTCCTGGACCAGCAGCCGCGATCCGGCGCAGCAGACCTGGCCCTGGTTGAAGAAGATCCCGTTCACGATGCCCTCGATGGCCTGGTCGATGGGGGCGTCGTCGAACACGATGTTCGCGCCCTTGCCACCGAGTTCCAGGGTCAGCTTCTTCCCGGTGCCGGCAGTGGAGCGGGCGATGGACCGGCCGACGGCGGTGGACCCGGTGAAGGCCACCTTGTTCACATCCGGGTGGTTCACCAGGGCCGA